>NZ_CP171148.1:3696153-4017115 GCF_043099725.1 Nostoc sp. C110 | reverse complement strand
CTGATACTAGATTGAATCTTAGAATTTTGTATAAGTTCTGTACGAGCAAAACCGTGATAACGACTTGATTTTGATATACCAATCTCAACTGATTCAGCTGTGTATTCATTACCAGCTAAATCAAATAATCTACTTATTTTGTTAAGATGAATAGCATATAATGTAAGTGTTTTCTCATTGCCAGTATTTTCTATTAGCAAGTTACATTTTACGTTTTGATTTGAGTGTTTGCAGCTTTGAAGTTTAAAATTAACCTGTTCTATGTCAAAGTTTTGTTCAGAAGATGCTTTGTTTTTAATTGTAGGTATGGGAGTTATGTCTGGTAAAGGATTTACAATTGGAGGTTGAGGTGTAGATATTGGTTGTATAGACGTTGTATCTGGTAAAGGATCTACAATTGTAGGTTCAAGTGGGGATGTAGTTTGTATAGGAACTGGTGAATTGCTTACATCCTTTGATCGTAAAGTAACTTCAGAAGATTGACCAGTTTTTTCAATAGAGGATTTATCAGGACATTGTTGTAGCTTTAATTTACATCTAATTTCTGGTGTTACAATAGCAACCAATACACCCATGCCTGTTAAAATCAGACCGATAATAGCGATAAGTTGATTATTATTGAATCCTATTTTCTTACTTGGATATTTCAAAAATTGCTGTTGGATAAGTTTCCAAAGTTGGACAATTTGCTCACTTTCCCTATTTCCATCCCAATTTATTAGATTAGCTGACTGAATATCTAAAAATTCTCCAGGAATCCTGATATTTTCAATTAAAACGGGAATTAGTACTTTGTTATTTCTTTTTGCGTCCACAGCTAACTCTATGAATAAAGAAGATTTAACAAAATTATTTGATAATAAAACTATAACAAATTTAGCCTTGTCTAGCGCTGTTCTTGTTTCACTGATGGTTTTGCTTCCTATTGATATATCTTTAGGTTGCCAAATATCAATACTGTAGTAGTTTAAAGCATCTGTGAGCAGATTTGCTATTGCTTTGTCAGCTTCTGATGAGAGCAAACAAACTTCAGGATTACGTGCATTCATTCATTAATTTCCCTATTTTTATATACTTACGAAAATTTAATAATAATTAGTTGGATCTTAGGCTGTAAGTCACAGAGTAATTACATTCATACAGTGCTTATGCAATTAGATAAATTGGTATTTTATGAAATTGTTACACTGGTAATTATAGATTTTTTAAATATTTTATAAATTGTATCAGAACTCAGACATAAGATCGCCAAAAAACCTAAATTACCGAATCGCCTTCGCAGAGAAGACACCAAGAACTCCAAGAATTCGTACAATGTGCGTAAATATTGTATAAGAAAGTACTAAAGATTATCCATTGTTGTGTAATGAATTCCTTGGATAGTGATCGCTCAACTGGATTGGCTTTAACTTCAAGTCAACAAAATCCAACATAATTGTCGTATGGAATAATTTCTATTCAATAAAAAATAAATTTCTGATGCTTGTAATGAAGAGAATTTGGAGTTTTTGCTTGCTGGTTTTTGTCCTACTATGGAGTAGCGAAGCTCTTGCAGGAGAGTTATCTGAACGGTTAGCAAATTTTCCTCAGTGGGAAAAACTAACTTCAGTGCAATCGGCTTCGGGTGATTTGGTTTACCCTGAATGGATGGCTGGTGATTGGCAAGTTACCAGTACTTTAGTAGATTTAGCTGCACCTTTAGCACCAGATATCGTAACTCCAGGGTTTGAAGGTAATCGCCGACAATTAAATCAGCCTGTGAGTTTTGTAGTAAGATTTGTGAAAGAACAACCAGATGTTTCTAGGTTAAAAATATTTCCTCAGATAGATTACAAATCCCCAAGTTTGGTGGCAGATAGAGCGTTTAATAGTTTGAATTTGGCACGAGCTTATTTAGGGGATGAAGCAGTGTTATCAGTCAAAGTAGATCCAGATTCACCTAATCGTCAGATTACATTCCTGCGTAGCAGTCGCCAACTAGTTTCCATTGTGACTGCACGAGCTACAGAAACTCTTCCTGATGGCAAGTTCATCACCACAGAAGTGTTTCAACAATTATTCAAAGGTGGCTCACGCCCCTATTTAAACTCTGTAGAATCTACCACTGCTTATCATAAACTTCCAACAGCTAATCCGGCAATTGAGGCAGATCAAGTTACTGCTGTCTATCTTTCACCCCAAGATCCAGATTACTTTAAAGCTAATTCTCAACCAGTTGCTCTCTATCGCTATCGCCTAGAATTTATCCCAGCACAAATGCTTACTACTCCAAAGGAGTGATTTAAATCTATAGCCCTTGACTACTTTGTAATATGCTTGTAGTATATAAATTCCAAGCTCACGATCGCGCTCTTGGACGGTGTGCATCATGGCCAAATTTCAAGATATTGTCAATTACTTTCGCTCTGACTGGAAGCTGAGTCTTTTTAGTATTACAGCATCTAGCATTTACGAAATTATTGATTTGGTTGTTCCTTATGCGATTGGGCAGATTTTAAACGTTTTGTCTAATCAACCTTTGGATAAACCACTTCAAAGTGCGATCGCAACTTTTTCTGACATCACCAATTACCCTATTAATAAAACTCTATCTTTGGGTGTATTACTGGGTTTAGTTTTCGTTGTCACCGTAGTCAAAGCGCCAACCCAACCTTGGTTAACCCATTGGTTTCACTGGGATATATCCTTAAGGTTGCGTCGCCAGAAAGCCCAAACAGCCGTAGAAAAAATTCTCACTCTCCCACTAGAATTTTATGATGAAAATAACCCAGGAAGAATTGCTGGAAGAATAGCAAGAGGTATTTCTAACCACACTTTTACGTACCCTGAAGTTGCCGGACAATTAATTCCTAAACTAGTCCGGGTACTGGGAATTTTCTTGTTTATCTTGGTGATTGAGTGGCGAATTGCGATTTTATATTTGATTTCCTTTGTAGTTATTCTTGGCTTTAGCTTGAAGGATTTAAAGCATCTGATTTGGCATGAAACTATTCTGGATAAATATTCAGAAGATACGGAAAGTCGTAATTCTGAACTAATCACCAACATAAAAACGGTAAAAGCATTTGCTACTGAAGCTCATGAACTAAAGCGGCAAAAGCAACGTTTGGATCGTGAGCTAATGGTAGTTGAGTATCGCGTTCACAAAGGTTATGTGAAACTGGCTACTTGGCAAAGGACTGTAATTCAGTTTTGTGTTTTTACTATCCTGGGTTTGACTTTAGCAGCAACAGTAGACGGTAGAATTTCTCTTGGTCACTTTGTCATGACATTAACTCTTTCTAGCATGGCTTATGCCGAATTAGAACCTATTAGCACATTGGGAGAACTTTTTGCCCGTCGTTATTCTTCTATGCTGCGGTTTCACGAATTTCTCCAAGAGCCAATTCCATCTGATTCAGCTAGTCTTTTAGAAGAGAGCAACCAGACAGAATTACCCTATAAATTTACTGGAAAAGTTGAGTTGTCCCACGTCAGTTTTGGATATGATGCCAACCGTCAAGTTTTGCAAGATATTAACTTGTTGATTGAGCCATATCAAACAGTGGCATTAGTTGGGCGTTCTGGTTCTGGTAAGTCTACTCTAGTTAAATTGCTGTTGCGATATTTTGAACCTCAAAAAGGTCAAATTTTGATTGATGGTCAAGATATTAGCACTTTGAATGTGGGTAAGTATAGACGAAGGCTAGCGATCGTTCACCAAGAAGTAGACGTTTTCAACGGTACTATCTTGGATAACCTCACCTATGGCAGGCGGGATGCAAGTTTAGAGCAGGTTAAGGAAGCCTGTAGAATTGCCAGAGTCGATGAAGTAGTGCAACACTTACCCCAAGGTTATTACACCGTTGTGGGTGAACGAGGTGTCAGATTATCTGGAGGACAAAGACAACGGTTAGGAATTGCGAGAGCGTTGCTAGTGGAACCAGATGTGCTGATTTTTGACGAAGCCACTTCTAGCTTAGATTATGAATCTGAGCGTTCAATTCAGCTAGCGATGCGATCGATTCAGGGTACTTGCACCACTATTGTGATTGCCCACCGTTTAAGTACAGTGCGAGAAGCAGATAAAATTGTAGTTTTGGAGCAAGGAAAGATTGTAGAAGTCGGTAGCCACGATGAACTCTTACATCAAGAAGGCATTTACCGCCGCTTACACTCCCTACAAGAAACAGGAGAACTCCTAAGTTAGGGAACATAATATTTTGGATTTCAGGTTGACTCCATGAATTAATCCGCTTGATTAAATCGACTTTATTAACAGTAAGGTCGATTTTTTTAATTGTAATTAAGAGTATTACGTTACTAATAAATGTATATCTAATAGCTTACGAGAAAAGTTTGTAATTTAATATCTATATATTCCAATACCCTTGGTTTAAGCGGTTAAGCGCTATACAAAATTGATGGTTTGGGTGTCTTAACTGTGCAAATTATTCTCTCGGAAGTTGTTTTAGATCCCGGTCGCTTCAAGAGTGTCAAACATTTTACTTCTTGGTTAGGGCTGTGTCCTGGTAGTAATATTACTGGTGGCAAAGTTAAAAGTTCTCAAACTCGTCAGGTTATCAATCGAGCAGCCAATGCTTTTCGCATGGCAGCACAAACTGCTGGCAAAAGTAATTCTGCTTTAGGTGCGTTTTATCGTCGTCTACGTTCTCGTCTTGGTGCGCCTAAAGCAATCACTGCCAGTGCTCACAAGTTAGCACGGATTTTCTATCCCACATTCCGCAGGCTAGTTAGCAAAGCAGATAATATTTTCGACAGGGGGCACCAAAAAAGTTGAGAATCCAGTGTCTTTCGGAAGTCAAATTAGTAATTTGCTTGGTTTGGGCAACAGTAACTAAGTGAATCGACATAAAACATTGAAAGACCCAGCGTAGAGTCGGAGCAGCAGTAGGTTTACCCAACTGATCATCGATAGTCTTTTTAGCTCTATCGAGTGCTTGACGCAATGCCCTTTGACCCAAACTATAAACAAGCAAACACAAGCCCATAATCATGGCTAATGCGGCAACCCGTTTGGGTGAGTTGAGGAAGACACTGGAAGTAAAGAATAGCGGGTCCTTGAGAAAGCGAAAACCGCGTTCAGTAGATTGCTGTGCCTTATACTCAATTAACACATGAGCATCACTTAACTCAGAAGCATCAAGAACATTGGTTGCTAGGAGAAACCTACCGGCTCTTTGGACTTCAACATCTATAGCAGTTTGTTTGGGTGCAAGTGTTGCACAAAGTTGATAGTGCTTTTCTATAACAGCATTCTTTCGCGGTCTACCACGTCCCTTGTGCTGCAAAATTTCAACTACTTTGATATCAACTAGCTGATGTAAAGGCAACTTACAATTCATGCGTTCAGCAGCAAGTTGGGCATCTTTTTCACAAGCAAACTGCTGTTGAGATAACTGTTTAAGTTCGGTTTGGGCTTTAGTCAACTGCTTAGATAAACGTTTTTCTAGTTGCTTCAGGTCAGCTTGTTTACGGACTTGACTTTCAACTACTATCCAACGTTGTAGTATATCGGCATAAAAGTTACAACATGAAGCGATACGGTATCCCGGTAATGAACTGGAAACAAATGCATTTTCATGAATGTTATCTAACAACTGTTTAGCAGCAGTCAAAGTGATTGGTACTCTCGATACCCAACGTAACTGCTTCATTTGTTGCAAGTTCTCTTCTGTGTACAGTGCCGCATCAGCTACAAACAAAGCATCAAGGAGCCATTGCCGTTTGAAGTCCGCGATTAATTTGGCAAACATGGCTGAGTCTGATTCATTCCCATCTGCGACTCTTAAATATAGCGGGATGTCTCCATCTCCACTACACATCAAGTCAAGAATAAATTGCTTTAAGTCTGGGCGGTGATCTCTCGAATAACCATAAGTTATGTGGATTGTTCCAGGTTCTGCTTCCTCCTCTGGAGTTTGGAGTGTGTAATTACCATCGACGTGAAACGAACTTGAATCCAGGTGTAAACTGTCCATTTTTACACCAAATTTACGAGCCGCAGATAGTGCCACCGTTACAAATACTTCTGTTAGCCCAAAGGAGTAGAGTTTGTCCAACACTCTACCTAGACGGTCATCGTTTAAGTGTTCTGGATGTATCCCCTCTCCCAGTAGGTGTTCTGTAGCTTTGCCAATAAAAAATTTTTCAAACAGATATAATGGGGCGCTGACAAACCCTAATCCGTTGAGAATCATTGCTTTTACCACTTGACCTGCACTAATTATTTCTTGCGGATGGCTTCCTAGTAGCCGATTGATTTGCTCTACTAGTTCCATTTCGTCACATATGCCTGCGACTATCCCACAGTGGTCAATATCCTGTACTCTTATATCTAATGGTGATGCTGTCATGCTTCTAAAATGCAGCATTTAGGTCATTTTTAAAAATACAGCATTTACGATCGCACCTGCGGAATGTGGGTTCTATCAACTCTGGACATCTGGTGGTGACTATGTTGATCAAGGCATGGACTATTATGAACAACGCTATCGTGAACGCACAGTTAATAATCTCCAAAAAAGAGCGCAGCAATTAGGTTTTGAGCTTATTCCCCAACCTCAAACAAATACGGTTTCTTAGGAGAGGGGTAAGCTCTCTGTGACTCTGCGGTTCTATAATTTTTTGAACCACAGAGGCGCAGAGGACACAGAGTAAAGAGTTATTGACCAAAATTTTTACCACTTTTAAAGGCTAGATTAACGACCTACTAAATTTTCTATAGTATCAGCATCATTCGGTAATGCAGCTGTTAAAACTTCGCTACCTTCTGCCGTAACTAAAACATCATCTTCGATGCGGATTCCGCGCACATCGGCAAATTCAGATAAACGCTGCCAGTTCACCACATTCTGATATTTTGAGCGAACATTGGCATCATTTAAAATTGCTGGCACTTGATAAAAACCAGGCTCAATTGTAACTAACATTCCTGGACGCAGGGGACGATTTAAACGGAGGTAGCTTAAGCCAAAGCGATCGCTCCTTTTCCGTCCTTCTTCATACCCTGCTAAATCTCCCAAATCTTCCATATCATGGACATCTAAACCCAGTAGATGACCGATACCATGAGGGAAAAACAGCGCGTGGGCATCCATCTCTACTAAATATTGAGGATTTCCTTGGAAAATGCCTAACTCTACTAAACCTTCAGCTATAACCGTGGCAGCTAATAGATGAATATCCTCATACTCTACACCAGGCTGTATTTTGGCAATGCAAGCATCATGAGCGGCTAGCACTACATTATAAATATCTCTTTGGGTAGGTGAAAACTTACCGGAAACTGGCCATGTGCGAGTGACATCACCTGCCCAACCCATCTCAGTTTCAGCGCCAACATCGGCAAGCAGTAAATCACCTGGTTGCAAGGGGTGGTGATAGTGTTCGTTATGCAAAACTTCGCCGTGAACGGTGACAATACTGTTGTAAGAGGTGGTCATATTGTGGGCAATAATTACCCCTTCCATCGCGGCGCGAACTTCTGCTTCTAGTTTGGCTTGAGGTGTTGCTGCCATCCCAGCTTTGTGTGCTTCAACAGTGACAGCAGCAGCTTTTCGCAACTCGGTTAATGCAGCTTCATCGTGAGTGAGGCGGATGGAGGCGATCGCTTTAGCTAAATCTAAGTCAATTCCTTGGGGAGGACTTTGGGGTAAAACCCATCTATTTAATAGCTGCGATTGTTGCGTCCATGTCGCTGCATCTTGTACAGCAAGTGTGACAGCATTTTCTACCCAAGACTCTAATTCTGCCATTGGTCGAGCCATATCTGCCCCAATCTTCTGGGCTATTTCATTGCGCGTTGGCATTTCTCCATGCCAAAGAGTGCTACTAGGTGATGGATCGTCCATGAATAGTTCTAGCCTGCCGGCTTCTAAACGAATTGCTGCATTTGATAATGGCAGTCCGGCAAAATAGAGGAAATGACTGTTAGCGCGAAATGGAAAGGGATTTGCTGGAAAGTTGCGGGGACTGTTGCTACCTGACCACAGAATTACGGGAAACTTAATGAGGTTTGCTAATTTTTGCCGTCGGAGGCGTAAACAATCGGCGAGGGAAGTAGAAGTTTGTGGGATAAGCATAAATGGAAACTTCAGGTTATAGTTTTGCCTTTATTTAGTCGTTATCTTCTTTATCGTCATCGTCTTTGCGATTTTTGCGATCACCATCATCATCATCATCTTTGCGATTTTTGCGATCGCCATCATCATCATTGTCGTTCTGGTTAGGTTGCAGAACTGGTTTTTGTTGCTCAGTTGGTGCAAGTGGCTGTGGTACTTCAACAGCACAACTAACTAATCCTCCAGAAATTAGCGCTAAGTTGACAGCAGCAAAGATGCTTCTGAAGATTTTTATGCTCATGTTTCGGTTTTCCTTGAACATTTACCCTAGTTTGTGGAGATTGTATTCCTAATTTATAAGGTACTGTATATGGCGATTTCCATTTTGATTAGGACTTACGCAAAACTACACGCGGTAGAGGCAATACACTGTGGGAAGCCGCTTTGCGTCTACATGAATTGCCTCTACCGAAGAATAAAGGTTTGGGCTATTTTATTGCGTAAGTCCTGTTGCTGTAACGGCATGGCAGTCTGTCCTTATAAACCAGTGGCTGTATTCCACATCGAAAATCCCTATAGACTAATAGGTTTGGGTTAAAGCTATAAATTTTTGTCAAAGTCAATTTTTGCAACAAGGCGCAGAGGATACAGAGAGAAACAATAAATGCTTAAATGAACTTTAGTGCGCTATAGACGCGTAGCAATGGGCTTAAAAATAATGTTAACTATCGGCATAAATTTCTAACACACTCCTGATAAGTATATTGCTATCTAATTTTTAGGGTGACTCTAATGGGACAAATCATTACTCAAGTTGATGCTTTTACCAATAGACCTTTCGCAGGAAATCCTGCTGCTGTCTGTGTTTTGCCTACTCGCCAAAATGAACGCTGGATGCAGAATGTAGCGCAGGAGATGAATTTATCTGAGACGGCTTTTTTAGTTAAACAGGATGATGGCTTCAATCTGCGTTGGTTTACGCCGACGATAGAAGTGCCTCTTTGTGGTCACGCAACCTTAGCTAGTGCCCATGTACTTTGGTCAGAGGGGCATTTGTCGGAGAATGAAGTTGCGCGGTTCTACACCAAAAGCGGATTGCTGATTGCTAACTTGCAAGATGAGTGGATTGAGTTAGATTTTCCTGTGAATCACTCACAAGAAACAATCGCCCCACGAGAACTTAAGGCTGCTTTGGGTGTACCATACAAATCTGTTTTTTTAAATTCTTTTGGCTATTTAGTGGAATTGGAATCTGAAGATTTGGTACGGCAAGTACAGCCAAATTTTCAAATATTAAAAACTTTGCCTATTTCTGAGATCATTGTCACCAGCCTTACCGACTCTGATTCTGAATATGATTTCGTCTCTCGTTTATTTGCACCGGGTTTAGGAATTGATGAAGACCCTGTAACTGGCGCTACCCATTGCTGTCTTGCTCCCTTCTGGCGCGATCGCTTACACAAAGATGAGTTATTGGCTTATCAAGCATCCCGTCGCGGTGGAGTGGTAAAAGTACGCTATAACGGAGGCGATCGCGTTTTTCTCGCCGGACAAGCGGTAACTGTTCTGCGAGGTGAGTTATTTACTACATAAGCTTGTATTACAAATCAATCGCATCCGGCAAAAACTCAGCATCGAGAACTTGGGTAATGAGATTCGGAATCGGTGTCATAGGTTTTCTGCAATCCACTATGAACGAGTTAGATTTTAACTATTACGCCCATCTTAATGTTAGTCGATGCAATGGCATTGTTAGTCGATACAATGGCATTGTAGTAGGTCACATTTAGATGTGAAATATTCCCATAGAGTGGCAGGAAAAACGCCAAGACTTTAAGGCTTAGATACCCGACTTCTAATCAGAGGAGGGTATCTTGTTGTTCATGAATGATTTAGGATTGCTGTATATGTGAGTGAACAAGCCTATATTTAGTTTTAAAATGTCTGCTAAAAATACAAATAATCGAAATCTGCTCGCATCTCGTGACTGGCCAATCGAGCAATTACCTGGACTCAGCCACGAGGAACAATCACAACTGCAAAATTGTGGGATTAGTAGCACAGTAGCGCTAGTCAAACAAGGAAAGACTCTAGAGGCACGGCTGGCGTTAGCAAATAAATTACAGATTCATCTTCAGTATGTAAATAAATGGATGGCTTTAGCTGACTTGGCGCGTATTCCTAGTGTAGGCATACAATATTGTGGTTTATTGCTCCATGCAGGTATTGGTTCCGTGACACAGTTAGCACAGACTCCCACTCACCGATTGCACCAACAAATTATGCGCTTGCAAGTAGCAACAATGCAGCGACGAGACTTGTGTCCAGCAATTGAGCTAGTACAACAGTGGAGTCAGCAGGCGAAAATAGTGCTGAATGGGGAATAGGGAATGGGGCAGGGGGCGGGGGGACAAGGGGACAAGGGGACAAACGGACAGGGGACAAGAAGTGAGAACTTGAAACAAGTCTTTCCCCTTGTCCCCAATTCTCCTTGTCCCCAAGTCCTCTTCCCAATGCCCAATGCCCTAATCTTTAACCAAAACACCATTAAGGAAGATATCAGCGAGTCCTTCGGCCATTTCCTGCATTTGTTGGGGGGAAGCGTCAGGTTCGATGAGGGTATTGTTAGAAAAACCTGCGATCGCAAACATTCCCAAGAAAACTTTCGCAACTAGCTTTGCGTCCGTTTTGCGATAGATGCCTTTATCCATAGCTGTTTGAAAAAATGCTTCGCCCACATCGGTCATTTTGGTAATGACTTCTAATTGAATGCGATCGCGCAAATCGGGGTGAAACTGCACCTCCATAAAACAAACGCGCATCAAATCGGCATTTTTTTGAAAGTTCCACATCCGGCGACGCATCACTTGAGCTACGGCTTTATAGCTGCCCATTTCACTTAATTCTGTCAGCAAATCTGTTAAAATTTCTACCCAGCCACTCGTGGCTACTTCTACTAAAATTGCTTTTTTATTGGGAAAATGACGAAATAGAGTGCCTTCAGCTACACCTGCCGCCTGCGCTAAATCACGGGTGGTAGTGCCGTCAAATCCTTGAGAGGCGAACAACCGTTGTGCTGCCTGTAAAATCCGGGTGCGCGTCTGAGCCTCTGAGGGTGGGGAAGAATTAAAAACTCGCATAACAGTTATGGTGAAATGTGCGGAACACGATTTGTAGCATTATTGTCTAACGTCAAGTAAAAAAGCTCAACAAGCTTAATACAACATTAACGTCCTTTTGCTAAGTATCCTGTTTCTCAGGTAGTGTAACTTTATCTTAATTTTTGCTTATGAACCAGATCAGTCGGTCATTTTTGGATTTATTACGGCGGTTGTTTGTCACTTTGTTGGCTTTGATCGTTTTCTGGTGGGGATTATTACCAGAAATTGCTCTAGCTCAAACTCAAATTGCACCTCCTCAAGAAACCAAAACTCAAACTCCACAAGTTCAAAATTCGATCCAACCTTATCTGGATCGAGTCATTAAACAGTTAACGGAGTTTCGCCTCGACAATGGTCTAAAATTCCTTGTCTTAGAACGGCATCAAGCGCCTGTGGTTTCCTTTCTGACTTATGCAAATGTTGGTGGTGTGGATGAGCCAGATGGTAAAACCGGTGTAGCTCACTTTCTGGAACATTTAGCGTTTAAAGGTACAACGCGCATTGGTACACAAGACTACAAAGCAGAAAAACCTCTACTAGATAAATTGCAGCAGTTAGATACTCAAATTAAAGCAGCGAAAGCCAATGGCAAAAAAAATGAGGTTGCGCGGTTAGAAACTGAGTTTAAGGAAGTAGAATCACAAGCAGGTAAGCTTGTCAAGCAAAACGAATTGGGGCAAATTGTGGAACAAGCGGGAGGTGTTGGTTTAAATGCTAATACTTCAACCGAAGCTACCCGTTATTTTTACAGTTTTCCTGCCAATAAGCTGGAACTGTGGATGTCGTTGGAGTCGGAACGATTTCTCGATCCGGTAATTCGCCGTGAGTTTTATAAAGAGAAAGATGTAATTTTAGAAGAACGACGGATGCGGATAGAGAATTCACCCATTGGACAAATGGTGGAAAAGTTTATCGATGCTGCTTACAAAGTCCATCCCTACAAGCGTCCGGTGATTGGTTATGACCAAGATATCCGCAATCTGACACCAGATGATGTCCAAAATTTCTTTGATACTCATTACGTACCAAGTAATTTAGCGATCGCTATTGTTGGAGATGTTAACCCGGCTGAAGTGAAAAAACTAGCGCAAACTTATTTTGGCCGCTATAAAGCAAAAACTAAAGCTGTTGCACAAATCCCGGTGGAACCGCCACAAAAACAAACACAAGAAGTTAGTTTACAACTTCCTTCTCAACCCTGGTATTTAGAAGGTTATCATCGTCCGGCAGTTACCCATCCAGATAATGCAACCTATGAAATCATTGGTAGTTTATTAAGTGATGGGCGCACGTCGCGTTTGTATAAGTCTTTGGTAGAAAAACAGCGTTTGGCGCTAAATGCTCAAGGTTACAGTGGATTCCCTGGAGATAAGTATCCAAACCTGATATTTTTCTATGCTCTCACGGCTCCTGGTCATACAGTTGATGAAGTGGCGGTGGCTTTGCGCCAAGAAATTGACAAATTAAAAACTGAACCTGTGGCGGCGGTTGATTTGGAACGGGTGAAAACCCAAGCCAGGGCGGGTTTGTTACGTACTCTCGATTCAAATATGGGGATGGCTCAACAATTGTTGGAATATGAGGTGAAAACTGGCTCTTGGCGGAATTTGTTTAAGCAGTTGGATGATATTTCGGCGGTAACGACGGCTGATATTCAAAGAGTGGCGAAGGAGACGTTTACGCCGGGAAATCGCACGATTGGGAAGTTGTTGTCGAAATAAGGATAAGAGAAACGAACCGCAGAGGCGCAGAGGAAGAGAGATATGAAGAGGTACAAGGTGAAGGGTAAAAGGCGGATGGCGTTGAAAATCAAAAATGGGAAGGGGTTAATTTATGCTTTGGTTGCTGTTTTTGCGTGTTTACTTTTAACTTGTAATTTTTCTCTGGCGGCAACGACTGAGGCAAAGCATTATAGTGAGTTGCAGTTGCCAGCGTTACCTGAGATTAAAATACCGAAATATGAACGGTTTGTTCTCCAAAATGGCTTGGTTGTCTATTTGATGGAGGATCACGAATTGCCGTTGGTGAATGGGACGGCATTTGTGCGGACAGGAAATCGCTTGGAACCAATGGAGAAAGTTGGGTTAGCTGGTTTTACAGGCGCGGTGATGCGAACTGGGGGAACTAAGCAACATTCGGCTGATGAACTCAATGAGATGTTGGAACAACGGGCGGCATCTGTAGAAGCTAGTATTGGCGAAGGTTCTGGTAGTGCTAGCTTTGATGCGCTGAGTGAAGATTTAGAAACGGTGTTTGGGCTATTTGCCGAGGTGCTGCGATCGCCTGCATTTGCTCAAGAAAAGCTAGACTTGGCTAAGACGCAAGCGAAGGGTGGTATTGCTCGTCGTAATGATAACCCAGATGGGATTGCCAATCGAGAATTTAAGAAATTGATCTATGGTAAAGATAGTCCATACTCTCGCACCATAGAGTATGCAACGGTGGATAAGGTTGAGCGTGAGGATTTGCTCAAGTTTTATCAGCAATATTTCCACCCTAATAATATAATTTTGGGGATTGTGGGGGATTTTGACTCTAAGAAAATGCGATCGCTCATTCAAGCTAAGTTTGGCGACTGGAATCGCAACCCAGGTATTGCTAAACCCAAATTACCATCGGTTTCGCCAGCTAATACAGGCGGAGTCTTTTTTGTCAATCAGCCACAATTAACTCAAAGTAGTGTGCTTCTCGGCCATTTAGGCGGACGGTTTGACAGTCCCGATTATGCGGCGCTGGATGTATTGAATGGGGTGTTAAATGGATTTGGTGGACGCTTATTTAATGAATTGCGATCGCGCCAAGGTTTAGCTTACTCTGTTTATGGCCAGTGGAGTCCCCGCTACGACTATCCTGGGATGTTTGTTGCTGGTGGACAAACGCGATCGGATGCTACGGTGCAGTTTGTCAAAGCCTTACAAGCTGAAATCAAGCGCATTCAAACCCAAAGAGTGACAGCAAAAGAACTAGCTTTTGCCAAAGAATCTACACTCAACTCATTTGTATTCAACTTTCAAGACCCCAGCCAAACCTTGTCACGGTTGATGCGATACGAATATTACGGCTATCCGGCTGATTTTCTCTTTCGCTATCAAAAAGCCGTCGCCGCCACCACAGCTGCTGATGTGCAACGGGTAGCACGAGAATACCTCAAGCCAGAAAAGCTTGTGACTCTAGTGGTGGGGAATCAAACCGCTATTCAACCGCCATTGACGCAGCTAGCAGCAACGGTGACACCAATAGATGTAACGATTCCTGGTTCGCAACCACAGGCGAAGAATTAATCCAAATTGCGATCGTAACGATAAGTAGAGACGCGAGATATCGCGTCTCTACTCATTTAGGGAGACAAACAAGATCAGAATATAAATCATCGCTTTTAAAGACGAAAATCCTTTAGTTATGTCTTGAAAATTAGCTTTAAAAAGTTAAATGACTAAGATTTTATTGCAAAATACAAATGATGGAGTCTGGATTTTTAGCTTAATGTTATCTCAGACTAGATCAATTAATATCACTAGATTTTGTGAGGTACATCAATAGTCATGATCTTAATATCTAACCTGCATCCTAATAGTGACGTGAATCTGCTCACCGAACTAACTGATTGGGAAATGAGAACTGTAGAGGGTGGAAGAAGAAGAAGATCAAGAAGAGACGATGAAGATACTTCTGGCACGCTTTCAAGGGAAAATGTAAGAGAGACTGTTAATGATTGGTTAAGTAACATAGAACAGCAAATAGTAGACCTACGGCAACAACTGACTGGTTTACAATAATTGTGAACAATCAGAATTTTATAGTCATTAAGCTCGTGCGTTCTTAGATAAATTAAGAGCGCACGATTTTTGTTTACAGATGTTTGCAATTGATTGAATACATAATTCTATACTTTTATTAAAATAAGTCTAGCCCTGTCGAATATCATGCCTATCTACACAGGATTTCACAAGTCTGAAAACTTTCATACGGTACTTTGATGAAATACACCCCTCTCGTCTCCAAGCTTCGTGACAGAGCAGGTGAAGTATTTTTGTATTTCACAGACTTGAAATATACTAATCAGCTACCAATGCGGTTCAGTTAAAGCTAAAAACTAAAAATGGTGTAGGTTGGGTTGAGGAACGAAACCCAACATTATCAAGGCTTTGTTGGGTTTCGTTCCTCAACCCAACCTACTATTCTACTATTCTTCTTAACCCAAGCGTATTGATTTATGAAAAGTTAGACTCTCGACTTATCAAAGAAGTTTATAATCTTTAGATCGCTAATTTATACAAATAATATAAGATGTTTTTTAAACATTTTTTAAATAAAAATAAAGCCATCAATAAAGACGCAACCCATTTATTTATGTCTTACAAATCAGGCTTACAAGCTTGATTTTTATAAAATTTATGAATAAAAATGGAATCAGCAGTTAAGCAATACACAGCTTAATCGCTGCCAAAGTCTCTTCAAATGGGACGAATTATTGTAGGAGAAAGTTATTATGGCAAGTATCGCTCTTTCACAACTAAATACCACTGGTTCTGAACTGTTCCAAGATTCCGAAAGCTTCCTTAACGACCTAAACAATGTAGATTCTATCACTGTTTATGGTGGTGGTAATGATGTTTCCAGCGTTGCCGATGGCTTAGATCCACTATTAGCTTACGGTATTAAGGGACAAGAATTTGCATTATTAGCCTTTGGAGCTAGCTTGACTGCACACATCGTCAAGTCCTTCAGCGATACTGATCCTTGGATTTAATTTGTAGGTTACTACTGAGCTACATTGCTCTGTGGAACTTGTTAAATTAGCGATTAAGCAATACACAGCTTAATCGCTGTCAAATCTGCTGAATTGTGACAATTATCTTAGGACAAAATTATGGCAAGTATCGCTCTTTCACAACTAAATACCACCGGTTCTGAACTGTTCCAAGATTCTGAAAGCTTCCTCAACGACCTGAACAATGTAGATTCTATCACTGTTTATGGTGGTGGTAATGAGATTTCTAGTGTTGCCAGTGGTTTAGACCCACTTTTAGCTTACGGTCTTAAGGGACAAGAGTTTGCATTGTTAGGCTTCGGAGCTAGCTTGACTGCACACATCATCAAGTCCTTCAGCGACGTTGATACTCATTTTTAATTTGTAGTTTACTACTGAGCTATATTGCTCTGTGGAACTTGTTGAATTAGCGATTAAGCAATACACAGCTTAATCGCTGTCAAATCTACTGAATTGTGACAATTATCTTAGGAGAAAGTTATGGCTAGTATTGCTCTTTCACAACTAAATACCACTGGTTCTGAACTGTTCCAAGATTCTGAAAGCTTCCTCAACGACCTAAACAATGTAGATTCTATCACTGTTTATGGTGGTGGTAATGATGTTTCCAGCGTTGCCGATGGCTTAGACCCACTATTAGCTTACGGTATTAAGGGACAACAATTTGCATTGTTAGCCTTTGGAGCTAGCTTGACTGCACACATCGTCAAGTCCTTCAGCGATGTTGATACTCATTTTTAATTTGTAGTTTACTACTGAGCTACATTGCTCTGTGGAACTTGTTGAATTAGCGATTAAGCAATACACAGCTTAATCGCTGTCAAATCTGCTGAATTGTGACAATTATCTTAGGACAAAATTATGGCAAGTATCGCTCTTTCACAACTAAATACCACCGGTTCTGAACTGTTCCAAGATTCTGAAAGCTTCCTCAACGACCTGAACAATGTAGATTCTATCACTGTTTATGGTGGTGGTAATGAGATTTCTAGTGTTGCCAGTGGTTTAGACCCACTTTTAGCTTACGGTCTTAAGGGACAAGAATTTGCATTGTTAGCCTTTGGAGCTAGCTTGACTGCACACATCGTCAAGTCCTTCAGCGATGTTGATACTCATTTTTAATTTGTAGTTTACTACTGAGCTACATTGCTCTGTAGAACTTTTTGAATTAGCGATTAAGCACTACACAGCTTAATCGCTGCCAGATTCTGCTGTAATAAATAGCTTTGAATAAACCGATATGATTAATAATCAGCTTTCTTTATTACCAAAAATAAGGATAGGCGATCGGATTAAGCAATTTACAGCTTCATCAATATCAATCATAGCAGTTGATCAATTTTATTAATTTTTTCCTGACTGCGAGTGAGATGATTAAGTAATTGATGCTTAATTATGCTCATGTTGACTAATTGATCAATGTTTTTGGGAATTGAAATCCATGTCAAGAATTACTATTTCTGATCTTCATACCGATGATTCAGAAGGTTTACTCATAGATATTAGCAACATAGATTACATATCTATATATGCTGGTGCAGATGACGATCTTGCTCAGATTCTTAACTATGGTTTGAAAAATCTTCAATTTGCATTGTTGGCATTTACTATCCATGAAGTTGCAGAGCTAGCAAAATCATTCAATACTCAATAGTGAATCGATTCAAAAAGTGCAAAGCTCCTGGAGTTGCTTGAAGATTTGATTGATTCGTACAGCCGAAAATAATAGGTATTGTATGACAATCTACACATAGCGATGTAGACATAATAGATGATCAATCTATTAATAATGTCTTCTAATTACGCAAGAATTCTTAGTTGTTAATTTTGACGATGAGCTGAAGCTATGACATCATTCTTATTGAGTTCTCAAAATGCTTTTGATTACCTGATTCTTCATGGATTATGTACTCAAGATGAAAAGTCTTTAAGCAAAATAGAGCTAAAACCTGCTAAAAACTTTAATTTATTAATCAGCTTACCAGATGAGCGGAAACTCCTAATTAAGCAAGAGCCTTACAAACGAGAGGGAAGGACTGCTGGCGAATTTTTCAAAGAATGGCGAGTTCACAATTTTTTGCAAACTTTCCCAGAACTAACCGACATTCGCTCATATTTTTCGGAGGCAGTACATTTTGATCCTGAAAATTCAATCTTTGTTTTCAATTATCTAACTAACTATCGGGATTTGATGGATTTTTATGTGGAAAAGAATTTGAATTTATTTCCCGTAGAGATTGCCAGGGTAGTTGGAACTACTTTAGCATCAGTCCATCGCCTATCTATTGACCGTCAAGACTATCAGGAGTTTTTCCAAATATTCAGCCAAGGAACTCCTAACCTGAATCTTGGCATAGATAGAGTTACCCCGGCAGTTTTTGGCAAGTTGCCCACCGATGGACTAAAATTTTTGTCTCTTTATCAACGTTATGATAGCTTAGGACAGGCGATCGCAGAGTTGAGTAATGCCTTCACTCCCTGTTGTTTAACCCATAACGATCTGAAACTAAACAATATTCTCCTATCTCTGAGTTGGGAAGAAGCTGCTTTTGATGAATCGTCCTCAGATGATAGTCTTATTCGATTAATTGATTGGGAACGTGGCGCTTGGGGAGATCCAGCTAGTGATTTAGGAACACTGATAGCCAGCTACCTGCAACTTTGGCTACACAGCATGATTACTAGTAAAACAATGGCGATTCAAGAGTCTTTACGTCTAGCAACAACTCCTCTACATTTGCTACAACCTTCGATTAGAGAGTTGGTAATTGCTTATCTCTCTGTTTTCCCCGAAATTATAGAACATCGTCCTGATTTTTTACAGAGAGTTATGCAGTTTTGCGGTTTCGCTTTGATTAAATCTATTCAAGCCAAACTCCAGCACGAAAAAACTTTTGGTAATAAAGGTATTTGCATACTCCAGGTTGCTAAGAGTTTATTATGCCGTCCAGAAGCATCGATACCAACAATTTTTGGTGTAGATGCATCATACCTATCTCCCATTAACTTATCTCCCGCTTCAAAATAAATTCTAAGTCAACAAGGGGACGCAAACATTTTTTGTTTGTCTGTCCCTATCTCTCCACATTCTTGACAGGCAAGTTTTTATGCAACTATTAGATTCGCTGGGAAATCAGCTGTCAGAGATTCCAGAATTATTGCAGACATCACTACAAGATATCGCTCATAATGTTGAAATCCAATCTCACCACTGTATTAGACATCCAGATTTTGGTTCAGTGGAAGTACCAGAATCATTAGTCTCTCACTTTCAGCAATTATCTTTAGATTTTCAAAATAAGTTTTTGAGTTATCAACTACGTAGTTTACTTTATGCCCTCTACTACAACGGCTCATCGAAAAGTCTTTCCAATGCAGAAGCAACGAATTTGGCTTTGAATCAAAATCTCGAAAACAATACATTATTTGGCGTAGATATAGCTTTTTACGATCGCTTGCATGAAAATAACAGAGGTGTAGGCTACTGGAGTCATGATTGGCTGGTTATAAAAGAAGACATTGATGGTACTTTGGTAGTGTATAAGAACGATTTAAAGCTGCACATTGAACCCGATAGCTTACAACAAACGGCTAATACTGGTGACTCGGTATCAATCAAAATGCCTAAGAATCTGGTACAAAACGGATTTTATATGGCAGTTGCTAATGCAGCTATGGCTCGAAATTATCAAACTTTGGTACGTGTCTACTTCAATTTGACTCCTGAAGGCTCAGTTGCAGTCATGAACGATTTGACTACCCAACTCAATGCTATATCCATTGCCTTCTCATTTAAAGCATTGTATAACCCTTCTGATTATGGGCGTTACGACTCAGCAGTGCTTTATTTCGACAAAAAGGACTATGAACTTGTTCGTCCAGTCTTAGAGAGGGTATATAAAGAAAATCAAGTGCATTTTCAGCAGCAAGTACCTTTATTTACCAAGCTTATAGCACCAGGGTTAGCGATCGCTGAAGAGCCAGACCGTAAATTTGGCGACCAAGAAAGTTTTGGTACACATCGATGCCAAATTGTTGCTAATGGTTTGCTTGAGGCTTGGCATCTAGGGAATGATACGCCAGAAGATAAGATAGCAGCAATTTTACGGCATTTCTCATTATGGGAAATTGAATTGCAACGTCCTTACCTCAATGCCAATTCAGATGATATCTACACTTCCTTAAATCTCTGAACTGTCGAATATGATACTCATGATTTCTGATTGAAAATCATATTTTCGCTCACCAAATTTTAGATTGCAAATAACAAGACTTGGGATTTAAGCATTAACTCTTAATAAGGGGCTTAAGTTCCAAGTCTTCTTAATACACTTAGTTTTATTTCTCTTTTATCAATGCAAAACTATACATTGTAGGGTCAATTCATTAATTGCTCCTACGCACAAATAAGGTTTAGGTATTGACAAATACAGTAGCCCTAAATCAGTTGTGAGAAAATAATAAGGTTGTGAATGTCACTAAGTATTGGGTGCAAAATGTGGAGACGTTCGCTAACTGAATTGAACGAAGCCTATTGAAAACTTCGTGAAATCAAAAGCGCATTTACACACAAACTTATAAGGTAGTTAAAATGACTTACGATTCAGAAGATGTGCAAAAAATCCTTGAAATAGCACTCACTCGGAAACAGGAAGGTGAATTTTCACGAGAACAGCTTATAGAAATGGCATCTGAGTTAGGCATTTCTTCTGATATTTTGGAAAAAACTGAAAAAAAGTGGTTAGTTCAGCAAGAAGAAGAACGGTCACGACGCACATTTAATACTTTCCGACGCAGAGCTTTTTTGGGGCATTGTGTTTCCTTCCTGGCAGTGAATTTATTCCTCATTCTCTTGAATTTAATCACTAGTCCTGGTTATTTTTGGGCTATTTTCCCAGCATTAGGATGGGGTTTAGGATTATTTTTTCATTGGTGGGGCGTTTATCAGAGTAAATCAGAGGATTACGAGATTGCCTTTCAGAAATGGCGTTCACAAATTTAACTAAAATTCAAGTCGGATTATGATAATTTTTTGGGGCGATCGCTTCACTAGTCACTGTGACAAAAGTTGAACTACCCTCAACAAGTAGGGGCAAAGCGGCTTTCCGCAGGATATTGCCCCTATTTGTCTAGTTAATTGGGATGGTGGCTGAATTTACGCTGTACTTCATTAGTGGCTGTGACGGAATTTTACTTACCTTCAAACAAGGGGATTTTGCCCCTTGTTTTGGTTAATTGAGACTGTTCGCCATAACTTATGTAGGATAGTTGAGGTTGATCCAGACCTCTTTACCGAGAAAACCAGGATATTCAGCCAGCGCTGTTGTTCAAATTTGCGTGTCCTTCTGGATAAAATTTTCCCTTAAATGCGGGGCAACCTCAAACTTGAGTAGTTCTATAATCACACCCTACGATCCTGTGTTTGCTAATTTGCCAAAATAGAGATGTAGGCTAGAAGAACTACGCTTTTCGCATAGCTTCATTGCCTACACTCAGGAGCAAGGATCAGCTGCTTTGACACAAGTAAGAGGAAGGGAATATGGATAACAACAACTGGTTACAACAGCTAATGATGATGGGTCTTGGCACAACGTCTTTAGTAGCAGAAAAACTGCGCCAAGTCAGCGATGACTTGGTTAAAGATGGTAAGCTCAATCCTGAGCAAGCTAAGGCAGTTATAGATGATATTGCCCAGCAGTTAAAGTCGGAGCAGGGAAACTGGGATGTCCAAATGCAACGACAAATGCGAAATATGATGCAAGATTTAGGCGTAGCTCGACAGTCCGAAGTGGACGAACTACGGGGTAGAATTGACCGTTTAGAGCGGCAATTGCGCGATTTGGAAAATAAGCTTTGGCGTTAAGATGTCCTTTCTGATTTAAACTAATTGTGTCCTATTGGTAATCTTTTTGCCAGGATACTTAAGTAAGGAGAACTGATTTTGAAACCAATTTTCCTCAGCGTGGCGTTCATGCTGGTGTGTGTTGTGCTTTTGGCTGTGGGGCAAGTAGGCAGTAAACAGAATACTGCCGTTGCTGCCCAGTTAACCCAAACGCCGCCAGCGGCCACAACTGTAACTGAAAACAATATCTTAATTGCGAGTAATACTATGTCTGACGCTAATGCCGTAACTACTCCGTCTGGATTGAAGTATGTGGAGTTAAAAGAGGGGACTGGGGCGACTCCTCAACCAGGACAAACGGTTGAAGTTCACTATGTCGGTACTCTAGAAGATGGTACTAAGTTTGATAGTTCACGCGATCGCGGCCAACCATTCAGCTTTAAAATTGGCGTTGGACAGGTAATCAAAGGTTGGGACGAGGGAGTTAGCACGATTAAAGTCGGCGGTCGTCGTAAGTTAATCATCCCATCTGAGTTAGGCTATGGCGCTCGTGGTGCTGGTGGCGTGATTCCACCCAATGCAACTCTAATTTTTGATGTGGAATTGCTAGGAGTTAAATAAAGGTTGGGGTATTGGGCATTGGGCATGGGGCATTGGCTTTTCTCAGTACCCAATCCCCAGTCCCCAATTCAACGGCTAAATTTTTAAATTTTGAAACTTTGTAAACTGTGGATTAAACAAAAGTTTCGCTGTCCCTGTAGGCCCGTTGCGGTGTTTAGCTATAATTACTTCTGCAATGCCGCGATCGGGAGTATCGGGAGAGTAGTATTCATCGCGGTACAACATTATTACTAAATCCGCATCCTGTTCAATCGAACCTGATTCTCTCAAATCTGACAACATCGGACGCTTATTAGTACGCGCTTCCACCCCTCGACTTAACTGAGATAAAGCAATAACTGGTACAGATAATTCACGCGCTAAACCTTTGAGTTGACGGGTAATTTTTGATAATTCTTGTACGCGATTATCGCCTGCTCCTTCCATCAATTGCAAGTAATCTATTACAATTAATCCTAATTCAGTTCCAACTTCCGCTTGCAGCCTTCTTGCCTGACTACGCATTTGTGTAACTGTAATATTCGGCGTGTCATCAATATAAATTGGCATCTCGGAAAGGATACCAATAGCACGGCTTAAAGGTTCCCATTGTGTTTGACTGAGGCGACCAGTTCGCAGATAACTACTTTCAATTTGTGCTTCACTAGCTAATAAACGTTGTGTCAATTGCTCTTTGGACATTTCCAAGCTGAAAAAAGCAACTGGTAATTTATAAGAAGCGGCGATATTATGAGCAAGGTTTAAGCAAAAGGCTGTATTGTGTACACAGATATCATTAGCAACAAAATTGTGTGTTTCTGGAATTGTTAAGTCATAAACCTGCTTGTTACCCACCGACTCAATCGCAACGATTTCATCCCAATAAACATCACTGGTTGCTAACTGTTGAAGTGGTAAATTATCTAAAGCTGTAGCTAGTATCCAAAGCCTTTCCCGCTTTAGGGCACGTTTACCAACATGCATATTTGTATAACCTTGAATCCCTGCATGTCTAGCTAAATTACTCCAAGTTTCATTACCTTTTGCTAATGCTATTTGTTCCCAAATCTCTACAGGTATCAAGTCACGATTAGTTTGATATCTTTTTTGAGATATTGCTGCTGCAACTTTTTCTATTGCTTCTTCTTTACTGAAGATACCTATTTCGGCGATAAAGGTTTTAATAGATAAGGCATCAGTAATATCTAATTGCCACGCTGCCCTTCGGGTGTTTTTATACTTAACAGACCGTTTTTTGAGAGATGCAATAATGCCAAATCGTAATAAAAGATGTTGAATTTGTCTGGCTAGTTTTTCGCTGACTGTTGCATAGCCTAACTGTGATTGACCGCTAGTAAGAAGTGCAGCCCATCCATCAGTAGCAAAGAGACGATTAAGGAATAAGCCTATTTGCGATCGCTCTAACTTAAAAATGATGTTTGGTATAGTTTTAGAATGAGCATCTTTGCCCCACAAACCTAATTCTTCTAACCAAAGCGTTAGCGAATTCTTGCGAGATTTGCTCATGCAGGCAAATCCATGAGATACAAACTCTTCTGATTCTAATTGTAAAATTTCGCCTGTTAAACCACCAAAATCCGCAACTGCTTGCAAAAAATCGGTTTGCAGTAATGAATTACCATTTGTAAATCGTGGAGTGCAGTTAGTTAATCCGCCATCGCCAATTAAATAAGCTAATAACTTGACTTCGCACTCGCGCATAGAATGTGAGCCAAACACATCTATTTTTCGCGGGATAGCGATTTTATCACCAACTTTCAAATTTTCTAGTTTTTGCCAGCCTTTAATAGTCAAATACGGGTGGGTGATTGTAGTTTCAATAGACCTACCTAAGCGAGTTGTTACCCGAAAAACTGGTTTGATACCATCATCTACAAATGCAGAGGGTTGAGTAAAGGTAAATTTCCAGTCATTATTTAACGTCAATAATAAACCACTTGTGTTGAGCGGAGTCGAAACATGACGTTGTTTATATAATTCTTCTATTGTGGTAATTGTTCCATCTGCCAAAACTATTTCTGAATCATGACTAAGGCATTTTCCCATTGATGGGCGGCCCGCAACAATAATCAAATCAGAGCGCTGAAAGCCACTGGTCATGGCATCTAAATCGTAAAATCCGCAGGGAACACCAGGTAAGGCGATGCCTTGATTTCGATCCTCAATATCCTGGAAATTATTAATTAGAGTATCAGAAATGTGAACTAAACCCGATTGGGGACGTTCTTGAGTTACACCGAATACTTTCTGTTCTGCCTGATCTAAAACAGTTGGTAACTCGGTTTCTGTCTCGTAACCAAGATGTACAATTTCATTGCCAGCTTTAATTAACTGCCGCCGCAGGTATTTTTCCATCACCAACCCTGCGAGGGCATCGATGTTCACGGCTGACACTGTGCGGTCTACCAGAGTTGCTAATTTATTTCTGCCGCCTATGCGGGTAAGCATCTCATGGTCAGTCAGCCAACTTGTGACTGAAAGCAAATCTGTGGGTTTACCTTGGGTGTGGAGCCTCACAGCTGCCTGATAAATATCTTTATGGGCGCTAATGTAAAAAGCTTCGGGAAGGAGGCGATCGCTAACTCGGCTAATCGCTTCTGGATCTAGCAAAATACCCCCCAAAATCGCTTCTTCGGCCTCAATATTTTGTGGGGGGAGGCGATCGCTACCATCACCTTTAAAATTCAGTTCTTCAGCCATAAACGATTTTAGTTTTGACGATTTTGCTAGCCGGGAGTATGGGAGTTATGCAATTTTAGATTTTAGATTTTAGATTTTTTCTTTAATCAAAAATCCAAAATTCCAAATCTAAAATTGGCAGAGTTAGGAATTATTACCCCTGCTCCCTCGTCCCCCTTCTGAGTTAACTAGCGACGACTTGAATATCCACTTGTGCCGCTACATCAGAATGCAGCTTGATTTCGGCTTGGTAAGTACCAAGGTGGTTAATATCGGGGATGGTAATTCCACGCCGATCCACTTCTTGACCGGTGGCTGCCTTAATTGCATCTGCAACATCTTGGCTGGTGATAGTACCGAAAATTGCTTCGTTTTCACCAACTTGCTTGGCAATTGTCAAGCTACCAACTTTTTCAAGAGATTCTTTTTGCTCAAGAGCTTGTTGTCTGAGTTCTAATTGCCGTTGACGCTCTTGCTCACGACGGCGTTCTACTTGCTTGAGAATACCAGGAGTGGCATTAGTTGCCAATTTCTGGGGAATCAGATAATTACGAGCGTAGCCGGGAGCTACTTCCACTAAGTCGCCAGATTTCCCCAGCTTGCTGATATCTTGATTTAAAACTAACTGTACGCGTTTCGCCATCGTTTTTCCTGTAAAATCTGATTAATTTGGGTAAGGCTTGATAGCTCACAATGTCACTGCTGTATTCCAAGCTTCTTTGCCTACACCCTAAAGCTTACAGATCGTAGCGAAAGGAAGGGTGCGATCGCAACTATTCCCACTAAAAAGTTGAAGGGAATGGAGAATGGGGAAGAAGCGAGGGGGCAGGGGGCAGGGAGCAGAGGGGAAAGAGCTAATGTTATTCTCCTGAATTACCAATTCCCCATTCCCAATCTTAAAAGTTATTTTTCATTTCCCGTATCCGCGCAAAAGTTTGCACTCCATCACTACTCTTAACAGTTGATTGTAATGATGGCTGATCCCAACGTAAAAATGGATTGGTGTGCTTCTCCACTCCTAGCAGTGAGGGGATGGTAGCTTCTCCTCGACTACGGTAAGCTTTTACTTCGTTGAAGCGTCTTTGTAAGTCAGCGTTGTCGCCATCCACAGTTAAGGCAAATTGCAGATTTTTTAAGGTGTATTCGTGGGCACACCAAATACGGGTATTATCAGGTAGAGAACGCAGTTTGCTTAAAGAATCTACCATTTGGGTTGGTGTTCCTTCAAATAAACGACCGCAACCGCCGGAAAATAGGGTATCACCACAAAATAAATCGCCTGTCTCACTTGCTTCTTGAGGTGGAAAGTAGTAAGCGATGTGAGCGCGGGTATGTCCAGGAACGAAGATAACTTCAGCTATGCGGTCTGCAAACTCGACGCGATCGCTTTGTTGCAAAAATACCTGTTGTCCCGGAATCCTACCACGATCCTCGGCTCCTCCATAAACTATCAGTTGGGGAAATTTTTCGATTAATTGCTTATTACCACCCACATGATCGTTATGGTGGTGCGTGTTAAAAATTGCTACCAAATCAGCTTTTAACTCTGCCAGTTTCTTTAATACTGGTTGAGCCTCTGCTGGATCGACAACAGCAGCAATATTGCGTTTGTCGTCATATAACAAGAATATGTAGTTGTCTGAGAGTGCTTCCAGACGGATTACCTGCATTACCTCTGCTCCCTTACAACATAAATGTTTGGTATTGAGTAGCAATCCTAGATTCCAGTGAATAATAGTGCTACATTCACAAGCTATATCAAGTGTTTATACTTTGTTTATTATAGCTGTAGTGCAATATTACCTATGATATTATACTTCTGTGTTTACACGGTAATTATACTTAAATAAAGTAAAAATTAGGTGAATTTATCAGTGAATTTTCTCTGGGAATAGTTATAAATATAAAGTTAAATTTATTTTAATATTTTTTTACTTAAACATAATCAATATTCAAATTCATATTTTGCTGATCTCTACTCTATGGAATTTGACTATAACTCAAACTAGAGTAAGATTTTATGACAATAAATACGTATCTAGTTTTCAAAGTCAACAAAAATTATTCATTTGATTTATGTCAACACCAACTAAAGGTTTTATTACAATTCTAACAGGGCTTTATTCGTTTCAAGATTGTATTCATTTTTTAGCAGCAGTCAGAAAGTTTCATCAAGAGCCGATCATTATTTTAATTGACCAAGTTCCAATAGTTCTTTATCCCTTGCTAAAAGCATTCAAAAATGTAATTTTAAAACCAGCACCTGCAAACGAAAATACTGTTTTGGCATCGCGACAAGCAAAATTGGCTCTATATGAAGCTTCTGAGTTTGATAAAACGATTTATCTAGATTCGGATATTTGTTTACTTACGGATATCAATGATGTATTTGACTATTTAGATGAATATGAGTTTTTACTAACGGAAGATGTACAACCTTCTATTCTTAAGGCTACAAACTTATTACGTGGTAAACAAGAAGACCTTTTGCCAAATGTTTTGCCAATTTTGCAATCGGTAGGATTGCCATTACAAGCAGATAGTGTGCAGTATAATGGCGGTTTTATGGCTTTTCGGAAAACAGAAGTAACCAAGATATTTTTTGACGAATTTAAACGTTATTTTGAGATTGTCAAAAATAATCAAGATAAATTACTTTTAAAAGACCAAGGGGCTTTTGCTTCTGCGATCGCATCTGTACAACCTCATAAGAAAATCTTACCACCAACCTATAATTATCTCAGCAAGTGGCAGGATGCTTATGATATTCAGGATACAATTAAAGTTCTTCACTGTACTTATCCTTATCGTCCTCAATATGCTAAAGATATTAGTCGTTCCTTATATACAAGGGTTTTTGACAGATTTGCTAAAGTATTTTTACCGAATCAAGTTACAAATCCTTGGCGCATTAAATAAAAATTAAGTATAAAAACAGTGAAAAATTTTTCCAAGATATCGCTGTTGGTTTCTGATTTATCAAGTGCAGCTATTTTGCGTGCATACTTGATAGCAACAGCCCTAAGAAACTTAGAATATGAAGTTGAAATTATGGGGTTTTTATTTGGAAACAACTTATATCGAAATTTACCATCAGAATTAAACGTTTATAATTTACCAGGTAAAAATTTTCCCGATTTTTTCGGAGAAATTAACAAAATCTTACCAAAAATTAATGGAGATATCATTTATGCAATAAAACCACAAATAGCGAGTTTTGGAGTTGCCTTATTAAAGAAAATATTTAGCCAAAAAGCCTTAATTTTAGACATAGATGATTGGGAACTCAGTTGGTATGGTGGCGATGACTGGCATTATAATTTCACACCCAAACAATTAGCCAGAGATTTGTTGAAATCAGATGGCGCACTTAGAAATCCTTATCATCCTTTGTACGTGAAATGGATGGAAGGTTTGGTAAGTAGCGCTGATGCGGTGACGGTGCATACTAACTTTTTGCAGCAGCGTTTTGGGGGTACATTTGTTCCCAATGGAAAGGATACTGCTTTATTTGATCCTGCTCGATATGATGCTGAGTCCAGCAGAAATCGTTATGGTTTATCTGAATATCGTATTTTAATGTTTCCTGGTGCGCCAAGACCCTACAAAGGTCTAGAAGATGTTCTCATCGCGCTCGATAAAATCAATCAACCAGATTTAAGACTAGTGATTGTAGGGGGCAGTCCTTATGATGATTACGATCAGCAACTTCAACAAAAGTGGGGACGCTGGATTATCAAATTACCAAAGTATCCAGCGAATGTGATGCCTGATTTAGTAGCAGCAGCTCACATTGTAGTTGTTCCCCAACGAGATACCCCAGAAACTCGCGCTCAATTTCCCCTGAAGTTGACAGATGGAATGGCAATGGCTAAACCTGTATTATCAACGCGCGTTGGAGATATTCCCAAAATATTAGGTGATACTGGTTATTTAGTCGAGCCTGCTTGTCCTGAACAGATTGCTGAACAGATTCAATGGATTTTTCAGAATTTAGAGTCAGCAAACCAGCAAGGTATCAACGCAAGAAAAAGATGTGTAGAACACTATAGTATAGAGGCTATGGCTTCGGTGTTAAAATCGGTAATTTCTCGGTTGTAAAATTAATATGGAAGGAAGTGTAAATTGAAGAAAGTGGGAGGTAGAGGAACTTTTCAGTTTGGGGTTCAATCTTGGATAAATTGAGACCACGCAAAAGTTGTGAGGACTCAAACCACAAGCTCACTTTGATGGCGGCAGTAAAAAATCGCTCTTGTAATCTTCCCTTGTGATGGGGCAATATTCTTCCAGCAATAACTGCCTCTTTTATTGGAATATTGAAAATTATTTAGTTTGTCTATTTGATATTAGCAAGTTTGGCAAGTAATTTGTGAATAATATTAATAATTGAAAATTGCATAGAAATACCCAATGTCTACCAGAAAACTGCTATTACGATTCGCTAGACCTTATCCAGGTTTGATTCTACTGACAATATTGTTAGGATTTTCTGGAGCTTTATTTAATGGGATTAGCACCGCTTTAATTGTGCCGGTGGTTTTAAAAATCGTGGGACAAGAAGTAGATTTAAGTACTGCTCCTCCTATTCTAAAAACGATGATATCTCCATTTGATAATACTCCAGAACCTTACCGGATAGGAGTAATGGCTGGGGCGATTATCTTCACAATTATTTTAAAGAATTTAGCTACTTATGCCAGTTCCTTAGCATCGAGTTCTTTAACCAGAAAGCTAACATCAGATATGCGCGAAACTGGGTTAAAGCTATTACTAGAAATTGATATAGATTATTATGCCAAAACTAAGGTTGGTGATTTAATCAACCGTCTTGGTGGAGAAATTGGTCGGTCTGCAAGTTCTATAGGTAGTATCGTCAGGATAGTTATCCTGGCAATCACAGTTTTAGTTTTTGTTAGTTTGTTGCTGTCAATTTCTTGGCAGTTGACAATTGCTGCTACGCTTTTGTTATCGTTGGTGACGTTAGTAAATCAGTATGCCATTTCCCGGTCGAGAAATTTTGGGAAACAGCTGAGTGAGATGTCTAGAGCATATTCAGTCTCTGTGCTGGAAACTCTGAACGGAATTCGATTGGTAAAATCGACGGGAAATGAAGAAAAAGAATATCAACGGATTAAAAAACTAATTCGCGATCGCGAATTAGCAGATTTCCAATCTCAAGTTAATTCGGAAGCCATTACACCTCTAAGTGAGGTAATGGGTATTACAGCTTTACTGCTGATTGTACTTTTGAGCAAAACCTTCTTTGCTCAACAGGTTTCTTCTCTTTCTACCGTACTCCTGACATATTTATTAGTGCTGCTGCGAGTGCTGCCATTGATTTCTCAGTTAAATACTATTCGCAGCAACTTTGCTAGTACCGCAGCTAGTGTGGATGTGACGAATGAGTTTTTAAGCTTGCACGATAAGCCGTTCATGGAGAAAGGTAAGATTCCCTACACAAAATTAGAAGAGGGAGTATCTTTTAATTCTCTTTGCTTTGCCTACCCTGGTCATGAAAAGTTGGTACTCAAAGATGTAAATTTATATTTACCGCGTGGTACGACCTTAGCATTGGTAGGCGGTTCTGGGGCTGGTAAATCTACTTTGGCAGACCTTTTACCCAGATTTTATGACCCGATCGCTGGCAGTATTACCATTGACGGCACCGATTTACGGGAGTTCGAGCTAGTATCCCTACGGAAGCGGATGGGGATTGTTAGTCAAGATACCTTTCTTTTTAATGACTCGGTGCAAAATAACATCGCTTATGGGCGAACAGAGGCTACTGACGATGAGATTTTGACGGCAGCAAAGCGGGCAAATGCTTATGAGTTTATTAGCAAATTGCCTCAAGGATTTGACACCCTAATTGGCGATCGCGGCGTAATGTTGTCTGGTGGACAAAGGCAAAGATTAGCGATCGCCCGCGCCCTCCTCCAAAATCCTGAAATTCTGATTTTAGATGAAGCCACCAGCGCTTTAGATACCGTTTCCGAACGATTAGTACAATCTGCACTTGACGATCTTAGTCGCGATCGCACCACCTTAGTAATTGCTCACCGCCTTTCTACAGTCCAAAAAGCCGATCAAATAGCTGTGTTAGATCAAGGACAGGTGGTAGAAGTAGGAACCCATGAAGAACTTTTGCAAAAAGGTGCTTACTATTCACGCTTGTACTCCATGCAATTTAGCGATCGCCCTAATAAAAATTTGATTCAGACAAAAATTATTAAGGCAATGCGCCTAAACTCAAAGAAATTTGTTGATCGTCCGGAAGCCGCTACTAAACACAATCAAAGCTTGCTCCGTATCTCTCACGAAATTCGGACACAGTTGAACTCAATGATTGGATTACTGCGCTTATTGCTTGATGATCTGGAAAACGATTCTCAAGAACGGCACAAATTAATTGAAGACTCTTACAAATCAGCCTGGAGAATTCTCAACACTATTGATATTTTTGAGGATGTGATGAACTTACAAATAAGGGGGCAGATTATCTCAATTTCTGACCAAAATCAAAATATCATCAGCGACTATTATCAAAGCTTTAATCATCTCTCCGTTGAGTTTAGAACTTCTCTTAATCTCATACTTAGCTCTCTCCGCTCTCTAGCAGATAATTTGATAGACACTCCCCAAGAGCCAAATGAATTAATTAGTGAAACTTATGAATCTACTATATGTCTTCTGAATAATTTAGAAAAATTTGAGGATAGTATTAATGTCTAAAATTATGAAAAATAATACTTTAAAAAAACACTACATTTTTTTCATTGGTGAAGAATTACCCCAGCCAGAGGCTCATCTAGTGCAGTCTACAAATGCAGCTAATGCCGCCGCTAACTTGGGATACTCAACAGTTTTGGTATACCCTGAAAAAGGAGCAAAAGCTAATAACCCAATTAATTTATTGCGTCCTTTTAAACCGAGAAAAACCCCAACAGAACTTATTGAATATTACAATCTTCATGACAAATTAAAAGTTGCTCCATTACCGATGCCTTGGCCGATTGACCATTTTTCGAGCAAATTTACTGACTCCAACACCATTGCAAGCAAGTACTATTTACCATTTCATATACTTCCAACTACTAAACTTGTCCATAGTCGCAACTGGAATTTTGTCAAAGCTGCTATCAAAAACGGCATTCCGGCAATTTATGAACACCATCACCATGAAGAGAAACCATTTGAGCAAGAAATTGTTACAAATCCACTGTTACAAATAGCTGTCACCGTTGTAGAAACAATCCGTGAAAGCATGATTAAAAATGGAATGCCGCCAGAAAAAGTAATTAAGCTGCACAATGGTTTCAATCGCTTATTTATGCAGAGGCAACCAGAAAAAGCCGCAGAATGGCGACAAAAACTATTGCGAGATGAAAACCAAAAATTGGTAGTTTATGCGGGAGCATTACAGCAATTTAAAGGTATTGATGTACTAATTGATGTGGCTAATGAAATGCCTAATGTGCAATTTGCCTGTGCAGGTGGTAAGCCAGCAGAAGTAGAATATTATCAGCAATTGGTAAAAGAAAAACAGGTTAATAATATTCAGTTTTTGGGCTATGTCTTGCATAATGAATTAGCGTCTTTGCTACAAGCAGCAGATGTTTTAGCTCACCCTCATTGTTCCGGGAAAGCGGCAACTTTCACATCTCCTTTAAAGCTGTTTGATTACTTCGCCTCTGGAACTCCCATTGTCTCGACGGAAATTCCTTCATTAGTTGAGTTTCAAGATACAAAAGCGTTCACCGGAGGTGTTGGCGAAGCCATCGCTGCTTGGTGTGAACCAGATAACCCCAGCAAATTTGCCGAAAGTCTGAAGCAGGTTTTAGAAACTCATCCTAGAAAAATAGAAGGTTATCCAGATAGTATCGAATTTGTCAAGCAGTTTTCTTGGGAAAATCGAGCCGCAAAAATCCTTAGTTATGTTGATGAATCTTTACTTCCTCAACTTATCGTATAAGGAAAATAACTAATGACAAATGACAAATGACAAATGACTAATAACTAAAATGACTATAAAAACTGTAGGTATGATTAGTGGCTATCGAGGTTTAGAAACTAGAGCCGATTGGCTGTGGCAACAAACTCCCCATCAATTTGGAGTTTGGGGCAATATGCAAATGCAGGCACTAGCAACCAAACCAGATTTTCTACTGATGTATCAATTTGATTTTCCCCAAGCAGCGCCACAAAAATCTTGGTTAGATAGCTTTCGCAAACGGCAGCAAAAATCAGTAGTAAATGTTGATTCTCTACTGCGTGGTGTCAACAAAGAGCGGATTATTTATTTGCTAAGAGAACCACCTTTAGATGAAATTGTCGAAATAACTAATCATAATTATCAACAAGCCCAGAAGTATTGCGGCTACATTTCTGGCCCCGATGATTTTGCCCCAACTCCTGACTATATGCCTGCTATTTGGTATCATTCAAATTCATTTCAAGATTTAAATGAAATGCCACCACCTCAAAAGGTTGCCCCATGTAGTTGGATTACTTCGGGAATAAGTCGTACAGCCAAACATCGCCAGCGTTTAGACTTTTTGCAGTCGCTACAATCTAGTGGCATAAAATTTGATTTATATGGGCGTAACTTACCAGAATCGGCTAAAAAATCGGGAGAACTAGGTAATAAATGGTATGGGATGGCACCATACTATTACAATTTGGCAATTGAAAATTATGCTGATAATAATTGGTATGTCAGTGAGAAACTTTGGGATAGTTTACTTTCCTGGTGTCTACCAATTTACTATGGTGGCCCGGCTGCTGATAAATTATTGCCACCTGGTAGTTTTTTGCGGTTGCCCAGTTTAGATGAAAAAGGTATTGCCTACATCAAAGAAGTGACAGCTACACCTGATGCTTGGTATGCTGCCAAAGATGCGATCGCAGAAGCACGTCAAATCATTTTACATAAATTAAACTTACTTAACTGGTTATCAAACTTTGTTGATCAACACTCATAAATTATGAATGGTATTTGTACCCTTGGCAATGATTATGTTTTCGATCAACTGGTGGCTTTGCTCAACAGTATTGATGTTATCTTGGGCCCAGAAACTCCTGTTTGTATCTATCCTTTCGACCATCAGACACAGCGAATTGCTGATGAAATAGCTAAACGCCCTAATGTATTTCTTTACGATAATCAAGAATCAATCAACCGTTGGGATCAATTTATGCTCTCAGCAGCACCAGAGCGATTGAATCGGAATAAATCACGGTTATATGGCGCTCACCGTCGTTTTTGCGCCTTTGATGGACCATTCGATAAATTTATCTATTTAGATGCAGACACCTTGGTGATGAATTCTCTGGCATCGGTGTTTGAAAAGCTAGATACTTATGATTTTGTTGTCTACGATTTCCAATTTAAAGACGTTAGTAAGATATATAATGTTAACTCGCCAAAATTACTAGAAGTTTTCGAGCAAAAGCGGATTGATTCTGAAATTTTTTGCTCCGGTTTCTATGGTGCAAAACGAGGAACATTTAACTTAGAACAAAGAGATTTACTGATATCGCATTTACAAAATGGTGAGGCAGAAATTTTGTATGGCGGTGCTGGAGAACAACCACTGATAAACTACATGGTAATGAGGTCTAATCTTTCTATTTATAACTTTGCTCGTCAACTACCAGATAATGAAAAGACAGGATGTTCTGCCACATCTAAGCACTTCGAGGAACGAGAACACCTTCTTTATGACAAAGGGAATCGGCTAACCTACCTTCATTATATTGGTATTCCTCCTAATATTAATCAAGCAGTCTGTGCTGGAGAAAATATTGATTTTCCCTATCGAGATTTATTTCTCTACTATCGTTACTTAAACGAACCAGATAAGCGTCCCATCTTTCAAAACCCTCCGAAGAATTATGATGACGCTCCAGTCCCAAATTTACTTACAAGAGCTTTGCGAAAACTTAAGTTAATTAACCAAGGATAATTTATGAGCAGGGGAATTTATATTGTTGCAAACGATCGTGTTATTGATAATGCGATCGCTTTACTAAATAGTATTCGTTACTATGATCCAGAAGTAACTATTTATCTGATACCATTTAACGAAAATTATCACAAGGTAGCAGAACAGCTTTCTACCTTACACAAAGTGCAAATTTTCCCCGATTTGGAACTTATTGATAAATTTACCAAACGCATCGGAGAAATTTTTGATCGAGATTTCCTCGCCTTACCAAACAAAATGCGTAAACTGGTGGCGTGGTTTGGCCCTTTAGATGAATTTATTTATATTGATACAGATATTGTCGTTTTTGAAAAAATCGCCGACAATTTAGACAAACTTTCAGAAGTCGATTTCTTCTGTTGTGATTACCATCATGCCAATGACAAACTACGAAATATCTTTTCCCCATTTGTGAAAGAGCAGCAAATTTTTTCTGATGCCCAACTTCAAGATGTTTTCAACAGTGGCTTTTGGGCTTCAAGAAAAGGAGTCATTACCGAAGAACAAATGGATGAAGCTTTGCGCGAGTGTGCAGCGCATCGTGAATATTTCGATTTTTCTGAAGGAGTTACAGACCAGCCAATTTTAAATTATCTTGTTCTCAAACTGATTGCCAAACGAGGAAATCTCGTCAAAATTCCTGGCGGTGGGCCTGGTAGTTGGGCGGGTTCACAAAGTTTCCAACAGCAAGATTACGCCCTCTATGACCGAGGACAACGACTAAAATATCTCCACTGGGCTGGTACACGGATGAAAACTGGTAGTCCCTATTGGCAATTGTGGGAACACTATCGCTATCTCCATGAGGGGAAATTTGCTTTCATCTCTAAACTAACTCGCCGTTTATTTCCTTTTGTTGCTGCCCGCACTTAATATTAGGAGTATCCCAATGATTGATGGTATCTACATCCTAGCCAATGATGTTGTCTATGACCAACTAGTAGCATTGCTCAACAGTATAGAAGCTAATGCTGGTAGGAAAATTCCTATTTGTATACTTCCATATAATCAGCGCTTAGATAAGGTGAAGGCAGAGATTGCATCTAGAGATAATATCAGCTTATTTGAAGATTCTGATTCCATAGCTTATTGGGATAACTTTGCGACTCAGATATGGAAAAATTATCCTAGAGCGCAAAGAACTTGGCGAGAGTGGGGTTTTTCAGAACTCTATGAGTTACCAATGCACCGCAAATTTTGTGCTGTGGATGGCCCCTTTGATAGATTTATTTATTTTGATGCAGATACCTTGTTAATGGGGCCAGTAGATTATGTATATGAAAAATTAGATACATCTGATTGGGTAGTCAATGATTTTCAATATAAGTCTGACTTAAAATTTATTTTTGATGGTTCACCAGAGCAAATACAGAAAATTTTCAATTCAGAAAACTTGCAAGATAAAGTATTTTGTGCTGGTTGGTTTGCAACCAAGAAAAATATTTTTTCTCCAGCGATAAAAGCCGATTTAATGGGCAAATTAATATCGGGTGAGGCAGATGTCATGGCTTTTTTAGCACCTGACCAATCTTTATTTAACTACATGGTGTTGAGAAGTGGTATTTCCTATTATAACTTTGCTTTTCATGACTGCGAGCAGGCAACTGGTAATCACTGGAGTTCTAAATTTGATGTGGTAGATAATATCCTCTATGACCAAGGGCGGAGATTGACCTACTTACACTATATGAGTGTGTCTTCTTCAGCTTTTGTGCGGCTTTGTGGAGGTGAAGATGTAGATATTCCTTACCGTGATGTTTTCTTATATTATCGCTATTTAAAATCACCTGAAAAACGGCCTCAAAGTTTTACCCGCCCAAGCCAGATAACGCTTTTGCAAAAATCTACTAGTAGTTTTATTCAGCAAAGAGTAAACAATATTAAATTAAAGTATCGTAACTTCAAGGATAGAATTAGTGGTTATTAATAACTCAGTAAAGATATGTCAATTAAATCAGCTTGTTGATTTTTTAAAATTTTCATCGGTGATAAAAATTAAAATTACTCAATGCCGCAAGTCTTAAACGTAAGTACCGATAGTAATAACCAATAAATTTATTTAGTTTATGCAATAGCTTTTGGAAAAGTGAATTTTTGTGGTATTCAATCGCTTCGTGCTGTTGAAAATATATCAGCGTTTTATCTGGATTTGCTTGTCCCTTTTTGATTTTCTGCCGTTCTACCCAATCCTTGAAATAAACAATACCGTCCATAGCATCCCATCGAACTGGTAATCCCGCCTTAGCAGCAGCTAATCCTATTGCATAACCCTCAGCACTATAAAAACCATTTAACTCACAGTAAAGTGCAATAGTTTCCCATTGCTTAATAAATTCGATTTCCCGCCCATCTTGCCTTGTAACTACAAATAACATTTCCATGACAAACTGAATATTAGTATCTTCTAAATCCAGGTCTAGTTTTTGTGCTAGTTTGCTCAGAATGGTCAAATCTCTAACTCTATTTGCCTTGAAATCATCATTTGCTGAATTAATATATTCTTGATTGTGTTTGACAATACTGGTACAACTTCTTGCTGTTATGCCAGGAAGCCATTTTATATCTGGTTGTAACTTATCTAATATTCTGATATCTGCATCGACAAATATACAAGTATTAAACAGTGATATTGCTTTGGCAATTACAAACCTTTTATCATGGTAACAACCAATGCTATGTTGTTCATGTTGAAATGCTAGAACGTTAGGATATATTTTAAATTCTTCTGGCTTATCTGTTAGGACAATTAAATATACTCCTGGCGAATGTTTTTCGATATCTTGAGCTAATAGGAAAGCATGAGAGCGATATCTTTTCCCTAAAGCTAAAGTACAAAAACAAATGTCTGATTTTTCTTGGTTCATAAGATTTTATTGTTGAAATAAAATTTGACTGAGACTAATATTAAAAATTTGTTTAGAGACAGAAGAATCATGCAAATTGTTTCGATTTAAATCAAACACTATGTTCACATATATAATATAGGGGCTGACTACTGTAATAGTACCTATTTTTCTCTAATTACTAAAATTCTATACAATCCCTAAAAGATTTTAAGACATGAATTAATTGCATCTATACTAAAGCCTTGAAAAAAGCTAACTACAAAAGTATAAATGCTCACCATAGTTGGTGAGCATTTAAGTTTATTCCTATATCAAGATAGTTCAGTTAATAATAACTTAAACATATTTTATCAATCTAAGAAAAAGAATCTAAATCTAAAGATTGCATCCCTTCACGTTCTATAAAGGTCATCATACTTCCCAACTGCAACCAAACTAATAAACAAGTAAACAAACTAATTGGTAGACCGACTCCTAAAGCCAACGTGGAGGGAAAGCCAAATATTTCTAAGCCTGAAGACAGAAATAGACAAGTCCCGCCAGTGATACCGATAAATGGCACAAGTAATTGTTTTAGAGAGGAACGTGGTTCAGTATTTTCTGCTTTTTCGCTTGGCCAGTTCTGCACAATTACTTTCAAAGTGCCAGATAATGCTAAACCAGATGTTAATGCTGTCAAAAAGCCAACGAGTAAGAGGAAATAGGGTGGTTGTAGAGGAAAATAGTACATTATTAAAACTCCTGATTTATAGGTTTTTAGTTTTTAATTGCTGACTGGTTTCCAGTAAAAGGCACTAGAAATGTAGCTTTTGGCAAAATAGCCGCCGCGCCTTCTCTAGATAAATTTGTTAAAATGCCGATCGCTACATTTAATAAACGATCCGGTTTTAAGTCATCTTTAACTAGGTTCCACAGGCGTTGGACATCTTCGGTGTGGAGGCGGTCATCTTCAGTGAGAGCCAGCACCAGCTGTCGCCGCAGAAACTTGCCTTCTTCCGACATTAAAAATTGGAAACCCATTTGGGCTGTGGGCAATACATCAAAGTTGTTATCGCTACGAGCGATCGCAATTAAATTCTCTAAACGCTGCCACTGAAATTTACCATCTTTGAATAACACATTCAATAATCGCCGCCGTAACTCCGGCGATTCCCCCGTCAGCAACCGCCGTGCTATGTAGGGATAACCCACTTCCACAATTTTGAAATCTGGGTTGAGGCTCAGGGCAATACCTTCTTGAGTCACCAAGGAACGAATAATCAAAGCAAACTTTGCCGGAACTCGGAAAGGATATTCGTACATCAGTTCCGAAAATTCATCGGTAATTGTTTTGAAGTTAAAATCCTTGACATTTTTGCCAATGGCGTTTCCTAGCACCGCTTCTAATGCTGGCACTATCGGGCAAATATTTGTGTCTGGAGTCAGAAATCCTAATTTTACGAAGTCTTCGGCTAAGTCGGTATAGTCTTTATTCACCAAATGCACTAGCGCATCTACCAGTGTTTCTTTGGTGTTTTCTTCCAACTGATCCATCATGCCGAAGTCGATATAAGCCATCCGGCCATCGGGTACAGCAAATAGATTACCGGGATGGGGGTCAGCATGAAAGAAGCCGTGTTCTAGGAGCTGTTGCAATCCTGAAGTAACGCCAATTTGGATAATCGCTTCTGGGTCTAAACCTGCTTCGCGGATGCTTTTAGTATCCGTCAGCTTGAAGCCGTTAATCCATTCCAGGGTTAAAACGTGGGTATTGGTATAACGCCAGTAAATTCCTGGAACTTTAACTTGTGGGTCGTTACGGAAATTGCTAGCAAATTTTTCGGCGTTGCGGCCTTCATTTATATAGTCGATTTCTTCAAATAGCTTCGTGCCAAACTCGTCCACGATTAAAGTTAGGTCGTGACCGAGATTCAGGGGCAACCAAGGAGCTACCCAACTCGCACCCCAGCGCAATAAATAGAGGTCGCGGGTAAGAGTTGGGCGTAAGTTTGGGCGTTGCACCTTCACTGCGACTTCTTCGCCACTGATTAGACGACCACGGTATACTTGACCCAAGCTAGCTGCTGCGACTGGGTGAGGTGAGAGTTCGCTAAAACATTCATCAATTGGACGATCTAGCTCGGTTTCGATAATTTTGTAAGCGATCGCATTATCGAAAGGTGGTAACTGATCTTGTAACTTGATCAGTTCTTCTAGAAAATCCTTACGTATTAAGTCAGGTCTGGTGGAGAGGGCTTGACCAACTTTAATAAAAGTCGGGCCGAGGCGGGTGAGCAGTTCTCGCAACTGGATAGCTCGTTTACCCTTGTTCTGCTCAACTTTGTCTTGCCATTCGTCCCACTTTAGACTGATTATAAATACTGCAAAAGAGGAGATAATTCTCAGCAGTCGCCCCCAGGCTAGCCAAGGACGGTAACTATAATAGCGAGCGATCGCATCTGGATTATAGAGCTTTAGCTGAGTAGCTTGATACTGACCCACGCCTTTATTTGCCTCTTCAACTGAAAAATTTACAATGAGTGTTTTTCTCCTGACCCACAAGTTAGTTGTAAGTTGCAGGATAGCGGTAGTCTTCTATCTAAAACAACTAGAACACTATCCCCAAAGGGTAGAGTTCGAGGCAATTTTAGCATTTGTTACTGCCTACATTTTGTTTATCTTTTTCTTAATTATACTTTATAAAACTACAACTACTTCTCCAACTTTTAGATGATTTTATCTTTTCTTAACTTGAATTTATATAAATATAAATATGTACCTGTATCTGATTATGCAAATTTAAAGAAACTGCGATCGGTACAAATTTATTATCTTGTGCATCAACGAAAATACGTCGTTTCAGGCTTTTATCAATCATCCTTTGATAAATAGCGTTGGCGTAGCCCGCCGCAGGCATCGCCTAAAAAGTGTCGAAAAATCAGGGCTTAATACCTGAAATCCACACCACACATTTGCCATTTTTGAATTCTAGAGCTTTTGCATAGCAAGCGATGGCACGATTATTTTCTAATAACAATTACAAGGCCCATTTTTTTATAGTAGTATAGCTTGTATTGATTGCTTCATGAGGCTTCTAGCGTTCGACCTCTCGAAAAGTGACAGAAGAGCGCTATAGGAATCCAATTTGATTTCTGAAAAAATTTAAGTATGGTAGGGTGTGCGATCGCGTAGCGTAACGCACCAAACCCTTGGGACAGTGCGTTAGCCAGAGGTATAACATACCCTACGCATATTTAAAAAATCAAATAGGATTCATATATAGGACTCATATTTGATTTTTGCGAAGGTGTGGTAAATTTCCTGTTAAGAGTTCCTATTCCCGAGTCTTCACAGGTAATTTCATAAATAAAACCGAAGTTATATAGTTAACTAATCTTACGTACTGATGGATTTGCTGCCAAAGAAAGACTCGTAATCAGCATAATGCTACCTGCAACAGTAAAAAGAATAGTCAGATTTAAATTAACTAAGAAACCAGCTAAAGCAAAGGAAATAGGAGCAACACCAAAGGCAGAAAACATTCCCAAACTCATAACTCTTCCTAACATTTCAGGTTGGGTTTGTTTCTGAATCCAAGTAATTCCTACCACAGTAAAAATACAACTGCAAAATCCCAGCACTGCAATTGTGATACTAGCTAGTCCTATATTGCCAATAAAGCCAAGTAAAAATAAACCAAAGCCTTGAATACTCGCAATAGTCAGCAGTAAAACTCCGAGGTTGGGAAGATTTTTGACAAATTGAGGTGTGAGTGTCCCAACTAACCCACCACCACCCCAAGCTGATTGCAATATTCCTAAAGCCACTGCACCACCGGGGAAGCGACTATGAGCCAGTGAAGTCATGCCAACTTGTAATGGCCCAATAAAGAGAAAATTGAGGATTACCATTACCAGCAAAAAGATTCTCAGAGGCTGATTGTGCCATGCGTAGTCAAATCCTTCACGCATACCAGCAATCAAATTCATAGTTTTTTTACTTGAAGCAGAATTTTGATTTAATTCCCCATTCAATGCTATTGCTTTTGCTGTTGTTCCCTTCATCAGCAAAAGCGTGATAGTTGTGATGGCGAAAGTTATCCCATCAATTACAAATGCTACTTCAATACCAGCAGTTGCAATCAGCAAACCACCCAAAGCCGGCCCAATCAGCAAAATTAGTTGGGAAGTTCCTTGGCTCAAGGTATTACTTGCTATTAACTGTTCTTTTGATACAAGACTGGGTATAATTGATTTAGATGCAGGTATAAAAAAGCCATCAAATATTCCGAAGCTCACAGCAAATAAGTAAATATGCCATAGTTGGGTGATTTTAAGCGCAACAATTATTGCAAATAAAACAATTAGCAATCCACGTAAAGCATTGGAAACAAACATAACTAATCGTGGTGAAAAGCGATCGCTCACCACACCACCAAATAGCATCAAAACAGCACGGGGAATTGCTGCACTCATTAACACTGTACTTAGGGTAATACCAGAGTTAGTTAGCTGTATTGTTAACCAAGGTAATGCAATTATGTAAAACTGGTCGCCTAGAAGTGAAACAGTTTCACCGATGTACAGAAGTAAGAAGTTGCGTACAGTTAGTGGTTTCCAGAGAGGAACTTGATTCTGACTAGAATTTGCTGATTTTTCCATATATGCTTTATACCAATTCTTTATGAGCTTGCATGGCAGGAGTTTTCAGTGTAGCTATTCTATGGATATTAAGAGTATAAAATAGTATATACAAGCTTTTGCTATTTGATTTTTTGTTCAATAAATAAGTAAATTAATAAAAATTATGATAATAAGGATTTGAGATATTTATGGTAGAAAACTAGACAAAAAATATAACTCCAACTCATTGCACCCCCACGGTTCGGTTAAGCCAAGAGACTTGATAAATCGCCGTCAATACGAAGGATTGATTATTGTAGAGACGGCGATTTATCGCGTCTTTGTGATTTAGAATTTTTATCAAAAAACCCTAATTGAACCGTATTGCTTACACCCCGACACCTATTTTCAAGCTAAAACGCAATTTAGAAGTTTGACAGTTTGTCATTTGACACATTTACCACAAAGCCAAACAATTTAGTACATAAACGCTTTAGTCTATTTGCTACTAATAGCTTTAATACTGTCAACTTTTATTGACAATTTGAGATTACTTTTTTGGCGTGAGGATTAAATGAGGAAACTGTATCTACTGGGAAATTTAGGATTAGCTATCATACTTACCATATTTATAAATCAACAAGCTTTAGCTGTCACAAAAGAAGATCAAATTCCCCAACTTTCAGATATTAAGCTTCCTCACACAAGTGTCAAGGAGTGGCTAGCTCAACAAGAGGAGTCTACTATTCTAGTAACAGGGATAAAGTTGAATCAGATGGCTAGTGGATTAGAAGTTGTTTTAGAAACATCTGCATCTGACAAGCTGCAAGCCACAGCTAAAATAGAAGGTAATAGCTTTATTGCAAATATTCCCAATGCACAACTGCGTTTCGCAAGTGGTAATACCTTCCGTCAAGAAAAGCCAGTTGCGGGAATTACGGAAGTATTGGCGGCAAACCAGGATGCAAATAGTATCCAAATTACTGTAGTGGGGACAACACAAGCCCCAAAAGTCGAACTATTTGACAGCGATGAAGGTTTAGTTTTAGGGGTGACACCAACAACACCTGAAACTCAACCATCAGCCGATAGCCAAAAACCTAATGAACCAGATATTGAACTAACTGTTACCGCCCAAAAACGACCAGAAAATGCACAGAATGTACCCATTAGTGTTACGGTAATACCGCGTCAGGAAATAGAAGATGCTAACATCGATTCTTTGATTGATATTGCCAATCAAACACCCAACTTTAACTTTCTTCCCACATCTTCCGGCGGTACAGAGTTTAGTAATTACAGTTTGCGGGGTTTGAACAATCAAAATTTCCTTACTGCTCAGGATAGCGTAGCCTTTTACATCGATGATATTCCAATTGACTATAACGGCTTTTTAGACTTGGCTTTACTCGATCTAGAACAAATAGAAGTGCTAAGAGGCCCTCAAAGTACGCTATACGGGCGAAATAGTTCTGGTGGGGTCGTCAATATCACTTCCAGACAAGCAACGCCAGAACCACAAACACGAATTAGTGCAAGTTACGGTAGATATAACAGCCGCGAATTGCAATTCTCTCTCAACGATGCTTTGGTTGACGATAAACTATCACTGAGAATTGCGGGAGCTTACAGAGGACAGGATGGATTTATTAGGAACCTAGCCACAGGTAATGAAATAGGCGAGCGATCGCGCCTAGCTGCACGAGCGCAACTCCTGTGGACACCTACACCGGATTGGACAGTATCTTTTAATAGCTATAACAGCTTTACAGATGACGGTAATCCAACCTACAACAAGCTAAATCCTAGTGACCCATTCGAGGTTAATTTACAAACCGAAGGATACAGTAAGCTAGATACAAATACCCAAGCTTTTAAAATCGGTTACAACGGTGAGGGTTTCCGAGCCACATCTATCACCGCACGTCGTTTTACCCGTCAAGAAAACGTTGTTCCGGGAAGCACAGGAGCGGTACAAATTATTGATGGTATTGATTCCACATTATGGACGCAGGAATTACGTTTCCAATCTCCGGAAACGGCAAAGCGTTTTCAATGGTTGTTAGGTAGTTACTACGAATCTCGTGACTTTAACGTTGGCGATGCTCAAACCGACTTTCCTGGATTTGGAAGATTTAGACGTACTGGAGACGATTATCGTCAAACCTATGCAGTATTTGGACAAGTAGATTATCAGCTTATAGAAGCATTAACTGTATTTGCTGGTTTACGTTACGAATCTAGTGATGCATCTTCAGATAGTACTTATGATTTAGTAAACGCTGACGGAACTCTCACTCCCCAGCGTCCGGCATTTAACAATGAAAAAGTCAGCAACAATGAATTGATTCCCCGCTTCGGTTTGAAATATCAATTCAATCCTAATTTAATGGGATACGTAACTATTGCTAAAGGTTACAGACCGGGTGGATTAAACTATCGCGCCAATAGCGAAGCAGAACTGCGATTTGGAGAAGAAAAAACCTGGAGTTATGAAATCGGTTTGAAATCTTCTTGGTTGAGCGATCGTTTAATTGCCAACCTATCAGTCTTTCACAATGATGTAAATAACTATCAAGTTTTGCAATATGACGAGAGTGGGTTTTTTGGCAGAGTTAGTAATGTTGACCTGAAAGCCACAGGAGTAGAATTTGAACTGAAAGCCAAACCAGCTAAGGGATTCGATTTAACTGCATCAGTTGGTTATGTAGATAGTATATATAAAAACTACCTAAATTCCGATACAGGTGTAGACCTAAGCAATAATCAAGTTCCCCTATCCCCACAATTTACCTATAATTTAGCTGCTCAATATCGCAGTCAGTCCGGCTTATTTGCTCGTGCAGAATTGCGTGGTTATGGGATTACTTATTTTGATGATGCGAACCAAATCAAGCAAGAACCTTATGCCTTAGTTAATGCCCGCATCGGTTATGAAGCTGAGAAATATGGCATTTATTTATATGCAAATAACTTGTTTGATACTCGCTACATCACCTCTGGATACTTATTCCCAGTACCGGATGGAACCGCAGGATTTGGCGATCCCGTGACCTATGGCGTGCAAGTTAAAGCTAATTTCTAATTTAATTGTTGTAGCGATGGGAAAATTATCAAAACAGAATTCAGGAGTCAGGAGTCAGAATTCAGAATTGAATTTTGTACGACTGGTGGATAGCGCAGCGTTAGCGAGTCCGCGTTCGCGCAGCGTCTCGTAGAGAGCGTCTGAATAAATGGGTTTAAGATACCCGTGCTTATCGTACCCCTACGGGGAAGCAAGCTACGCGCAGCCTCTCTGAAAGAAAAGATTTAGTGGTATTCAATTAGTCGGGTATTCAGACCCACCACTAATTGATTCTGACTCCTGTTAGCGCAGCGGGGCGTAGCCCATTCTGGCTTCTGAATTCTTCTTTAACTTTCCCATCGCTATTTTTGATTTTTTATTCTCTGCACATTGCCATGCTTGCTAAATTAATCCTACTCGCCGCGCTTTATACTACTCAATTCATTCCCACAACCTTTTTTATCCAAACCGTACCTGTTTTTATGCGACAGCAAAATATGTCGCTGGATGCTATCGGGTTGTTAAGTTTTCTCATTCTTCCCTCAGCGTTAAAATTTCTGTGGTCGCCTTTTATTGACCGCTACAGTTTGCCAAAGTTAGGACATTATCGCGGTTGGATTATCTGTTTTCAAGTTTTGTTAGCACTTGTAACATTTGGATGTGGATTTATTGATATTCAAGAGAATTTCAATATCTTAGTTTTTTGTATGTTTCTCGCTTTTTTATTCTCCGCCAGCCAAGACATTGCAACTGATGCGTTAGCAGTAAATTTACTCGAACCGCGAGAAAGAGGATTAGGAAACGCTATTCAAGCTGGGGGAAATGTTTTTGGCGCTATTATTGGTGGAGGTGGAGCGCTGATTTTACTAGATAGAATCGGCTGGCGGTATAGCTTGATAATCATGTCAGTTGTAATTTTTCTGACTTTAATTCCAGTAATATTATATAAAGAAAAAATTAGTAAGAAATCTCAGAAATCAAACTTTTTTAAATCTTATTTTCAACCTTTTATCAACTTTCTCTCGCGTCCCAAAGCATTACCGTGGCTTTTCGTAGTATTGCTATATATGGGAGGCGAAATGATGTCAGGTACAATGCTTCGTCCACTTTTTGTTGATAGAGGTTTGTCGCTCTCAGATATTGGCTTAATGTTGGGTATTGTCAGTTACAGTGTCCGTATTGTTAGTGCTTTGATTGCAGGAGTTTTGATTACCCACTTGGGAAGATTACGTTCTCTAGCTCTATTTGGCTTTGCCGCTAGCATAATGACTCTTTTGTATATTATACCTGCAATTGGTATCAGTAGTTTACCTGTGTTGTATGCTGTGAGTATAACAGTCAATGCAGCTCAAAGTATGGCATATACCGCATTACTAAGTGCCATGATGGATAAATGCGAACCTGCAACAGCCGCTACTGATTATACATTTCAGGTGTCAGTAGTATACATTGGTGGAATTGCTGCTTCAGTTCTGAGTGGTGCGATCGCCACTGCTACGGGATATACGTTTATGTTTATCATTAGTGCAGCCTTGAGTTTATTGAGCGTATTACTAATAACCAACTTGCGGGCATAGAAGCAAAATAATCATAAGGTATATATAGCAATCATATTTGATTTCTGAATCACTCGTAGAGGTAAGGGACTGGGGATTGGGGACTGAGAAGAACGAATAAAGGTGTACTGAGTTTTGTTGAAAAATCAAATGTGAGTCCTATATATATGTCTAACAGCAAACAAGGTTATTCCTCACGCTCGAAAATTAGCAATTTATAACCTGCCCATCTATCTGTTCGATTTCTTGCAGGGCAAATTGTATAGTTAGGTGGAAAGATCAACCCGCGAGTCATAACAAAATTGTTATTTACAAGTGCTATAAATTTGGTAATTGGTAGTGGTTTTACCACAATTACCAATTACCAACTTTTAACTATCATCTGCTGCTATTTAGATTTGGCCTCCAAGTTTTCTAAACGGCTTCTCAATTCCTGGTTTTGTTGTTTGAGTTGGTCGAAATCTTCACGCAATTGACGGAGGGTTTTTTCTGAACCGATGTTCTTTTGCACCCTGGAAATTTCTTCTTCAGCATTGCGACGGACACGCCCATCGGCTGTTTGTTCCGCTAGCGATCGCAAAATTCCGACTGCTTTAGGTGTTTCCATTTGTCCCAATGCTGCTGCTACCGACACTTGCGTTAAAAAGAAGGTTTCTTTGGCTAGTTCTGCTAATTTTTCTAAAATCCGTTCCAAATTAACCGGATTTTGACCTACAGAAATCTTTCCTAAAGCGCGAATTGTGGCTAAACGTAGAGGTTGTGGTACACCGATTTTGGTGTATTCGAGTAGTAGATTTAAAGCTGCTTCCGAGGTTTTAAATTCAGCTAAACCAGCGATCGCACCACTCCGCACTACTTCATTCCAACCCGCCTTTTCTTCTAAAATGCCCTTGAGTTGCTTTAGTACCTTATCTTCCTTGGGTTTTTCTTCCAAGTTTGCAGATGCGATCGCGCCAATCACACGAGAAGCAGCAGCTTCCACGTAGTAGCTAGGATCGCCCTTTTGCAACAACCCTCTTACAACTTTATAGCTTTCAGCAGTTTTGATTTGAGCAAGTGCTTCCACTACAGATCGTCGCACATAAGCATTTTTATCTTTTAATCCCAGAACTAAGCCATCAAAAGCTTGGTCTAAATTAATTTTGGCTAGTTGTTTTGCCACTTCCACCCGCACACCCCACAATGGGTCATTTTTGAGGGACGCAGATAGTGCTTTTGTTGCTTCTAACCCGCCTTTTTTCGTTAAAGCTTCTGCTGCATAGATGCGCGAAATTGGGTTGGGATCAGATTCTAATTGTGCTTTTAACTCTGCTATTGGATACTCTAAAGCTACTGTTTTTAGGTAATTATTCTCAACATCAAAGCTGATATATTGGGGCTTATTTTCTAGGGGAAAATAGAAACTTTGTTCTCGTTCATTTATCCGTACTACAAAAACTTTGAGTTGTGAGTTAGAAGTTGTGAGTTTGGAATTATTTTTAACTCCTAACTCCTCACTTCTCACTTCTTGTTGGGTATAGCCAAAACCAATAGGTATTTTTAAATCAAACAAATCCTTACTGCTATTGTTACCTTCAGCAGCTTGGGTTTGAGTTACCGTAATTTTTGCCAACTTAGCATCTCCATCCCAAGAGTAAGCTACCTTAAAATCGGGATGGCCGCCACGATAAACATATTGGTCAAAGAGAAACAAAAGATTATGTCCAGTAGCTTTTTCAATCGCCCTGAGTAAATCTATAGTTTCTACAGTTTTGTGGGCATTATCTTGGACAAATGTTTGAATAGCCTGCCAAAATAATTCATCTCCCAATTGGGCGCGAATCATGTGATAAACACAAGACCCTTTTTCGTAGATATGGCGATCGTAAAGTTCAATAGCTTCGCGGTAAACATGTGTTACCATCGGGCGACGGTAGCGGCTGCTATCTTCACTAATGTAACGACGAGCTTCTAAAAAACGATAGTAAGCTGCTTCTTCTAGACTATATTCCTGTTCTGTCCACATCACCTCAGAATAGGAAGCCATTCCTTCCTTAATCCAAGCATGAGACCAATGCTTAATCACCACCAAATCACCAAACCACTGGTGGGCGAGTTCGTGGACGACTAAACTTTCGGTGTTGCGGTTATCTAAAGCGGCGCGTTCATCCAGCAAACATCTATCTGTTAACAAGGTTGTGGAGGTGTTTTCCATCCCGCCAAAGATGAAGTCATCTACACAAACCTGGGCATATTTCGGGAAAGGATATGGATAACCATACTTTTGGCTCAAAAATTCGATCATCCGGGGAGTTTTGCCCATGCTACGTTTAGCATCTTCCTCCCGCCCCTTTTCTACGTAGTAGGTAACTGGTTTACCCTTCCACTCATCCTGAATTTCGGCAAAGTCACCTACTGCCAAAGTCATCAAGTAGGTAGGATGAACTTGTTGCTGTAACCAATGGTAGATTTTATAATCACCATCTTCTGTGGTGTCAATCAGTTCGCCGTTGGAAATCGCCACGAGGGGGTTGGGGACACGAACGCGAATTTCGGAAGTAGACAATTGTCCTGGATAGTCAAAACAGGGGAACCAAAACCGGGAGTCTTCGTCTTCTCCCTGAGTCCAAACTTGAGTGGGCTTGTTTGGATAATGCTTATCTGGTTGGATAAAATAAATGCCGCGTTGCGGTTTTTCCACCGAGTAGGCGATCGCAATCAGCAAGCGTTTACCAATCTGAGTCGTCTCAGAAAGTTGGATAGAAAGCTGTTCCCCATCGTAGTCAAAATTTTGTGGCACATCGTCCACCTGCACAGACTCGATATTCAGGTTGACAGCATCCAAAGTCAAACGGTCAATGCCATTACGGATTGGCAAGAGGCGAATGCTACAACTGCCCTGATAGCTTTTTTTAGGGATATCTAAGCTGAGATCGAGAAAAATATGCTCCACCTGTCCGGGGCGATCGGGATTGTAGTGTGGTCTTGCTCCCGGTAACTCAAAAGGTTTGTGTCCGTTATTATCTGTATCAAAATAAGACTTCGACATTGATCCTTACTGACCTTGTAATCCTGAAAAGTCTGGCTTGGCTAGATGTAATTAAGCAAAATAGCGGTATCTGTATTTCCCAAATCAATAGGGCAGTATGGGGGTTAAGATTCCCATTGGGGATTGGAGGATTGAAATTAATCTCACCCAAGTTTCCGAAGATCGACTATCGATCCTGGGACTTTTTTCCATATCCCTCCCGCATTTCCTTTTACTGATGTTTTGCACTTTTTTGTCATCGAGTCAAGTGTCTCTTGCACCTCGATAGATTCTCATTAAGTACAAATACTCCTAATTGTTCTTATAACTTAGGATAACTTGCTGCTGTTGAGCAGGCTATTTTATTTGAGATGAACAGCATATCATTTGCGGATTCGCTCCTCATTCCCTTGGAGTCTTTTTTAGGGTAATTATTTGAGACTGCTAGCTTATAGGACTACTAATTTTATCAGTAAATACCGATCGATGAGCGGAAATTATTAATAAATCCGAAAACTCTACAGTGACACTTGTATAAATCTCGGTGACAATCTGAGCAAAAGAGGATAATAAAATGCCCGAAAGTAAATCAAAGTTTTTCATTCCTGCGGTTGGTGCTGCTCTCGTTGTAGCAGGAAGTATCGCGGCTTATATGTATTTGAAAGGCCCATCAGGAAGTAGCTCAGACGCTCTCGGCAGTGCCAAATTAGTACCTTCAACAGCATTGATGGCAACTTATATTACTACTGACCCTCAAGCTTGGGCAAAGTTACAGCAATTTGGCACTCCAGAAGCACAAAAGTTAGTGGCAAAAGGTCTGGAAGATTTCAATAAGCAAATGTTCAGTGACGGTAACGTTTCTTATGAAAAAGACATAAAGCCTTGGGTTGGTGGTGTGATGATTGCTGTACTACCACCAAATTCTGTGAAACCTGCACAGTTAAAAGTGCCTTCCGGGGCACCTAATGTACCAACAAATTTACAGCAGGAATCAAATATCCTGATAGTAGTGGGAATCAAGGATAAAATCAGTGCCTTGAATTTTGCTAATAAATTGAAGTCACAAAAAGGGGTGAAATCTCAGGAATCTGACTACCAAGGTCAAAAAATTCTTGAAACTACAGAAAATGGCAAGCCGACATATAGCGTAGTTTTAAATAATAGTCACTTGATATTAGCCCCCGAAAAGCAAGCTGTAGAAAAAGCAATTGACACCTTTAAGGGACAGTCTTCTTTTGCTAGTAAAGAAGGCGCAAGTAGCATTCTCAGTAAAGGAGTGGATGTTAAAAATAGCCTCGCCCAAATTTATGTACCAGACTATGCAGGTATGGTACAGCAGTTAACTGCCGGAAATCAGCAAGCAAAGCAGTTACCTCCACAAGCCTTGGCGCAACTGAAGCAGATAAAATCTGTGGTAGCGGGTGTTGGTGTTGATGATGCGGGAGTGCGGGTAAAAGCGATCGCTAATTTAGATCCGCAGCTGAATAAATTCCAGTATCAATCAAGTCCGGGAAATATAGTCGGGCAATTTCCTACTGATACCTTTGCTCTGATTAGCGGAAATGGCATCAGCCGTGGCTGGGAAACCTTAGTAGAACAGTCAAAAGATTATCCAGAAATGAAGCAGGCCCTGGAACAAGCACGAGGACAAGTGAAAATTGCCAATATTGACCTGGATAAGGATATTTTTGGTTGGATGAATGGGGAATTTGCCTTTGGTGCTATTCCATCCAATCAAGGAGTGTTAGCCAGTGTTGGTTTTGGAGGTGCTTTAGTATTTGACACTAGCGATCGCAAAACAGCCGAAGCCACCTTGACAAAATTGGATACTTTGGCCAAAGTACAACAAATCAACATTGCCAATAGAAATATTGGTGGTAAAGACGTAACTGAATGGCAAATCCCCAAGCAGGGAGCTTTATTGGCGCATGGTTGGCTGGATCAAGATACTGTATTTGTGGCTCTTGGTGGCCCAATTGCTGACGCAATCAGCGATCGCAAGAATCAATCTCTTAATAATAGCGACGCTTTCAAAGCCGTTACTGGTTCTTTGCAAAAGCCCAACGGCGGCTATTTCTACCTGGATATGGATAAAACTAAAACTGTGCCCCTGGTCAATAGTTTAATTTCATCTGATGCCAATACCATCACCATCCTCAATTCCATTCGTGGTCTTGGCTTTACTGCTAATAGCCCCGATAAATCCACCAGTGAATTAGAGATGTTGTTAGCTCTCAAGCCTTCTGCAAAATAGGGGATTGGGCACAAGGGCGGGGAACAAGGGGGAGAATTAAAAATAACCTCTTTCCCTTTTACTCCCCTTGCTCCCACTTACAAAACTTGATTATTCCGAGATTCCAATGTCTGGCTCAGTCTATCCAACGCCCCAGTCAGCCTTTCCTGAGCTATGACATTAGCGTCTGATGGTAGGGATTCTACGGGAACATCCTCTTGCCTCTTCAATTTTTGTAAGGCGCGAATTGCTACAAATAAAATTAAGGCAATGGTTAAAAAGTCAATGATTGCGCCAAGAAATTGACCGATCGCAATTCCTGGGCCTATGGTGATAGTTCTCCATTCTTTGCCACTCACGCTAATCAAAGGGTTAATCAATGGCATAATCACATCCTCAACAAAGGAGGTGATAACCCGGCTGAAGGCAGTACCGATGATGACTGCGATCGCTAAGTCAATCACATTACCTTTGAAAGCAAATTCTTGAAAATCCCTTAAAAAGCCACTTGCTCTTCTTGCTCTTGCCATACTTGAGACTCAATAAGTTAGTTGTAGTCTTTTTTTATATGGCGCTCAACTTTTTTCCCTCTCTGTTGAGATAGATTTTGTCAATCTTCAATGAAGTGTATAAATTAGAGAACAGTGTGATTCTCTGGAAAAACAAATCACACCAAAATTTTCCATATCAAAATTCCATGACATCGTTATATAATTCAATTCATTTCTAGACTGCCGTCCAGCAATTATGTCATAAGTAAAAAAGCTGTGAACGCAAATTAATTTATGACTGCTACTGTAAAAACGACTCCTGGCTTCGCTTCCCGCTTGGTAAATGGCGTACTGGCAATCAAGCCTTTAGCCAACCTAGCCAAACATCAAGCCCGTCAAATGATGATTAAACGTGCCGAGAGAATTGGTGTGCCTTGGACGCAAGAAGTCGAAACACTACAAGCGCGTGATTGGAAGGCTGATCTAGCTCAAGTACAAAATCCTGAGCTTTCCTACCCAGAATACTATTTGCGGCCATTCCATGCCTACGAAGACGGAGACCTCAGTTGGAAAGCCGCTTGGGAGTTAGAAGTTGCTGCTCGTACTGTCCATGCTGGAATTTGGCAAGATGCTGGAGCAGAAGGAGATGCTAGACTGCGCCAAAGTTACCACGATATCCTCAAAGCGCAAATCCCTAATCAACCCCAAGAAATCCTAGATTTGGCCTGTGGTGTGGGTTTAAGTACATTTACCATGCAAGAAATTTATCCCCATGCCAAAATTACAGGCTTGGATTTATCTCCCTACTTCTTAGCTGTTGCCAACTACCGCGCCCAACAACGCCAAGCTAAAATTAATTGGCTTCATGCCCAAGCCGAATCTACTGGGCTACCAGATGCCTCATTTGATTTAGTCTCAATTTTCTTGATGTGTCACGAATTACCCCAGTCAGCAACCCGACAGATTTTAGCTGAAATGCGGCGCGTGCTGCGTCCAGGTGGCTACTTGGCAATCATGGATATGAATCCCAAGTCTGAAGTTTACCAGAAAATGCCAGCCTACATTTTGACTTTGCTTAAAAGTACTGAACCGTATTTAGATGAATATTTTGCTTTGGATATTGAGCAAGCCTTTGTTGAAGCAGGTTTCCAAACTCCCACTATTACCAACAATACCCACCGTCACCGCACAGTAATTGCTCAGGTGAGTGGTTGATTTTTCTCTACTGCTGTGGTCAGCAATACCACCCTTGCTGCTGCTAGGCTACTACTACTATCGAGTACCATTTGCCCCACCTCTGTTAAAGTTACTGATGTTCTTTGGCATCGGGGCAATATCTGGTATTTTAGCCCTTAGACTTGAATGGAATTTTGAAACTGTAGCCAATTGGGTTGTAGACTGGGAACGGATCAAGCGATCGCTCCCTGGTGCAATCTTGCGGCAGCTTGTGGAAGTAGGTTCAATTGAAGAAGGCTGCAAGTTAGCAGGGGTTGTTGTACCAACCTATTATTTGCAACGCACGTATCGATTACTTCCCTCAACTGTTTTCCTCTTCACCATAGCCGTTGCCCTTGGATTTACCGCCGAAGAGAACTGGATTTATCTTTTTCACAATACAGGATCAATTCTTGGGCGTACTATTAGCACGCCAGTCCATGCCATGTTCTCTGCGCCTTGGGGATATGCCTTGGGAATGTATATTTCGTCTAAAAATCGGTTACATCAAGACAGGAAGTTCATTTTTCTGGCTTGGCTGAATTCTGTGATTTGTCATGCCCTAGTTAATATTCTATCTAGTGCTTGCAGTTACTCACCAGCGCTATGTTTCCTTAATTATGGTTTATTTCCGTTTCTCTTGTGGATGTTTTGGCGATTAGAACAATTACTGCGAAAAGTGCAAGGTAAACCTGTAATTACCCTGATTTCAGAACGTACACCCCAGCGACGTTACTGGCAGAGGGGTTTAGTGCTTTTTGCCCTCGTGCTGGGTGGAAATGCTATTTTTGGGCTGTTTCTCTTAGCCAATAAAATTATTCCTTTGAATCCGTCCAAGCTTTTTGACAGTTATATTTTGTGGTTTATATTTAGTCGATTTTTGTTAAATCTCTTTTTTGGAGTTTTAGCTTGGGGCATTTATCGCTATTTGCGACATTCCGCCCGCCGTCGGTATTTTTAAAATATGATTTAAGAAAATGCTAGGGGGTTTCTATGCAAACAACTCCAGTGCGTTGGACGACAGATGACCTAGAGTTATTCGCTGGCGATTCTCGTTCCGAGACACTTCGTGAACGCAGAAATCGCTATGAGATTATTGATGGAGAACTATTTGTGACTAAATCACCTAGTTGGGATCATCAAGCAAGCTGTGTAAATATTGCTACAGTTCTTAAGATTTGGTCAGATGAAACTGGTTTAGGTAAAGCTGCGTAGGCGTAGCCCGTCGTAGACATCGCACCTGGAATCATTTTCTCAGATTCTGACAATGTGATCCCTGATGTGGTGTGGGCAAGTCATGAACGCTTAAAATACTTGCTAGATGAAGCTGGACACCTCACCGGCGCACCAGAGTTAGTAATAGAAGTTTTATCTCCCGGTGAAAAAAACGAGAAACGTGACAGGGAAACAAAGCTAAAGCTGTACTCAGTGCAAGGGGTTCAAGAATATTGGATTTGCGATTCTATACAGAAAAAAGTTGAGGTTTATCGACGTGAACAGGCTGCATTAAAGTTAGCAGCTACTTTATTTAGTCAAGATGAGTTGACAAGTCCTTTGTTACCAGGTTTCACCTGCTTAGTCAATAAACTTTTCTAGGCTTGCATTCTTTCGAATATCCTCTTTACTCTGTGTTCTCTGTGCCTCTGCGGTTAAATAAATAACTTTTAAACCGCAGAGAAGCGAAGAGAATAAAATAAATTTTAATAATCACTTTGAAAGGGCGATTTTTAATAATTCGTAATTCGTAATTATTAAAAATGTCCTATGCCTGGATTTGCAATTACCTAAACCTTTGCTAATACTGGCTGATTCACATCTGCGCTGACTGAATCTGATTCTGACTCCGTACAGTAAATTTCGCAGGAGTTATTAGGACTTTCAATCAGTTTCACTTTGTGAAGTTTAGCTCCCAATTCTTGAATGGGCGATCGCAATAAATTACTAATGTAAAGTGCGATATTCTCAGCAGTGGGCACAATTTCGGCAAAGTAGGGGATGTCTTTATTTAAAAAAGTGTGATCGAATGGTTCAACCACATAATCTTCTATGACTTGATTCAAACCCCCTAAATCGACAATCATGCCGGTGCGTGGGTCAATTTCCCCTTTGACGGTGACTTCTAGATGATAATTGTGTCCATGACCGTGGGGACGGGCGCACTTACCATAAATCTCAGTGTTTTCTTCGTTACTGAGATGAGGATGAGCTAGCCGATGGGCGGCGCTAAAGTGAGTACTGATAGTAAGGTATGCTTCCATTGCGTTTCCTATATAATCTGCCCAAAGTTCAGGATGTTCAAATAACTGCACACGCACTAAAGGCAAATGCGGTGCTAACCTCTGCCAGATAATCCGGGCAATATTCTCAGTAGTGGGCAGAGTTTGTTGAAATTCTGTCCACGCATCGTTGATATAAGAGAAATCCAGTTGACTGGTAACTTCTCGTTTGATTACGTGTTTGACATCAGACAAGTTCAGCACCATACCATACTTATCCAATTCCCCGGCAAGGGAGATAAATAAGACATAGTTATGTCCGTGTCCAGGAAATTTAGAGCAAGCACCAAATTTTTCAATATTCTCGGCTTCACTCAGTTCTGGCAACCAATAGCGATGACTTGCCGAAAACTGGGCGCGGCGATTCACAATACATTGCATGAGTACACTATGAGCAGAATTTAAAATTTCTTAATCTTTTTCTGTTTCCAGCATAAACTAATTTGTTTGTCAGTAGTCATTCGTCATTAGTCATTTGTTATTTGACCATGCCCAATGCCCAACGACTATATAACAGACGCTTGTGCCTCGCAATGTAATCTTGTCGCTATGCGGAATAGTTCTTGGCCTGTGTGTAAATAACGCTCATCGTAGCTCAAAGGAAAATAAGCCAACTCGTCAAGCCCATCTGCTACTTGATTGAGGCTGTAATAGAGGTTAGCCGCAGTTCCTGCTAAACTAGAGGGATTCGGCAGAGAGCGAAAAATAATTTGTGCCTGTTTGAGGTCATTTCGACAGGCTTGTAAGTATTCCTGAAATTCATCTAACAACTCATCATCAAAAGGATCGGCGGCTAATTGCTCTATTTGCTCCTCTAGAGAATAGAGAATACCATCAAGTAGATGATTGACTGGTTGATAAACTCGACGCAGCCATTCTTCAACTTGCTCGTCAGCTTCCCGTCCGGTTTTTCGTTTTGTCTGGTAATGCTTTTGCGCCGATGCTGTACGCTGTTGGCGATCGCTATTTAATTTTTGAGAATCATTTTGCAGTTGTTGGTCATAATTGCGGCGATTATGGTTATCACCTAAGATTTCATAAGCTGCATTGATGAGAATAATCTGATCGCGATCGGCTGTGTCCTGATTACTGTCAGGATGAAACAACTTAACCAAGCGGCGATAAGCTTGCTTAATCTCCGCAAGGCTTGCACTTGGACTAACTTTGAGAGTTTCGTAATGGTTAGAAACGTGCTTAGAATTGACCATTAATTCAATGTATCGTTAACCAACGCTAGCGGGCAACTTTGCCTCCAGGTCTTGGAACAACGGTGTACTCAAATACCTCTCACCAAAGCTGGGTTGAATCATCACAATTAAACGCCCTTTGTTTTCTTCACGTTGAGCAACGCGAATTGCTGCACATAAAGCGGCCCCACTGGAAATACCAGATAATAGCCCTTCTTCTTTTGCTAAACGCCGACTATAAGCGATCGCTTCGTCATCGGTGATGGTAATCACTTCATCTATCAATTTTATCTTGAGAACTTGGGGAATAAACCCAGCGCCAATTCCTTGGATTTTATGTGGCCCTGGCTGTCCCCCAGATAAAACTGGGCTATTGGCTGGTTCAACTGCGATCGCTTTAGAACTAGGTTTGCGTGCTTTAATCACTTCTGCTACCCCAGTGATCGTACCACCAGTGCCCACACCCGCCACAACTATATCTACTTGTCCATCAGTATCTTCCCAAATTTCAAGAGCTGTAGTTTCTCGATGCACTTTTGCATTAGCTGGATTGCGGAACTGCTGCAACATATAGGTATTTGGCGTACTATTAACTATTTGCTGCGCTCGTCTAATTGCCCCACTCATGCCTTCCATACCTGGCGTTAGTTCTAGTTCTGCTCCATAAGCCCGCAACATTGCCCGACGCTCCCCACTCATGGTTTCTGGCATTGTCAAAATTAATCGATAACCCTTAGCTGCTGCTATCATTGCTAGGGCAATTCCTGTATTTCCAGAGGTGGGTTCTACTAATATTGTCTTCTCAGGAGTAATCAGCCCCTCCTCTTCGGCGGCGTTAATCATACTCACCCCAATCCGGTCTTTGACTGATGCCGATGGGTTGAGACTTTCCAGTTTCACCAAAATTTCCGCAACACATCCTTCTGTTTGAGGAATGCGGTTCAACTGCACTAGGGGTGTACGACCAACAAGTTCTGTAATGTTACGAGCAATTCGCATAATTATAGTCCTTAGTCATTTGTCATTTGTCATTTGTCATTTGTCATTGGTCATTTGTCATTGCGTCGGAACTAGCTTCGGAAGCAGAGCATCACCTTTGATTTAGGCACTCATCAGATGATGATTAAATAATTGTGATTTTACTTGCGGCTTTAGTAGCTTTTTCTCTTGCCTCTTCGATATTCAGACCCTTGGCTAAAGCTACTCCCATTCGTCGATATGGATGAGCATTAGGTTTACCAAATAATCTAATATCGACATCTTTTTCTGACAAAGCATCGGCTACGCCTGTAAAACCAATAGAATCAGATTTTTCCGAAGCTAAAATTACCGCACTAGCTGAGGCTCCTAGCTGTTCTATATGAGGAATTGGCAAACCTAAAATGGCTCTTAGATGTAGTTCAAATTCATTGAGATTTTGTGAGATTAATGTCACCATTCCCGTATCGTGCGGTCTGGGAGAAAGTTCGGAAAAAATCACTTCATCTTTAGTAATGAAAAATTCAACGCCAAAAATTCCGGCTCCTCCTAAAGCATCAGTAACTTTTCTCGCTATTTCTTGAGATTTTAATATCTTATCTTCAGAAATTAGTGCGGGTTGCCACGATTCTTGATAATCTCCTCGTTCTTGGCGATGACCAATAGGAGGACAGAAAATAGTCGGTGCATTCCACTGTTTAATTGTTAATAATGTTATCTCGATTTCAAAATTAATAAATTCTTCTACGATTACCTTTTGACTGTCTCCTCTAGAATTTGCGATCGCATAATTCCATGCTTTCTCAACTTCACTCTTATCCCGCACTACAGACTGACCTTTACCAGAGGATGACATCACAGGTTTAACAACATTACTAAACCCAATTTCATCAGAAATTGTAATCAATTCTTCTAGGGTTGTTGCATAACCATATTTAGCCGTTCTGATGCCCAATTGTTGATGCGCCAGTTCCCTAATTCTATCGCGGTTCATTGTATAGTTAGTGGCAGCCGCAGTTGGTATAACTGTAATCCCTCGCTGCTCAAATTCGATCAGTTTTTCTGTTCTAATAGCTTCAATTTCTGGTATGATAATATCTGGCTGATGTTTTGTCACTACAGCTTCTAAATCATCAGCACTGAGCATAGAAATCACTTCAGATACATCAGCAACTTGCATAGCGGGAGCATTGGGATAGCGGTCAACGGCAATCACATAATTACCAAGACGTTGAGCCGCGATCGCCAATTCTTTCCCTAATTCTCCTGAACCTAGCAGCATCAATTTTTGGGGCAACTTAATATTCATCAACTTATCCAGACCAATCTCGATCCAATCATCTTATAATTTTTTGTGTTTCAATTAACGTCTTTTCAAGAGTTAAATCTAGCCCCGCGCAGTTGTAAATCTTGACGTTGTAGCAGAGTTAAACCAGTACCTAGACCCAGGTGACACTTATCTACTAGAGTCTCTAACCAAATAGTCTCATCCAAAGTTGCACCTCGCAAATCTGCATTTCTCAAATCGGCTTTCATTAAATTTGCAAATAAGAGGTCTGCATTGACTAAACTACTACCTTGTAGATTTGCTCCAGACAAATTGCCTCGGATGAAGTTTACATCATCTAAAATTAAGCCAGATAAATCTGCTCCTATTAGATTTGGAAATTTTAGCTGACTTGGATATTTAAAAAACCGCATCATACAGATGATATTTGCTTCATTTAGGCGGATTTTAGTTAAAAACTCATAACGACCAATTCCCAATTGCTTAAGAATTTGTAGACGCTGTAGGGGACTTTGTTCTAAAAACTGGATGGCTGTATGGCGTAGGTCTTGAGCCGGCAGATTTAGCATGATTGTCAGGTTATTACTATACTTGTGCTAATTAAAAGTTTAACCTTAATACAAGAACCCCGACTTCTTACAGAAATCGGGGTTCTCATGTATAAAATCTTACCTAGCGTCCTGCTAACAATGCTTTCGTAGCAGATTCACCTGCTAATCTCACCTGCTTTGTCAACTGGAAATTTAACAATGCTAAAACACTCAACTGAGCCAGGAATGCCATAAAAATTGTTGTCACCCCAGAATATTGGATCGCTGACCAAGGAAAGGTTGAAAACAGCCATACAGTAGGATGTTTCCACGCGGAGATGCCAAGAAATTCTAGAATCATCGGTGGTAAGAACGTTACCGTACCTATAGTACCTATTGCCCAGAAAGAACGTTTGGGAGTTTTCAGCAAAAGTATTAATTGGGCAATGGTAGCGTAAATCATGATTATGCTGATAGACAAAGCTACAAATGAAAGTGCTTTTAACCTGTTAAAATCGTCACCTGCCCCATTATGGCTATAGTCGGTATCGAAAATAGATGTAATTGAAATCCAGACTAGCAAAGGGATAGTAACAATTGCCAGATTAATAGCGATCGCTACAAGTACAGGGCTTTTTTCTGCCCAAATTAGATCCCGCCAAACACTCTTGCGGTTAGAAACTTCTTGATGTCGATATCTTGCCCAATCTTGTACATCTTGACGATGAGGGGAAAGAATGGCAATCAAACTCAAAAGTAACCCCAAGTTGTATATTGCCAGAAAAACTAAATTTTGCCCAACCTGTTCATAAAAGTTGGAATCATTGTTCCAAGATTGTAAGGTAAAGCCCCACATCATTACCTGGCAAAAAGCTACTAATACATAACTTTGCCCCTTGCTAATAATTGAGGCTTGAGGATTACGGAAAGAACGTTTTAGAGCTTGTAAGATTCCGTAACTGCACAAGCCCAAATTTAATAAATGAAAACCAACAATACTAATAACATTTGTCCCTAATGGTAAATAGAAAAACTCTAGGTTTTTCAGTTGAGAACCATTGTATACACGTAACAAGTTAGGAAACAGATAATTTATTGTATCCCAAGGAGCGAAAAGCCTTATCCAAGCAGTTGAATTATTTAAAATGTTGCTAGAAGACGATGATGCAAACCCCATTACTGTGAACAAGAAAAGTAATACTGCACCGCTACCTAACCAAGACTGAAAACCGCTAAATAAACGACTAATTAAACCAAATAGCAATGCGGCACTGTAGAAGAAAATACAGCTAGTGGCAAGAATTGCGTAGTAACTCAAAATGTAACTAAAGGCAATTTCAGCAGAACGTCCAGCCAACAGATGTAAAGGAACTGCAACTAAAATGACGAGATAAACTAAACTCGGAACTCCTAGTAATTTACCAGTTAATATACTAGTTTCTGATTGGGGGCTAAGACGGATGAAATTCAATGTACCGCGACTTTCTTCTTTGGCTAAATCGTTGATTAATAAATAAGTTCCTGCAACTAATAGTGTAAATACAAAAATTACACTCAAAGTCAGGAATATATATTCCCAATGATCTCGCCACCACAACTGCCAATCAATTTGATTTTGGGGACAAATATTCTTTGCGAGTAAATCATTTAAGTTAGGAATTTTATATTGATCTGATTGCTGGTAAATCTGGTTTTGTTGCCGTTGATATACTTGACTTAAACGACAATATGTGTTTGTTAGCGAGTATTGATCATCAGGAAACTCCCGTAACTGATATAAAAAAACTACCAGTTGCAGCAGTAAGGATGTTGCAACTGCGATCGCAACATTAAAAAATTTCAGCCTTCCTTTGAGTTCCCGCAATAGTTGCGGATTCCAATCGCCGATTTTGTCTATAAAATTGGGCATCATAAGAAAAAATTCTCCAAAAATGGGGAGTTATATTTGTTGGCAAATTAAGATGCTTGTTTGTGACCTAATTTTAAGAAAATAGTTTCTAAGTCTTCTTGTGTACAGTGAAAATCAGTCAGAGGAATATCTGCTTTGATCAGCGATCGCAACAACTCAGCACTATCTTCTTCTTTACCCGAAAAATTCACCCGCACGCTATTTTTTCCTGATATCACCTCCCACTCTTCTACTAAATGGTGATGTTTCAATTCCCTTAAAAGTGTCTCCAGGTTCCCTAAAGTGGATATCACAATTTGCTGGTGGGAAAGACGTTGGTAAAGTTGCTGTAGGGAAGTACTTTCTACCAAGAAGCCAAGTTCCATAATTCCCACAGATGTACACAGTTCCGCTAAATCACTGAGAACATGGGAAGAAATGATTACAGTCATCCCAGCTTCTTGCAAAGCCTTGATGATTTCGCGGAAGTGCATCCTGGCGATGGGGTCAAGCCCAGAAACAGGTTCATCTAGTAGTAGTAAAATCGGTTCGTGGATAATGGTTCGCGCTAAACTTAAGCGCTGTTTCATCCCCCGTGACAGAGTAGATATCTGGCTATTGCGTTTATTTCCAAGTTGGATGAGTTCTAAAACTTCATGTAAACGTTGAGTGCGGCGTGGTTCTCGTAAACGATAAAGACGCGCAAAATAATCTAGGTAATCCCAGACTGTCAAATCCTCATATAGTGGGTAGTCATCGGGTAAGTAGCCTAGACGACGCTTCAGTTTGGGATTACTCTTGTCACGGAGTAGGCGATCGCCATTAATATAAATCTCACCTGTAGTTGGTTCTTCAGCAGTTGCCAACATGCGGATGAGAGTTGTTTTACCCGCGCCATTGGGCCCAATCAGTCCATATACTTCCCCCGCCTGGATTTCTAAATCCACATCATTAACAGCAACGTGCCTGTCAAATTGCTTAGTTAGTCCACGGGTGCAAATTGCTAATTCTTTTACCATCGCTGCTGGGGTGCGGCTTGTGATTAACACTTAACGTAACCTCTTTCTACAATTTCTGTCAGCCTTGTTTCGGAAATTGAAACTGACTCTCAGGAAATTGGCTACATAAAAAAGTAGGTAAGGCTTATGCCCTACCTACTTATTAATTCTTATTCTGCTATTTAGAAAACTTTGCAAATGAAACCTTGACTTTTTGCTCCACTATCAAGTTATTTCTGATAGTGGTGGGATGACATTATTAATTGCATGAGCAGATGAACCGTTAACTGTATAACGGTATTCGGGAACTGGATATCCAGCTTCGTTAAAGGTTTCACGGATAGCTTTATTAGTGTCGAAATAAACCTGCCAGTAATGATCATTATTGCAATAAGGACGTACTGCTAGTACAGGCCCTGCAAAGTTGAAATCCTGAATTTCTACATCCGGCGCTGGATTTTCGAGGACATTAGGAATTTGGCTAATTTTCGCTTTTAAAAGTGCGATCGCTTCGTTATGTTTCACATCATGATGGATTTGAGCTACTAGATCAACCCGACGGTAAGGATTGGCGGAATAATTCTGGATATTGTCAGAAAAGATTTTATTATTGGCAACAATTGTCAATACATTATCAGGTGTATTAATACTAGTTGTGAACAGCCCAAGTTCTGTAACTGTTCCTGTGACACCTCCAGCTGCGATGAAATCACCAACTTTGAAGGGTCGAAAAACAATTAAAAATGCGCCTGCTGCAAAGTTTGCTAGTAGTCCTCCCCATGCTGCACCAATTGCAATGCCAGCTGCTGCTAACAATGCGGCAAAAGAAGTTGTTTCAACCCCAAAGAAGCCGAGAATTGCCACAATTAGAACAATTTTCAGCGTCACACCAATGATATTCAGAATATAGTTAATTAGTGTTGGGTCAATTTGTTGGCTTCGGAAAGCACGTCGTACTAGCTTCAATGCAAAATCAATCAAGCGTTGAGCAATCAGCCATATAAGAATTGCGCCTAAAACTTTAAGTCCAAACAGAGTTAACAGTTGAAGGGCAACTTGACCTATTTGATTAAAATTCATAAACCATTTTTGTGTTTGCGTTTATTAACATAAAAACATACAACTAATTTCAACAAAAAATTCCTATAGATAGTTTTTTTTAATTTTTAGATTCTATAGCTGAGTTTTTGAGAGAAGTTCTCATACTTGCTGAGTATCAAAATATTTGCCAGATTACTTCTCCGACTCAGAAATAAATTAACAACTCCATTGGTGCACTTGCTAGGTATGATATTTAATCTGTAAGCATTTACCTAGTAATAATTAGCTATGACCCAGAACTACCGCATAACTCTACTCCCCGGCGATGGCATTGGCCCTGAAATTATGGCAGTGGCGGTAGATGTGCTGAAAGTCGTAGGGAAGCAATTTGATCTGAAGTTTGAATTCCAAGAAGCACTTATTGGTGGTGCAGCAATTGATGCTACAGGCGAACCCTTACCATCTGCCACTCTAGAAACTTGTCGTAACAGTGATGCTGTATTACTTGCAGCAATTGGTGGTTATAAGTGGGATTCTCTGCCATCAAATTTACGCCCAGAAGCAGGTTTGTTAGGACTACGCGCAGGTTTGGGCTTATTTGCCAATTTGCGCCCAGCGAAAATTTTGCCCCAGCTAATCGATGCCTCAACTTTGAAACGCGAAGTTGTGGAAGGCGTGGATATTATGGTGGTGCGCGAACTCACTGGTGGGATTTACTTCGGTAAACCTAAAGGGATTTTTGCCACAGAAACGGGTGAAAAACGCGGTGTAAATACAATGGTTTACACCGAATCAGAAATTGAACGCATTGGGCGAGTGGCCTTTGAAGCTGCTAGAAAACGCGGCGGAAAACTGTGTTCGGTGGATAAGGCGAACGTATTAGAAGTATCTCAGTTGTGGCGCGATCGCATTACCCAACTTAGTACAGAATATCCAGATATCGAACTCTCTCATTTATATGTAGATAATGCTGCTATGCAGTTAGTACGCGCTCCCAAGCAGTTCGACACCATTGTTACAGGCAATTTGTTTGGCGATATTCTCTCTGATGCTGCTGCCATGCTTACCGGTAGTATTGGGATGTTACCCTCAGCGAGTTTAGGTGCTTCTGGACCTGGTGTGTTTGAACCAGTTCATGGTTCAGCCCCAGATATTGCTGGACAGGATAAAGCCAATCCTCTAGCACAGGTTTTGAGTGCGGCGATGATGCTACGCTACGCCTTAGACCAACCAAAAGCGGCAGATCATATCGAACAAGCTGTATTCCAAGTTTTAGAGCAAGGCGATCGCACTGGGGATATAATTTCTCCAGGAAAAAACCTCCTTGGTTGCCGTGCTATGGGAGACTCACTCATTAAGGCTCTTGAACAAAAATAATTTTAAAGTGCAACCTGGCCAATTTGGCAACCTTTGCTATAAGTTTCGGGTAGACTAAAGGGAAATCTAGCAATCAAATAACAGTCGATAGTGTACGCATTACGACAGAATCCAGTAAATTTCACCGCCCCAAAGAACCAATCGCCTTTGATTGATCCTGCTGTAATCAGAGCTGCTGGGCAGATATACTATACTCACTGTGAAGTTCATCCCGAAATCGCTGGGCAACCTTCCGGTGTAGCAATTAATCGTGTTAATCATCGAGGTAAGGTTATTTTTACTAACCAACCAGTTCTTTTACCTCAAGAGTGTTTTGTACCCTTAAGTCAAATTGAATCACACATCTATTAGTCATTGGTCATTAGTTATTAGTCATTAGTCATTGGTCATTAGTCATTGGTCATTAGTCATTAGTTCTCGACAAAGGACTAATGACAAAAGACAAAAGATAAACGACAAATGACACAGAACTAATGACAAAGGACTAATGATTGTATGGACATTTTGTTCGCTATTTCAGCGAGTGTAATGGTCTTTGCTTTGGGTGCATCTATTGGTAGTTTTCTCAACGTTATTGTTTATCGGCTACCTGCTGGGTTGTCAATTCTTTGGCCGCCTTCTCGTTGTCCTAAATGCTTAAACCAGCTAAAAGCTTACGACAATGTACCAGTTTTCGGCTGGATTTCATTAAGAGGGCGGTGTCGATATTGCAAAAGCAAAATTTCTGTCCGTTATCCCGTGGTAGAAGGGGTGACGGGCATAATTTTTTTGCTGGTTTTTTTAGTCTTTCAAGTTTCGACTTTCACAATCGGCTATTGGGCTTTTTGTAGTTGGTTATTAGCACTATCGCTGATTGACCTGGATACAATGACCTTACCTAATCCACTTACTCAGTCGGGTTTAGTGGCAGGAATTTTATTCCAAATGGTGGTTGGTTATCTACCAGAAGGAAGTTCTGTCGCATTAGTAAATCACCTTATGATGGCCATAGTAGGTGCAGTGTTGGGCTTATGGCTATTTGATGCGATCGCCCTATTGGGTTCAATTGCCTTTGGGAAAACTGCAATGGGCGCGGGTGATGCCAAGTTAGCAGCCATGATGGGAGCCTGGTTAGGCTGGAAATATTTGCTCTTAGCTAGTTTTATTGCCTGTGCGCTGGGAGCCTTAATTGGCAGTGGTCTTATTATGCATAAACGGATACTCTTAGGTCGAAGCAAGCTACGCGCAGCGTCTGGTAGAGGAGCCGCTAATGAAGAGACATTGACACACAGGTTAGGACAAAAGATGCCTTTTGGCCCTTTTCTCGCTTTAGGATCTCTGATTACCCTGTTTAGTGGCGAAGCAATTTTGTCTACCTATCTGCGGTTATTTTTTCCAGCGTCTTGAATTGCAGTCGCGAGTATGGAGAGAAGGAGGATAAGGGGAGTAACCCATATCGAATGCCCTTTCATAAGAAAAATTTATAATTCGTGACTGTAACCAACATTACCCCATCGCCCCTTCATATTTTGATAATATTCTGCTTGTGACTTGTATTACCCTCTTGATGACGATTAACCGTTAGCAAGCACAACTATTGCAACAGATGCCGATCGTTCATAACCTAGCAATACGAATCACTGATTTGGGTGGGAGAGGGAGAGCATCTTATTTGGAGGTTGGTATTCTCATGGCTTTGTCAGTACGTCAATATAATTAAGTCTGCTGAAAATAAAGAGCAGGAGACTTGTATTGGTATAAGTATTTTCGTTAAGCTGGCAACCAAAGATGAAAATTAAGGTCTGAATTGCTTAAAAGCGTAGTTTGACGATGTAGTAATTAGTCATTAGTAAAAAAAAATGACTCGTGACTAAGGACAACCCAATACGGTTTGACATGTTTTCGACCTCATACCCACTTAAAATAAAATAAAAAATGGCTAACAACGAAGAATCACGTGGTTTAAAGTCTCTATTTGATTGGTTTGCAAATCGACGGAAATCAGGATCTACCAGCCTTGAACGACAAGAACGTGAAATTGCTGATGGTTTATGGCATAAATGTTCTAAGTGCAGTGTCTTGGCATATACAAAAGACCTGAAAGCTAATCAGATGGTTTGTGCCGAATGCGGTCATCACAATCGGGTAGACAGCGATGAGCGCATTCGCCAATTGATAGATAATAATACCTGGAAACCTCTAGACGAGCATTTGCGTCCAACTGATCCGCTAGAATTTCGCGATCGCAAACTCTACAGCGATCGCCTGCGGGAAACACAAGATAAAATTGGCTTAATAGACGCAGTTCACACTGGTTTAGGTCAAATCAATGGTTTGCCCATTGCCCTTGGGGTTATGGATTTCCGTTTTATGGGTGGTAGTATGGGTTCGGTTGTGGGAGAAAAACTCACCCGGATGATTGAGCAAGCCACTCAACGGCGGTATCCTGTAGTGATCGTTTGCACCTCCGGCGGCGCGAGAATGCAAGAAGGAATGCTTTCTCTGATGCAGATGGCGAAAATCTCCGCAGCCCTACAACGTCATAAAGACGCGCGACTATTATATATTCCCGTTTTGACCAATCCCACAACAGGCGGCGTTACCGCAAGTTTTGCAATGTTGGGCGATATTATTTTGGCAGAACCCAAGGCAACCATTGGTTTTGCCGGTCGGCGAGTGATTGAGCAAACCCTACGAGAAAAACTCCCCGAAAATTTTCAGACTGCTGAAGATTTGCTCCAGCATGGTTTTGTTGATGATATCGTACCCCGTACTCAATTAAAGACCACCCTAGCCCAGCTGATTGCTCTACACCAGCCTGTACTAACACCACCTCACATGGTGTTGTGGGAAACAATGTCCTTAACTTCTACCGCCGCAGAATAGAATATGGGGAATGGGGAATGGGGAATGGGGAATTGGGCATTGGTTATTAATTCTTCTCCCCTGCTCCCCTGCTTCCCCTGCCTCCCCTGCTCCCCTGCCCCCTGCCCCCTGCTCCCTTATCCTCTCATCGGCTCTTTGACAAAAACGAGTGGAACAAGTGCTGCTAGTCGAAATAGACTAGAGAGGGCAAACAACCCTAGCAAGCCTCCAAACTGAGCAAATTGGACGATGAAGCTGCCTATAGTTGCGCCTAAAGCACCACTCCCTCCAGCAACGGCAGCTGCGATCGCAAAATAGATAGACTGATTTTTAATTGGTGCGATCGCCAATTGTATATTGTTGCTGCACAAGTCAATCGCCGCCCAAGTACCTCCAGCCAAGATGTGTAACAGAGGTAGCCACAACCAAATATCACAGCGATTAGCACCAATCCCTAGCCATAGTAGTGGCGTAGCTGCAACCAAAATGCCAATACAGATGAGGATGGGACGATTGCCTATCTTGTCTGCTAATTTTCCCCACAAAATAAGCATTAGCAAAGTCGCCCCCGCCTGAAGGCTATTGTAGATAGTCACATAACTCACATCTAAATCCAGCGTGTCCAGCATATAGAGGTTAAAAAAAGGAGCGCTGAGGTTAACAGCAAGATTCCAGAAGCTGAAATACAGCAAAAATCTTAAAAAGTTAGAGTTTTTCCAAACACTATTAATTAATTGGTTTTGTAATGGATGAATTGATTGAGCGACTTCAGAAGATTCATCTTTTGCAACCTCTGGCTGAATCTCACTTGTTTGAGTTAACTTGTTATAATAAGTATTTTGCGATCTGGGATTCATATCCACTTGGAAATACTGACACCCCAATCCCGCAATTCCTAAAACAATGCTTATTAGCAGAATCACCCCATAGCCTTGCAGTGTTCCACCATACCAATGTGATACAGCTAGACCAGCCATTGGTACGCAAACCAAATTAGTGAGGTTAGCAGCACTATTGCGTGTCCCAAAATACCTGCCTCGCAATCGTCGGGGAACTATCATTGCAACCCAACTTAGCCACGATGCGGTTCCTAGTCCTCCCAAAAGATTGCTGAATAGGACAATCAAAAGTGTCAATATCACTAATTGGTGAGTATTGATCGCTCCCAAACTTACGCCTACAATACCAATTACTAGAGCCAGCCATAGCAGCCGACCAATTCCGTGTGTCCGAAGAGAATATTGAAAGCGGCTCGTGCTACGTTCAGACAAGTAAGCACCCAACGGCTGAATCAGATTGACCAACATGGGGATAGAGCAAAGCATCCCAAAAACTACTGGACTAGCACCCAATTCCACCAAGAAATTGCTAAGTAAAATCCCGCCAGTTCCAAGAGAGTAAACCGCCGCTAAGACAGAATCCGCAGTGGAAGCTTTTAAACTTGTGCGAATCGCATCCTTGGGAATTCGAGAGGTTGGAGAAAGTGCTGTTGGTGGTAAAGAAATCTGGGGAATTTCCAGAGTCAGTGGCGTAGTTGTTTCAACCTGAACAAAATCCATAATGTATGTTTATGAGTAAAGCATCCTGATATAAATCCGGTTGTCGAAGAACTCAGTATGCTTTTATTAGCATTTTTAATAAGTTTTCGTTATTCTAGCTTGCAATTTTCAACAAAAATTTTGGATAAGTAAATATCACTCCTTAGTAACAGAAGGTACAAGTGATCAAACAAAGATTGTTTAATTTTTTGGCATTGGTAATGGCGATCGCGATCGCTATTATTGCTTGTCAAAGTCTACAATTACCAAGCAAACCGTTGGCATCTAACGCAGTTAGTATCAAACTTAGTGGTTGGGGAGGTTCTCCTGTTGAGCAAAAACTCTTGAGACAGGTATTGCGAGAGTTTGAGGTACAACATCCAACTATTAAGGTCAAATATGAGGTAATTTCCGACCAATACATGGATGTAATCAAAACTCGTTTAGTTGGGGAAGCAGCACCAGATGTCTTTTATCTCGATGCGCTAGAAGCTCCTTTCTTGATGAGTCAGAATGTCCTAGAACCATTAGAAAGTTACATTACCCCCGAATTTGACCTAACGGATTTTGAAGATACCCTACTCGATAGTTTCAAATATCAAAATCATATTTATGGTCTTCCCAAAGACTATTCCACCCTTGCCCTGTTTTATAACAAAAAAGCATTCGCCGCCGCAGGGTTGAGTAGTCCGCCAGCTACTTGGGATGAATTACGTAACTACTCGAAACAATTGACAGGTAAACTTAACAAATACGGCTTTGGGGAAATTCCTGAATTGGCGCGTCAGGCTTATAAAATTAAAGCCTTTGATGGGCAACTCGTTAATCAAAATGGTTATGCTACCTTTGCGAGTGAGGCAGGTTTAAAAGGTTTAGAGTTAGTAATAGACCAGTATCAAAAAGACCGTTCCTCTGCCCAAAAATCTGATGTAGGGACAAACTCAGGTAGTGAAATGTTTGGTCAGAGTAAAGTGGCAATGGTGATTGAGGGTAATTGGGCAATTCCTTATTTAACTGAAACCTTTCCTCAAGTAGAGTTTGCTACCGCACCAGTGCCTACGATTAATGGCAAAAAAGGTACGATGGTTTTTACAGTTGCCTACGTGATGAATAATCTTGCACAGCACAAAGCCGAAGCCTGGGAGTTGATTTCTTATCTCACGGGTAAAGAAGGAATGCAGAAGTGGACAGGAACAGGGTTTGCTTTGCCAACACGTAAATCAGTGGCAAAGAATTTGGGTTATGACCAAGACGCACTGCGATCGCCATTAGTGGCGGGAGTGGATTATGCTACACCGTGGCAGGTGGGGAAATATCCAGGTGCGATCGTCAATAACTTTGAGAACCAGTTTGTCAGCGCCTTGTTGGGGCAACAACCATTAAAGCAAGCGATGGTGAAGGCACAGAATGAAGCTAATCAGCAAATTAAGGCGATGGATTGACTGAAAATCAATGCCTTGTGAGGATGTCTTATGTTTGCTTCGGTTAGTAGTTCTATCAGAATATAGGCACGAGAGCGATCGCTAACTTCCAGTGGCAAAGTATCGCATTGTATCCTTTTTTTATGGATCTTTTTTTTGCAGTTCCATCAGCAGATAGGTGTTTAACTGGTAGCAGCGTTGGAGTGAGGCAACGTAAGCAGCGCGTAGTTCTTCGTTAGTTATTTTGGCGCGTAAATCTTCAAATATTTGAATAGCTGCTTGAATATGTGTTTGGGCTGGTTGTAAATTACCCCGACTGTATTCTAGAAAAGCTATATGAAAGAGCATTTTGGCTTCTTCTTCCCTGTCCCCAACTGCCCGGAGTATTGTTAAAGCTTGGTTGTAGTATTTGAGTCCTTCTTGCTTTTCTCCTAAAAAGTAGTTGTAGACAGCGCCAATATTACTGAGGATAGTAGCTTCCCTTCTTCTCTCGCCCACTGCACGGAGTATGGGTAAAGCTTGGTTGTAATATTTGAGCGCTTCTTGCGTTTCTCCTAATAAGCCGTAGAGAAAGCCAATATCGTTGAGGGTGCGGGCTTCCAGTTTTCTGTCCCCCACAGCACGGCTTATGGGTAAAGCTTGCTTGAGGTATTTGAGCGCTTCTTGCTTTTCTCCTAAATCAGAGTAGACAATGCCAATATTGATGAGGGTGCTGGCTTCTTCTCCTCTGTCCCCCACAGCGCGGCTTATGGGTAAAGCTTGGTTGTAGTATTTGAGTGCTTCTTGCTCTTCTCCTAAATTGTCGTAGGCTTTGCCAATATAGGCGAGGGTGACGGCTTCCACTTTTCTGTCTCCCACAGCGCGGCTTATGGGTAAAGCTTGGTTGAAGAATTTGAGCGCTTCTTGGTTTTTTTTTAATGAGTTGTAGACTTTGCCAATATTATTGAGGGTGGTGGCTTCCATTCCCTTGTCCTCCACTGCACGGAGTATTGGTAAAGCTTGGTTGTAGTATTTGAGCGCTTCTGGCTTTTCTCCTAAATCGTCGTAGACTAAGGCAATATTGTTGAGGGTTTCGGCTTCCCAGCGTTTATCACCAACTTGTTGCCAAAGCTTTAGCGCTTCTTGGTATTTTGCGATCGCTTGTGGCAATGATTCTGCTGTCCCTTGTTGATAAAGTTTCAATCCCTCTTGAAAAACACGTTCAGCAGCAGCATGAGTGGCATTTTGTTGAGTGCTTCCTGCGCGCTGTGCTATCTGCAACCCTATGTTTCTTGGTGTCGCCTCCACAGCATCAGCAAGCATTACCGTACTCAGCAACAAAGTTAAACTGTAGCGGGTCACTTTTGGTAGAAACCACCAGCAAATCCCCTGATTATTTGCATTCTCCATGATTTATCAGTCTCAATAAGTGATTATTTACAGGCTATTCCGTCGGTATCAATTCCGATTATGTTCACACATGCCTCATCTCGAAGAGATAAAGATTCTTGCAAGACTTGGACGAATTTTTGAATCGTGTCGAAGGTAATCCCGATGGATCTATTTCTTACTCTTGAGACTCTACCTTTTGGATAAACTTCTGAATCGCTTGTAAATACGAGTTACTTCCAGGTTGATAAATTTGGACATGTTTTCCTTTGGGAATTAATAAAAGTTGTTTGGGTTCAGGGGCAGCATCATATAACTGTTGACTCATGTAGGATGGAACAATGCTGTCATCAGTTCCATGAATAAATAAAACGGGAAGACGTAGAGAACGAACTTTAGAAATAGAATCAAACTTTTGTGTTAGCAGCAACTCGATGGGAAACATCCGTAACCAATCTCTATATTTGATTTGCTCTGCCATTGATGTAAAGGAGCTTTGCACAATTAATGCGCTAGCTTCTGGATGTTTTACTGCCAAATTTATAGCAACTGCTCCCCCCATTGATTCGCCGTAAATGACAATTCTATTAGGAGGTATTTGTTGTATTTTTACTAAATAATTCCAGGCTATTTGACTATCTTGATAAAGCTGAGACTCACTAGGAAAATTCCCTTTGCTACTACCATAACCTCGGTAGTCAATCACTAATACAGAAAACCCCAACTGTCGCATTGCTTGAAGTCTGCCTATATAATTGTAGTAACCTTTATTATTAGCAGCACCACAAAAGTATAAAAATGTTTTAGGTGATTTTAAAATTTTTACAGGCTCATTTGGAATTAAAGAAACTTTCTCTTTTGGTAATGGTGCTGGAATCCACCAGCCATCTATATATTCATTAGAGCCGGTAATAGGTAAACGCACATCTTTGTAAGGAAGAAAAAATTCGGGCGAACTAGGTAGCGTTAAGATTTGTGGAGTGGGGCTAAATATCAAATAACGCTGCCGAACAAACAAAAATAGACAACTTGAAATGTAGGCGATCGCCACAACTCCGATGCTTCTTAGTAGCAGTTTTTTAGTAAAATATCGCATATTCCTAAAGTTATTTTTCCAACACTACCAAAAGAGCGATGTCTACGACGGGCTACGCCTACGCCATTTTTATTGAGCTATTGCTAATACAAAGCCCATTCTAATTTCAGAGTTTCTAGCTTAGGATTCTTTACACTCATTCTTTTACACTCTTCGATAAATTCCTTGACTTGTTCTTGGTTAAGACTTAAACCACCATCTTGCAGATTATTGATATAAGTAATCACATCTGAAGTTGTTAAAGCTGAACTTATTTCTTCTAGAAGAATAGCATTTCTAACTTCTCGACAAACTAACTCAATATCTGATGACGTAAACTTCATACTTTTCTCTGCCAGCATTTCAAAGTTAACTAACTGATTCATATCAATTTTTGACAGGTAGTGTATGAATAGTTCTATTCTTTCTGTTTGAGATGGTGGAAAGATAGGAATCTTCCAATCCAATCTACCAGAACGTTTCAAAGCACTATCTATACCACTCAAATAATTAGTGGCAGCTATTACAATCACATCACTATTTTGAAGATTATTTAGTTCTATGAGTAATTGATTAATAGTTGCTTTTTGGTCTGTATGGGCGTTGTCTTCGTTACGATTAAACCCAATACTGTCTAACTCATCAATAAATAAAACTGAAGGAGCTTTTTTCTTAGCTTGAGCAAAGATATCTCGAATATTTTTTTGACTTTGACCTATCCAAACACTGACAATATCAGCAGGAGAGAATTTAAAGAAATATCTGCCAGACTCATTAGCAAAAGCATTTGCTAGTAGAGTTTTACCGCATCCAGGTAATCCATAGAAAAGAATTCCACCAATTGAACCCTTGTGTCCCTTAGATTGCAGCTTGAGAAGTTTATCTAGTTTGTCTTTTTCTTCATTTAGTCCTTTTACTTGGCTAAAGTCCAGCTTAAATTCTTTAACGCGGTTAGTAACTGGATATGCCTGTAATAAACTAGGTTTTTTAACCCCATACTCAAAAGATGGATATTCAATAGAATCAAATGATACTGGGACTAATTGGTGTTTTTCATAATCAGGAGCCATGATTACAACCTGGAAGCGATCGCCATAATATCCAGATAACTTATATTCTAAGATTTCCTTAGCTTTTTTTAGTTGGTAATAATTACGGGCAATCTCAAAACCGGGAATTACCAACCAAAGACTTTCTAGCTTATTTGGCCATACTTTTGATTTCCTCAAAACTCTTTTAAGAGTATCTAAAAATAGATTGTTATCCTGAAATTCTTGGTATTTGAGAGTTTCTATCTCAACTACTACCTGATTTTTTACATAAACTTCTATAATTTCGCTTTGATACTCTCCATCATCATCTGATGTATCTTCATCTGATGTTTCCTCATCCCTAGAAGTCAACTCAACTTCACAGCCAATATTAGACAATTCATATCCTAGACTTTCTAAGGTTTTAATAGCAAAATACTTAAGATAGATATATTCTTTACTTTCTTGTTGCCACTTCAGACTGTAAAAATGTTCGGGTTTTATCTTCAATAATAACTGTGATTCAGCCTGTATTTGAGCTTTTTGCAAATCTACAAAATAATCTCGCAAAGATGCATCATCTTCCTCTATTTGATAATATGGAAGTTCTAGCAACAGACGAAAATGAGCATATACTTCTTCTTTATGCTCAAGAGAGGCTTCATTTGGGTACTTACATCTGAGAGTAAAAGTAAAAGGAATTTTACTGGCAACTCTATCTACCAAGTATCCTAAAGCATCTTCTTGCTGAAGAGCTTGGATTTCTAATACTGATGGACAATGAAATAAAATAAAAAACTGTTCAGAATTATATTTATTGGCAGATAGAGATATCTGTTCAAACTGCTGATCAAATTTTTCCGAATCAAGCAACTCTAAACCAGTATTGCCAAGTATAATACTAGTCATAGTTGAGCGATGAAACTGAAAAATATTAGCATCAGAAATGGAACTCTCCTGTTCATCGTCACAATCTTTATCTGAGGCAAGACTTGTAGGAATTTTTCTAGTAGCAGATTTTGGAGTAGTAGTATATCCTCCGTATTGATATTTTCTAATTAATTCATAATTAAAGATTTTGACAACAATATCAGAGAAGAAATCTTCTATTTGTGGAATCAAAAAAATACCTACTGGCTGGTGAGAATCTAAACATGCTTGAAATCGTTCATATTCTTGTTCCGAGCCAAAATCAAATAAGTAGTAGAAAAAATCATGTTTGACTGAGATTGCCTCTTGTAGTTTGACTGAAATTGATTCAGATTCAGCTACTTTATTGATTACTTCTACACCTTTAATAGAAATAGCAATTTTTGTGTCTAGCGGAATATACAAATCCAAGCAAGGATTTGCACAAAGTCCCAATTCACCAAGAGCAGTATTAAAATTATCTATAAATGATTGACTTCTACGCTGGTAGCCAAACTGTTCTATGATAGTTTTTACCCGTAGACTTTTTTGAGTTTTATCAGTTCTCTGAAGTTCACTTTTAATCGAACGTAAGTAGGCTGTATATGACATTTTGTGTCCTCTTGCTTGAGTCGGGTTAATTAGCATCCCCAAGGAAGCTAAATATATAGTTCCCTAAATTACATAAGCAGCTAACTCATACAACTGATATCTCGTAAATCGTCGTTTTGCGTCTAGGCTTTCCAAAAATAGAAACTTAATTTAATTACAGGAGTAGGATCAATAATTATGCATAACCCATCTCTACAGCCGGGTTAGTGCGGGATTAAACGGAGGTTCTGTATTGCTTGCAATCAACAGGCGGCGGAGTAACCCCAGGTGGAATATCACAGAAAACTTGGCTGGGTATATGTTCATGATGCCCACCATTCTAGTTTTGGGGACTTTTGTAGTCTTACCCATTCTCTATGCCGTTTTTCTTTCCTTGCAAAAAGTCCGACTTCTCGGCGGTATTGAGTACGAGTTCATCGGTTTTCGGAACTTCACACGATTAGCTGAAGATGAAAGGGTTTGGATTGCTTTAAGAAATACAGCACAATACGTAGCTATTGTTGTGCCAACTCAAACAGTCTTAGCTTTAATTCTGGCGGTAACTCTGAATTCTGGGATTCGCGGTAAAAACTGGTGGCGCATCCTCTACTTTTTGCCCACAGTCACCTCTTCAGCAGTGCTGACGCTGATCTTTATGTGGATTTATAACACCGATGGGCTACTAAATGATTTTCTTGCTTTTGTAGGGCTACCTACTTATAACTGGTTGGGCGATCCAGCTGTTGCGCTCAAAGGCATTATGATCATGAACATTTGGTCAACTGCGCCGTTTTTCATGGTGATTTATCTGGCCGCCTTGCAAGATATACCCCAAACACTTTATGAGGCGGCGGAACTCGATGGCGCAAATGGGTGGCAGCAATTTATCCACGTTACCCTCCCCTTGCTTAAGCCTGTAACCTTCTTTGTGGTAGCAGTGGGGGTGATTGGGACTTTTCAACTTTTTGACCAGTCTTACATCTTTTCTGGGGGTACTGGCGGCCCAAACAACGCTACCTTAACTGTGGTGCTGCTAATTTACCAAGCTGTGTTTCGCAATTTACAAATGGGATATGCAGCTGCGATCGCATTTTTGTTAGCAGCTGCGATCGTTGCCATCACTTTGATTCAACGGCGACTTTTTGGAGGCGAACGGATTTGACTAAAATCTCTGGCTTAAAAGTATTGCTATACGTCTTGCTGACACTTTATGCGATCATTACCCTAATTCCCTTTCTCTGGGCGCTTTCAGCATCATTTAAGCCGCTAACAGAGATTGTGGGTGGTGAACCCAACTTTCTCCCCAAGAATTTTACTCTTGACAACTACAGGCAAATATTTCTCCAAGAACCGTTATTTTGGCGCTGGTTGTTCAACAGTGTGGTAATCGCCGTCAGCGTTACGCTTTTAAACTTGTTGTTAAATTCAATGGCTGGTTATGCCTTGGCAAGACTGCGTTTTGTGGGTAAGCGCTTTTGGTTCTTTCTAATCTTGGCTGTGCTGGCAGTACCAGCGCAAATCACGCTAATTCCGACATTTTTGATTTTAAAAGCGATCGGCTGGCTGAATTCTTATCAAGGCATGATTGTGCCTAGCATGGTGAATGCCACTTTTATCTTTATGATGAGGCAGTTTTTTGTTAATTTTCCTAAAGAACTAGAAGAAGCGGCTCAACTGGATGGCTTAAATACCTTTGGAATTTTCCGACATATTGTCTTACCTCTAGCAAAACCAGCACTAGCAGCACAGGCAGTTTTTGTATTCATGGGAAGTTGGAATAATTTTTTACTGCCGATAGTTATCCTATTTGACCCAGAAATGTTTACCCTCCCTTTGGGGCTGAATACCTTCAAAGGCCAATACATTAGCTATTGGAACTACATTATGGCAGCTTCTATGGTTTTTACCCTGCCAGCTTTAGGTATTTACGCCTTTTTTAATCGTTACTTTATTCAAAGCGTTACCTTCACTGGGGGAAAAGGTTAAACCCCATTCCCAATGCCCCATTCCCCATACTTCGACTGCGCTCAGTACAAGTTCCCCATTCCCCAAACAGTATTTTGGGCAACAAATTGCACTCCTAACGTGATATTGGTATTACAGCGACTCAATCTCTATCTATCAGTTAACAAGCATTATGGGTTTTGCAGACCTATCGATCGCAGAGATAGCAGCCGACTACAGTATACCTGTAGAAAAAGTGTTTTCTCTGTGCAACCAACTGGGAATCGCCTACAAACACCAAAAGACCCGTTTGGCGTTAGAAGATGCAAAGGCAATTATTTCCCAAATATCGTTTGAAACACACCCAAAAGGTACTAGCGACTTGGTGGGTGATGACGAGGACACCTAACGGGTGATCTTGGGCTTTAGCTAATCATTGATAGCTAATGACAAAAAACAATGAGTCATTAGCAATTAGCAGCTTGGAGATTGAGAACCGCTTTCTTAGCTGTGTTGAGCGTCAAAAATTTTAAGGGGAAACATGTTTAGAAGACTAATTGGCGTTGTTGTGGCCACTGTTTTACTCTCGTTTCAGTTGCTTGTCGGTAGCGCGACAGCAGTGGAACTAGACAAAGCTACCCGAACAGTGCCATTAAATGCTCAGGGTGAGACCACCGTACTTAGCCTGAAACAAGTAAAAGAAGGCAAACGCTTATTTAACTACGCTTGCGCCCAATGTCATGCTGGGGGAGTTACCAAAACAAATCAGAACGTTGGACTTACTCCAGACGATCTGGCACTGGCAACACCCAACCGTAATAACATTGAAGGCTTGGTGGATTACCTGAAAAATCCCACTACTTACGACGGAGAAGAAGAGATTTCCGAAATCCACCCCAGTATCAAGAGTGCAGATATTTTCACAGCAATGCGAAATCTGACAGATGAGGATTTGGAAGCGATCGCTGGTCATATCCTAATACAACCCAAAATCGTTGGTACTAAGTGGGGAGGCGGAAAAATCTATTACTAAATCCTGGAACTGAGTCATTGGGAATAGGGCATTGGGAATAGGGCATTGGGCATTGGGAAGTATCCATTCCCCCTTCCCCCTTCCCCATTCCCCATTCCCTACTGATTTCACCGCTTTTTGAAATAAATTGCTCCCCATTTATTAAAAAAAAATTGTATCTATGACAGATTGTCATATTTGGTGTTGATTTTATTTAAAATGAGAAAGGAAAAAAAATTGTTTGTTAGGAGAGAGCCATGAAATTGATTTCGGCAAGCTTGCGACGCTTTAGTTTAGCTGTGTTGACAATCATTTTAGTTGTTAGTAGTTTTGCAGTTTTTACTCCCAGCGCTTCTGCTGAAACCTACCAGGTGAAATTGGGTAGCGATAAAGGACTGCTAGCATTTGAACCGAAAAACTTGACAATTAAACCAGGTGACACAATTGAATGGGTGAACAATAAAGTTCCTCCCCACAACGTTGTGTTTGACCCTGCCAAAAACCCTGCTAAGGATGCCGCTTTAGCAAAATCTCTTTCTCATAAGACTTTGCTGATGAGTGCTGGTAAAAAGGAAACAACCACTTTCCCCGCAGACGCACCTGCTGGTGACTACACCTTCTATTGCGAACCTCACCGTGGTGCTGGCATGGTTGGTAAAATTACTGTCCAAGGCTAGAAACGTCCTCGTTGACAGAAGATGATTTCTCTGTATGAAATTACCTCATAGCAACACGCCACGCTCCTAGAGTGACGCACACAATGGATAAATGGCGGTAACGAGTCTTATCGTCCCCTAAAACGCTAAACAATCTGTAGCGATTGAGGGATGAATTCGTTACCGCCAATTTTGATCAAATTTGACTTAATCAGGGATTAATCACGTTTATACTCTTGCTGGAGGCTTGTTGCGAGGAAATTCTCTTGAGAATACTTTTATTAATCTTAATGATAGCGATCGCTCTATTCAAATTGACATTCATTAGTCCAGCACTAGCTGCCGAAACATCCAACGGTGCTAAAATTTTCGAGGCTAACTGCGCTTCTTGCCATATAGGTGGCGGTAATATCCTTATTAGCCAGAAAACCTTGAAAAAGGAAGCATTGTCAAAATACCTAGAAAATTATGATAGCGACTCAATCGAGGCGATTATCCACCAAGTCCAAAATGGTAAAAATGCCATGCCTGCCTTTAAAGGAAAGTTAAGTGCTGAAGAGATTCTAGAGGTAGCTGCTTACGTTTTTCAGAATGCAGAACAAGGCTGGTAAGCTAGCTCTCAACTGTATGGAATATAGATCACTCTTAGAGGTTGTTTGAAAAGTCCTCTTCTTGGTAGCAAAACATTCTAGATCCCCCTAAATCCACGCCAGTTGCTCATGGGGGAAACCCCCTTGGCGCTAGCCTCTCCCTTTGGGAGAAGACCGCACTGGCTCCCCTTAAAAAGGGGGACTTTGACTCCGGTTCCCCCTTTTTTAAGGGGGTTAGGGGGGATCTAAAAGTGTCTAAAGTCACAGCGAAATACTTTTCAAACAACCTCTTAGGGGCACAGCAATACTCATACGTTTCAACTTAGAGCCAAAGTGAATAAAATTCACGGCTACACAAACTTAGCCACAGGAAGCAGACTAAAGAAAATTTGAAACCCACGGAAGTGGGTTTTATTTGTATAGATGCGGTTTATAACCACCCCTTTACCTAGTTTTTAATCCCAAACCACCAGCAAGTGATTATTTTTCTGGATTAGACTTGTCTCTGTTTTCCTTGACTTCACGCAACCGTTCTACTAGTTTTTTATCGGATTCAGTAGAGGGTGTAGCCTGAACCTTATTGACTCTCGGTAGCACTAAGGGTTTCGAAGTATTAGCTGCCGATGAAGGTGTGAGGTTATTTCTGATTTGCAATTCAGATAATGGTTTGGGGGTAGCTGCGGGTGTTAAGACAGGCTGATTGCCATTTACTCCCGGTGCAGCTAATGGTTTAAGAATACTTGTTGATGAAGGCGATATCTGGTTATTTCTGATTCGCAGATCGGGAAATGGTTTAGAAGTAGCTGCTGGTAAAGGGGTAAGCGGATTGTTATTGATGCCAGGTGTAAATAATGGAGTAGTCCCAGTGCTGTTGCTAGTACTGTTTTGGAAATCTAGGTTAAAGGGATAGGAACTGATCCGTTTATCTCCCTTGGGGGATTGCTTGTTGAAGTATTCCCTAGCTTTTAATTGCAATTCCGGGGAAACGAGCTTGTCTTGAAACTTGATATCTAGAACCTTACCATCAGGGTCTACCACTAATACACCCAAAACAGAGCCTTGAAGATTTGGCTTATCTGTGGGTAATGTTTGGCGAATGACTGGTTTTTGTTCTGCGTTGGGGTATTGTTGCTGAACTTCTTTTCTCAGGTTTGCGTAGGAATCTAGCTGTGCGATCGCCAACTCAGTCCCTTTTCGAGATAAATCAGGTGCTTGTGACGTGGTTCCCCTAATTAGGGTTAAGCTATCCCCAGCCCTTGGAGCTTGTTTTAAAGAATTTATGAGCTGGTTTTGAGCCATAGGCTTAGACGCGTTATTAACCGACTGCGTTATTTGTGGAGCGATATTTTCCCGTACTGGTGTAATAGGGTTAGTGTTAGAGAGGTTCTGAGATTGAGCATTTTGCAGAATATCATTAGGTATTTGCTGCGACTGCAATATCGGCAACCTATTTACATCTAACGGCTTAGATGCCTCGTATTTGGTATCAGTGACATTTACACGAGGAACTGATGGAGTAAATTTGGGGCTGCTATTGAATTTAGAGTTGTCAAATTTAGAAGCATCAAATCGCAAATTATCACTAGGAATCATCCGCAAAGACTGTCTTGTAGGCAATGAGGAGACTCGATAGTTATTCGATGATGGGGGTAGCGGAGGCAGTACTAGTTGGCTGCCGGATGGCGGTGCTGCCAATGGGGGCAATCCAGCTTGGGTGCTAAAGTTAGACGCAGAAAGTGGCGCTATTGGAGGAAGTTGTTGTAAACCAATTTTGGGGGTGCTTTCTGGCAAACGGCTTTGATCCGCTTGGCTCAATTCCAAAAGCCCGACGCTTTTTGATGATGCTGTATCTTTGGGTTTGCTAGAATCCATAGGCATCAATGGCACAATCATAGCGATCGCACCGTGGATACCAAGAGAAGCTATGGCTGCTATCCCAATTGGCTGGCTTAAGAGTTCTGGTATATTTTTAAACAAGGAGACGTAAGACATAGTTGTTATCGTTCACTCGGCTCAGTTGCAGTTGACTAACGATTTTCTCTTCCCGACTATATTGCAAAATATCGCAATATATGCGTCCCTCTAAGGAAATAATAATTTCCTCTCATGGCAATGAAAACGCCAAAATTGCCATTTATTCAGGTTTGTAATTGTTTAATAACGCTGTTTCATATCTTCAAATTTGAGCTTGCTAAAGAGATATTTGAAAAATTACTACTTTTGATTTGTTATTTTTATGACGCACACAATTAAAATTAATATCTGGGATATTTATTAAAGTTTAAGTCAAGATTCAAGTCTCAGTACATCAAAACATCTGCTGAAGTCGCCTTGTTTTTTTACGCTTTTCCAGTCAACTAGGCTTCTGTAACAGATGGCACATTTGCTTGTCCGAGACTAGTGCCTATGTGAGAATACTACCACATCAGCCGCCCCGAAAACTGTTGTAAATTGTACAATTTTATTGACATTCTAGTCCTAAACCCCACCAAAGCTATTTGGGTTTTTATAAAAGGAGTTCGGCTGTGCGATCGCAATTATAGCTTTTGATTTTTGACTACTTCTTTGTAAAAAAGTTTCAAACCTTCAATCATTGCCTCAAAAATTTAAAATGCCGTTACCGACAGTTATTGTACCGGGATATCTAGAAAGCGCGATCGCTTACCGCCAACTAGAACAATCCTTACAACAGTTAGATTTTCCGACGGTTACAGTCCCACTACGACGGCGCGACTGGCTACCGACTATTGGCGGAAGACCTGTAACACCGATTCTACAAAAACTCGATCTGACAATCAAGCATATATTGCAGCAATATAATGCTACCCAAGTTAACTTAATTGGTCACTCAGCCGGAGGTTGGATATCCCGCATCTACATGGGAGAAAAGCCTTATATAGTAGGCAGTAACGCTAAACCCTCGCTTTGGAAAGCGCATCCTTTGGTTGCAACTCTCATCACCTTGGGTACACCCCATATTAGCCAAGAACGCTGGACACGCTCAAATCTAGATTTTGTCACCAATAACTACCCAGGAGCTTTTTATAAAAACGTTCGTTACGTTTGTGTGGCTGGCAAAACTATCTTTGGGGAAAGGCGGCGTGGTAGCTGGTTAGCTTACAGTAGTTACCAATTAACCTGTGGTAAAGGCAACACTTGGGGAGATGGCATCACACCAATTGAAGCTGCTCACCTGGAAGGCGCAGAAAATCTGGTAATTGAAGGTGTGAGACATTCTCCAAGAAGTCCTGGAATTTGGTATGGCTCACCAGAACCCTTAAAAGCTTGGGTGCAATATTTGAGTCATTAGTCATTAGTTATTGGGAATTGGGAATTGGGAATTGGGAATTGGTTTATCCCTTCACATTTCACACTTCTCACTCCTTACTCAGCACGGGCTAAACGCTCCGCTACCGCTAACAGCACTCAGTACTCCTTACTCAGCACTCATGAAAGGTATTGAGCTAGTTAGCTTATCGGAAATATTAAAAAAATTTATTTTTCTTTGAAAAGTGCAACATATATTAATATTTCGTAGTTAAAATTAGAAAGTAATAAATACCTAGTTAAGAACAGGAGGGGTGAGCTATGCAAAGCACCCAGTTCGATAGGATTATGCGACGAATAGCAACGATATTGTCAGTTGTGATTCTGACTTTGTGCTTAATTTATGTTTCTACAGGAGTTTTGCTGTCTTTTTACTATGAACCGACAGCAGGCGGTGCTTATAACTCCTTAAAGATGATTAATACACAAGTTCCATACGGGTGGTTGTTTTGGAGAGCGCATAACATTGCTGGTAATGCGGTAATTGCGATCGCTCTGATTCAAATTGTGGTGATGTTTTTAAGTCGTCAATTCCGCAAGAGTTGGCTAACTGCTTGGATTAGCGGGATTTTGTTGACCTTAAGTGCGATCGGGCTGGACTGGACAGCGATGATCCTAGATTGGACTCAGGAAGGATACTGGCGTTTTAACATTGAATTGGGAACCATCGAAGCTATTCCTTTTATTGGTGGACAGCTGCGCGAAATCCTAACTGGGGGTGGAGCGATTAATACAGTTACTGTCGAACACCTTTACACAATACACAGTTATTTAATTGCGGTGGCGACGCTAATTCTTGCCATAGTTCATTTATCTGCTTTACTGTGGCAGGAATGGCAAATGTATCAAGAAGCGCCAAGACCAGAAATTGGTAATTTGCAACAACCACCAGAAGGCGAATTTATTCCTTCCCAAAGTTAATAAAGGGTCAAAGAAGAGGAGCATTGGGAAGAGGACTTGGGGACAAGGGGACAAGGGGACAAGGGGAAAGACTTGTTTCAAGTTCTCACCCCTTGTCCCCTTGTCCCCTTGTCCCCCTACCTCTCCTTCATCCCCCAGAAGCCTCACTAGCGGACAATTGGACGAGGGATAGGTCTTCAACCTCCGCTAACTTTTCTAGAGAGAGGGGAGTAGATTGGGTAGCACCAGATAAACGTTTTAAAAGGCTAGGTCTGGGGTCATGCAATAGGTAAATAATGCGATCGCCAATTTCCCAATCTTGGTTAACTGGCATTACCTGTAAGCGTTCTTCTCGTTCTACCAATAACGGTATCAACACTCCAGTCCGAATTTTTTCTTGAATGCGATCGCACTGAGTGGAAAATTCTAGCTCATTTAGCGTAGTTGTCCCCAGTTTGACTCGCCCATCATTTAAATATTCATTCCAAGTTTTAATCGCTAAGTCTGGGATAAAAGCTTGATTAACTTTATTACTAACCGAAATACTCGCTTGCGGATCGCGGGGGAAAACAGCTAAAACGCGCGGCGGCTTAAATTCCTCGGCTGCTCGTTGAGCCAAAACAAAATTCACCTCGCCATTACTTGTCATCGCCAAAAAAGTGCCCATCGAAGCAAGTCCCGCCTCTTCTAAAACAGCAGCATCTAACCCACTGCTGGCAATCACTCGCAGATTTTGCGCCTCAGCTTGAACAAGACATTCGGGGTCAGTATCAATCATGACCACATTTTCTCCCCGTTCTTGAAAGAACCGGGCAATCAAAAGACTCAATGGGTTACAACCCACAATCACTACCCCAGTTACGTCCTTGGAGGTAATTTGCAGCCATTTGGCAACCCAGCCAGCAGTTAGCCCTTGGCAGACAACAGTCATGATAATTGTCAGGAAGACTAAAGCTTTAATGGAATCACCGCCGTTAATGCCACGCTGGGTAAGGGAGATTGCAAAAAAAGAAGCTACAGAAGCCGCAACAATTCCTCTAGGAGCAACCCAGCTTAAAAATAGTTTCTGTCGCCAATTTAAATCACTGTTCCAGGTACACAACAAAATATTAATCGGGCGAACGACAAACATTAATACCAAAACAGTGAATAAACTACCCCAGCCCAAAGCAAACACACTGGCAATAGATAGATCGGCAGCTAATAAGATAAATAGCACCGAGACGCTGAGAATTGTTAGCTGACCCTTAAAGCTCCGTAACAGACGTTCTTCTGGAACTGAGGAGTTAGCAAAGACTGCTCCTGCAACAACTGTTGTCATGACTCCCGATTCACTGCGGATCATTTGCGATAAGGCAAACAAACCCCAAAGTATCGCCAACACCACTAAGTTTTTTAGCTCGAATGACAGAAAACTGGCGCGTTTGAAAATCAAGCTCATCAGATAACCGCCAGCACCACCAATTGCTGCACCAACACCCAGGCGTATTAATAAACCAACGATCGCATTAATTGGATCGGCATCACCGTTCACAATGGTATCGAGGACAACGAAAGCGAGAATCGCTCCTACAGGGTCAATTAAAATCCCTTCACCTTCCAAAAGTGTTGCTACTTGCCGATCTACATTGATTTGTTTAAGCAAAGGGCCAACGACGGTTGGGCCTGTCACCACAATGATGGAAGCATAGAGAAAAGCTATATTCCAAGGAAATTCACCCAGCCAGTGAGCAGCCATACTGCCACCAAGTAGTGTGATTAGCGTTCCGAGAGTGACGAGCAATTGTAAGCTGACTGAAACCCTGCCTAACTCTCGCAGATCCAAATTAAGTCCGCCTTCAAACAAAATTATTGCAGTTGCTAGGGCGACAATAACTTCCACTCCAGTGCCCAGCAAATGGGGATGCAATAGCCCTATGCCATCAGAGCCGAACAATATGCCTAACAGCAATAACAAGACGATGCTGGGTATGCGAAAGTATGCAGCCAGCACTTGAGCGCTAATGCCTGCAAAAACAGCGATCGCCATCTGTAGGGTAATTTCAAAAGATGCTTCCATGTTGTAGATTTTGAGCGATTTATTTCAAAATCTTTGGTAAAAAATCGTAGATATTAACTCTACAGGGTACAACATCATACCCTTTTGTCCTTGGCAGAATTTACCGTTTTTTCTATCTGAGCTTCTCTCGAAGTTACCAGCACCAGATGTTGATGCACCCTGCGGCTTCCCACAGGAGCTTCTACGAAATCCTTTTTGTTTCTCCATCTCTTTGTATCCTTTTCAAGCTTTAGCCACCACCCAGTTTAGCTGCCAAAAACTTTTTTTCGCAAAAGCTGTTGACAACAGCTAGGAAATTAGTTATTTTATAAAAGGTCTGAGTCCGATGCCCCCATCGTCTAGAGGCCTAGGACACCTCCCTTTCACGGAGGTAACGGGGATTCGAATTCCCCTGGGGGTACTTAAAAAAGTAGAAGCGTGTCTTTCTACAAGTTGATAAATTAAAACGCTCGTTCAGGATTATTTTTGAACGAGCGTTTAATTATATATACGGTTTTTTGGTGGCTAACTCTTCTACACGTTGGTGAATAGCCACAAGATTCAACCGTAGGTCTTTACTCAGGCGGTTTTCAATGATTCCCACTGGCATGGTGAGTTTAGGCCAAACTTGAATTGTGTAGCAAAGATTTGTTCCTATATACTCACCAAGGGAATAAGGCTCTAAACACCAGCTACCAGAAAAACCTTTAAAATCTCCCTCTACCATCCGAAAATTAATTTCTTTGGGGAAGCATTCTTCCAAATCCAGAACCACCCGCGCCGAAAAGTTGAAATTTAGTAAGCGCTGGGAGCCTACTTGCTCCAGTCTAATTCCACCATTGGGATGCTCGATTAGACGACTCTTGGCGAGGTTGGGGAGAAAGTCAGGTAAGGCTTCATAATCTGTCAAAACCTTCCAAATTTTTTCCACCGGTTGGGGGATTTGGACTTTGGCGCTGATTTGTCGCTGTCGCTCTGCTATTTTCTGAATTTGAACTTCTACCTTAGCTGCCAAAGCGACTAGATCAGCGCTCAAATCTCCTTCAAGATTGGTGTCATCACTAGGAGACTGGAAATCAAGGTTCTCTGTTGGGTTCTGTTCTTTAGTCACATTAAGAATTATGGTTTGCTTTCGTCAGAAAATTGGGGCAGAGTCAGGGTGAAGCAAATTTCGCTCTGTTCAGAATCCAAGATTGGGAGACTTTCAACTGCGATCGCTCCATTCAAATGCTGCACTAAAGACTTGACTAGAGCAAGTCCCAAGCCAGTCCCTGGAGTCCAACGCCCTTTTCCACGACGGAATTTGTCAAAGATGTAGGTTGCTTCTTCTTGGGAGATGGCATGTCCTGTATTCGTCACCTTTATGATAACTTGATCGATTTGTTGATCGACTCGGTGAACAGCTTCTAAATGGACGGTGGTATCATGCTGCGAGTATTTACAGGCATTAGTTAACAACTCTTGCAGGATGCGGTCAAAACTCTCCAGTTCCGTTTGCAGTTTTAGCGATTCTTCTGGTAAATCTACAGAAATCTTTAATCCCTTCTCTGCGAGTTTCTTCTCAAAAGCTACTGTTATATCCTGAATTCTAGTATTTAAATCTATAGATTCTAATTGTGGAGCTTCGTGAGGCGACTCTAGTTTCTGGAGTGTCAACAAGTCATTAATCAAGTTGATTTCCTTTGTGCATTCCTGCTCTAGGATATCCATGTATCTAATTTGACGCTCTGGTGCGATTCCTGGCAAACGTAAGTTCCGAATGGACATCAGCATATTTGTCAAAGGATAGCGCAAGCGATCGCTCATGTTGCTCAAAAATTCATCTTTGAGTTCATTGAGTTTCCGCAGTTGCTCAACATATTGCCGGGTTCTTTCATGCAACTTTGCCTGGAGTTCTAGACTACTCTGGAGTTTCGCTGTCCGCTCATCTACCAAAGTTTGTACTTGACGCAATGTCTGTGACTGAATTATGGCGTTGCTTACTTGAGCGCAAACCATTTCCACAAGATTTAATTCGGCTGCTTGCCAACTGCGAGTAGTAGCTTGCTGTAGCACCAAAAATCCTAAGATTTTACCTTGACTTTCTAACGGCACTAATAAGACGGCAGGCAATTGCTCGATCGCAAATAATGGAGCAGCTACCGAAGTATCATTTTGCTCTGTATAGTTATCAAAGATTACTGCTTTTCCAGTATCTATGAAGGGACGCTGGCACAAACCACATTCCGAAAGCAAAAAAGACTGCTGTTCTAAGGTTTCTGGTTTAGTAGTGCGACAAATTTGTGTTGCCTTCGCCCATTCACCAACCACTCTAGCTTTCGCTTTCGGAATTTGTTTTTTAGCTTGAGTCCTAAATAGTGGATCGGTATATTTTAGTAGTATAAGTAAACCTCGATCTGCCTGTAGAGATTCGGCAGTAGAGGCGATAACTAACTGGAGCATTTGATTAAGCTCTAAGTTACTGCGACTCAGTAATGTTAATTGCTTGATCAAGCTTTGATACTGATCGCCTTTTTGAAGATATTGTTGTTGATGAGTAATTAGTTTAGCTTGCGCCACTTGAGAAAAAGCGATCGCACAAGCAGACTCTACTTCTTTTAGCAGTTGTTTTTCTGATTCACTCCAATCATAAGGTTGGAATTTAATCAGATTAATCACCCCATTATTATTTCCACCAAACCTGGTGGGAATTGCCAAAACAGCTTTTATGGGTAGGGGTAAATACTGACAGCCAATTACCAAACTCTTCTGAATGATGGAAATATCTTCAATAGTCAATGGTTCAGCAGCACATTGCAGCACTGGCGAGTGCATAAGCAATTGTTCCATCGAAAACATTTCTTCTGGATGTGGCAACCCCATATATTGATCGGCACACCAATTCATAGTACTTGCTTCGTCAGATGTTTCACTCGTTACTGAAACTAAGCAGCAACAATCTACTTCAAAAGCAGTTCCTAGCAATTGGGCAATATCTTGCAACATCAAAGCCGTAGTTGAGGTATTGGCAATGATTTGGTTAATCTTTTGTACCAACTGGTGGGCAGTTTCTTCCTGATGCTGCATCAGCTTGACTTTGTAAGTTTGTAGTCGATCTATGTCATCTACGTACTGTGTCGGCGACCATAAAGGCTTTTTCATTCTTGGCACGCCCTTGGATAATAAATCCATTGTTTTTGCACCCAACCCATTGGCATATTCTTCACCGTTAGTTGTGTTGCGACACCTTGATAATTGACAAATCTTATATGAATACTTTCTCTCACCTGTTATAGCCCTTTTCTATGGCAGATGGCCAAGTTGCTGCTATATAAAGCAAATTGCTACATAGGTAGTGAGATACTTAGGATATTCTAAAATGACCCAGCCTGATTATTTTTGGCTGCTTTATCTTCTTTATATTGAGATAATTAACTAACTTTGATTTAGAATATCCTGTCTGTAAGTATACATAAACCGTAAATTCTCTGGAATCTCAAGAAAATCCCCCAGTCATGACCGTAAAAACACTGGATTGATTTTAAGATTTTTGTAAAATTTTGTTTTTATTTTAGTCCTTTAAGCAGCTATCCTTTGCTCTGTGTTGCTTTCAATCAAATATAACTAAGCCAGAGCGTCAAACCAATTTTGGATTTGGGATTTTGGATTGAAAGAGACTACTCTCTTAGCTCAGAGCGGGGTATGAACCAAAAAATCTAAAATATAAAATTCGTATCCCCTCAGAATTTCCTTTTATCGAACAGAATTCAGGAGTCAGGAGTCAGAATTGAGAATGAATTCTGTGCGAGTGGCGGATAGCGCAGCGTAAAGCCTTCGGCATGGCTTCGCTTAAAGCGAGTCCACGTTCGCGCAGCGTCTCGTAGAGAGCGTCTGAATAGCCGGGTTTAAGACCCCCACTAAATCTACGATTTGGTGGTCTTTAATCAGTCGCGGGTCTGAATCCCCGACTGATTTATTCTGACTCCTGTTAGCGGTAGCGGGGCGTTTAGCCCATTCTGACTTCTGAATTCTTCTTCAATAAGCTACAAATCTTAACAATAAGTTTTACTGATTAGAGAAAATAAAGCTAAATTCTGAATGCAGCCCAATTATTCAGTAATAAGACTTACGTACTGAAAAGCTGAAACTTCGTTTGCGTAGCCCCACTACCCCCTAACAAACACCAATTGCTCAACTTGGGTATCCTAAGTTGAGCAATTAGCTTCCCTTAAACAGGGGGTATCTTAAAAGCCCCCTTTTTAAGGGGGTTGCAGCATCTCTTGTACGTCAGCCTTAAATAAAATAACTAGGCTGCATTGCCTGAATTAAGACTATCCAGCCAAACTCTCGACACTCAGAGGAACCATATCGCCATTTCTCGTCAGCCCTAACAGCATTGGTTCTTGGGGTTGAATTAGTTGACCTGTTAGTACACAACGTTCTTCTTGCTGGGCTGTGGCTGCTATGCTAGCTCGAATGTCCGCTCGGGAAAATCGAGGCTTCCATTCACCTGATTTTTGTTGGACATAATTCCAAAGAATATCTCGAATCAGAGCTTGATATCCCTGATTTCCAGCTATTTCTTTGAGCTTATCTTTGAGTTCTCGCTCTAGGCGGATGCTGGTAACTTCCATATCGGTGGTTGGGGTGCGGGCGATCGTATGCATCACTATTTCTCCTTGAAACTATAGACAGGATAGTAATACAAGTGTAGTATGTTTAAAGGAATGTTCAATAGGTGAAATTTTCTGTGAAATCCATTTTCCCCATATTTACTTCAATTTTGTGCCCTACCAATTGCCGAGCCAGTTGGGAATCAGCTGCTATGGAAGTGGAGTATTTATTTATGGGCGATGGTAGCCGAAATTATGGGCAAATCACAGAGGGTAATTATGATTTTAGACATCTCAGCATAAGTGGGTTGATTGCGAAACCACAACTAGATAAAGAAAGCGGGGGGTACAGGCAAAGGAATGCCGTACCAATATGAGACCAGAGAGTTTTCCGGTCAATTATAACCCCCGCTTCACCCAAACAGGAAGCGGGGGTTTTTTTATAAGGAGTGAAGCTGTGACGATATCTTCTGGTGCGTCCGCTATGCAAACAATGCGCGGCGCGAACGCAATGCAAGTGTTAGAGCAATCTGTGGTGGTGTTTTCTCAAAATTACTTGCCACTGTGTCGGATCAATATCAAGCGGGCGATTGTGCTGTTAGTAACCAACAAAGCTCAACCGTTAGGTTTTACCACAGAAAGCGGATGGCGAGTTCACTCACCTAACTTGGTAATTGATGTACCAAAACATATTCGCTTAACAATCACTTCTAATGAGCGGATGTGGAAAGTTCCGCCAGTGAATCGGCGGGAAGTTTTACGGCGAGATCATCACAGTTGCCAATATTGCGGTAGCGGCAAGCATCTAACACTAGATCATGTGATGCCGCGCTCAAGAGGCGGTTCTCACACTTGGGATAACGTAGTCACAGCTTGTGAGAGATGTAACTCCCGTAAAGGCGATCGCACCTTATTTGAGTCTGGTATGCAATTACGTACCAAACCAAAAGCGCCAATTCACCCCGCGATTTCTTTTGCCGAACAGTTTTGGATAGATATGCAAGGAAGCCTGGAATAGCAGGAGAGCATAAGGAATGCTGAAATTAACTTACACTGAAAGCAGTTTTGATTTGGAATGTCTCACTCTGTCGCTAGAAGAATGGGTAGCGCAGCGAGTGATTTTGGCCCTGCGAGTTGGGCAAAGTTTGTGCATTGAACCCAGTACTGCTTCCTTTTTGCTTCCTGTGGATTTGCCAGGAGTAGAAGTGCTTAAGGCTGAGGTAAAAAGAGATGACAGAGAAATCATTGCTCTGTGTGCCTCTGATACCCAATATATGGAAGTCACTCTGCAAGGTTCTTGGCTATCAGATAGTTCTAAGGATGCTGTAGGTGTGTTTTTCACCACTATGAGCGATCGCGCTGAGTTCTTTTTGCACAAACTTTGGCAGGAAGCTCAAGCTTGTGCTTCTGTCATGAGTGAATAAACGAAATAGTAGGGTGAGAAATTCTCACCCTTTATTGCGCCATTTGTAGCAGTTCGGGAATTGTCACAAATCGATAGCCTTGCTGTTTGAGTCCACTGATGATTTGTGGCAAAGCTTCTACTGTTCTTCGGCGATCGCCACCACCGTCGTGCATCAAAACAATAGAACCTGGTTTCGCGCCTTTCAAGACATTATTTACAAATGCTTGCGGTTTGGCGTGAGGATCGGTATCAGCTGAAGTTAACGACCACATAATGACAGCATTTTTCTGGCTTTTCGCATAAGCAGCTAATCCGTTGTTTAAAAAACCTCCAGGAGGACGAAACAGAGCAGTTTTCACTCCTGTAGTTTTGTATATCAGGTCAGATGTGCGATCAATCTCACTCTTAGCTGTGGCTTCATCCATTCGCCGATACCAATGATGCCAAGTATGGTTGCCAATGGCGTGTCCCTCGACCACCACTTGTTTGGCTAGGTCGGGATTTGCTTGTAAAGCTTGTCCTACCCAAAAGAATGTTGCTTTAACATCATTTTGCTTGAGGATATCCAGCATTTCTAGGGTTGTCTTTGGCCAAGGCCCATCATCAATGCTCAGAGCAATAACCTTTTCGTTGCTGCTGAGTTGAACCTTATAAACTGTTTTTCCCTGAAATTTAGCTGGGACTGTAAATGTAGGGTTTTCTACTTTAGCTGATGGCGGTAGTTGGACATTAACTAGGCCCTTTGCTGGATCTTGAACTTGTACAGTGTGGCTTTTGCTCACTGGCTGGTTCAACCCCAATTGAGGGGAAGTGCCTGGAGCAATACTACAAGCTGTAATATTAGAGGCGATCGCGACAATACTAATTATCTGTTGTCGCTTGAGGTAGTTGTCTGTCACGTCAGGCTTTTAAAAACTCACCCAAGCATAACTGTAGTTTGAATTTTCAGAGGGGCTAAGTAAGTTCAAACCTAGGTGCAGAAACTCTTCTAGACAATTTCAAAAAAACTTTCTGAAACCCCTTGACACCTTTTGTAGTATTTTGTAGTATAAATGTAGTGGAGCGAAAAACAAGCTTCCCAAGAGTCATTGTTTTCCTAACAGTTTCTAACAGTAAATTTTCTGAACCTTGAAAACTAAATAAGAAATGGGCAAGTTCACCAACAAAATCTGTGCCTAAAAACTCAATTTTTAAGCACAGATTTAAAAATCGGGGTGTAGCTCAATTGGCTAGAGCGTTCCGTTGTCTGCGGAAAAGTTGCGGGTTCAAATCCCGTCACCCTGGTTGTAGTCCTGTAGGCGAATAGTTTAAGCCGTCAGTTTCTCAAACTGAAGATTGCGAGTGCGAATCTCGTCGGGACTCCCAAATGGTCAGGTAGCCAAGTTGGTAAGGCGTTGGTTTGCAAAACCGATTAGCGCGGGTTCAAATCCCGCCCTGACCTCTGGTGCGATCGCAGTGTAGCTTAACCAGCAAAGCCCCAGGTTCATACCCTGGTATATGCGGGTGCAAATCCCGCCACTGCCACCAAATGCAGGGATGGTGTAACGGCAACACATCGTGACTCCAAATCCGATGTTCTAGGTTCAAATCCTAGTCCCTGTGTCAGACAATTTTGGATTTTAGATTGCCAATTTTAGATTAAAAAAGTTAATCCCAAATCTAAAATTCAGTCAATTATGCCCTCGTGGACGAATGGTTAAGTCAGTGTTCTTTCAAAGCACAGATGCGAGTTCAATTCTCGTCGAGGGAATGATTTATGGGTCGGTGGCCGAGTCTGGTTGAAGGCGACAGTCTGTAAAACTGTTCTTTTTTGCACGCAGGTACCCTGCGGGAAGCACCTGCTCGACCCACTATGGAGAGGTGGCTGAGTGGCTAAAAGCGTCCTCCTGCTAAGAGGAAGCGGGTAATTAATACCCGTCGCAGGTTCAAATCCTGTTCTCTCCGTTTTGAGAGTGTGGTGTAACTGGATAACATCTCAGTCTACGAAACTGAAGATTTGAGGGTTCGATTCCCTCCGCTCTCGCTCGTTACATGATCTCTTCTTCTATCCCTCGGTAGCTCAGTTGGTAGTTAGCGCCTGTTTGTTCGCGTAGCGTGTCTGAAAGACAAGAACAGGAGGTCGTCGGTTCGATTCCGACCTGGGGGGCTTCGTTGCCTCATAGCTCAATGGTAGAGCAAGCGGCTGTTAACCGTGCGGTTGTAGGTTCGAGTCCTACTGAGGCAGCCATTCATTGCAGGATGGACGATTGGCAAGTCGCCTTGACTCTGAATCAAGGAGAGGTTGGTTCAACCCCAATTCCTGCATCCAACATAAAATTAAGGGCATACTTATTAAAAAATAAATAACGTGCGTATGACATAATATGGAGGTATGAGAAGAAATGACATCCTAAAAAAAGAAGCACAAATTAGGCAATGGATTGACGATCATCGTTCTAAAGCTTTTATTTGTCGTCAATTAAATTGCAAACCTCTTACTTTAGACTTTTATCTAGCTAAATTGAACATTGTCTATAAAGGAAATAAAGGTGGACAAGGACGCAAATCAAATAGGCTAAAGCCAGCAAGTGATTACTGTTACAAAGGGTCAACTATTCAGACGCATAGTTTGAAACTCAAGCTCATTAGGGATGGTATTAAAGTTCCAAAGTGTGAGTCTTGTCACACTGACACTTGGCTTGATAGTACTATTCCTTTAGAGCTTCATCATATCAATGGAGATAGGCATGACAATAGATTGGAAAATCTCCTACTATTATGTCCTAACTGTCACGCTTTGACTGATAACCATGCAGGCAAGGCTCATAAAGATTTAGAGCGAAAGTTAAAATTCGCAGAATCAATAAATGAGATTGAGGCTAACGAGCGTTTCATTAGCGTCTTAGTGTTTGATAGTGCAGAAAGTCGCGATCGCTGGCACAAAATACCATTAGTACTAAGACAACTTATTAACAATGGAGATGGCATTTATAGTTGTCAATTTGCACACGGAACTTGCTCGTACTGTGGCAAATTACTAACTAGCCCAGATCAAGATACTTACTGTTCTCAGCAATGTTCTAAATTAGCCTGTAGAAGAACTGTAAGACCTTCTAAAGAAAAACTAGAAAAAATGATTTGGACTAAACCAACTTCTCAAATAGCAAAAGATTTTGGTGTAAGTGACAAGGCGGTGGAAAAATGGTGTAAAGCTTACGGTATTGAAAAACCGCCTAGAGGTTATTGGGCAAAAAAACAATATTCCAAGCTTTAGATGTGATTGATATTCTTTAATTTTTGCCCCTGTAGCTCAATTGGCAGAGCAACTGACTTGTAATCAGTAGGTTGCAGGTTCAATTCCTGTTACCAGCTTGATGCGGGTGTGATGTAATCGGTAGCATCTGAGTACGCCATACTCAGTGCGTGTGTACTCTTCCCTCTGGGACGCTCCGCGAACGAGAACGCTACGAGAACAACTCCCTCCACTCGCTTGCGTAGTCCTGTAGCTTCAACGGTAGAGCAAGTGCCTTACAAGCAAGAGGTTGCAGGTTCAAATCCTGCCAGGACTACCAAATATTGGGAGTGTAGCTCAATGGAATAGAGCTTCGAGCTTCTACCTCGAAAGTTGTGGGTTCAAGTCCTACCACTCCCGCCTTATGGGTCTGTAGCTTAATTGGTAAAGCGTCTAACTGGCTGTTAGAAAAATGTCGGTTCAATTCCGACCAGTATCCACCAAATATGGGGTCATAGCTCAAATGGATAGAGCGCCTGCCTTGCAAGCAGGAGGTTATGGGTTCAATTCCCATTGATTCCACTGATGGTATCTGAAGCCAAAGTGGTCAAGGCGCTGGTTTGTGGAACCAGTCAAAGCGGGTTCAAGCCCCGTCAGATACCCCTCAATGGAAGATGCTGCTGAATGGACGGCAACCAAGCTTGAACCTTGGAGTACAGGCAACTGTAGGGGTTCGATTCCTCCATCTTCCTCTTTTTCCACCTGGAGCCGAAAAGTGAGGCGCTGTGCTGATAACACAGAAATAGGAGGGGCAGTACCTCCCCGGTGGATTTATATCTAGTGTTGGTGTTACAACATTTGCGATGTAATACGATCGCACTTGCTCATTTCTTTTTCAAATTAACTAGGGTGGTTGGCATACCGGCTGTGCAGCGAGCTTTTAACTCGCAGAAATAGGTTCGACCCCTATACCACCCACTAAAACAATTAAAAATTTAAAATTTAAAATTCAAAATTAAGAAATGCAATCTTAGTTAGCCTTTTGGCAATCGCTAATATGCAACTTGAATGCGGGTTGGGTTATGAATAGGAACTAGCGATCGCTAATTGAGCATGTTGCAATAGTATATCTCTATCCAAAATTTCTACGGGATATTGCGGTGTCACTGCTAGTAGTTTCTCAATTCTTTCTCTGGCTGCTTCCACTACTGATTCGTCTAAGCTGCCTTTACTGAGGGAATCTACGAAATCTTCAGTAATCTGATAAGTTCTTTCTATAGATGAAGAGTTGATATTGCGCGAGACAATAAATAGATCGCAGCCTGCATTAAACGATCGCGCCACAGTACCAGCTTTCATAAACATATCTGAGATCGCTTTCATATCCAAGTCGTCAGATACAACCACTCCCTGAAAGCCAAGTTCTTCCCTAAGTATGGTTTTGAGAATAGGCTGGGATAATGTTGCTGGTAAATCTGCATCTATCCTAGGAAATAAAATATGGGCAGTCATGATTAAAGGAATCTGTACTTCGATTAGGGCTTTGAAAGGTATGAGTTCTCGAAGTCGCAGGTCTTCTAAAGTTAAATCCAGTATTGGTAGCTCAATGTGAGAGTCTTTGCTAGTGTCTCCATGTCCGGGGAAGTGTTTGGCGCATCCCAAAATTCCTGATTCTTGAAGTCCAAGGTAGTAGTCACGGGCATCTTTTGCGGCGATTTCGGGAGTGTTACCGAAGGCACGAGGCCCGATGACAGGGTTGTGGGGATGGGAAAAAACATCTGCTACAGGAGCCCAGGATAAATTTATTCCCAATGATTTTAGTTCTGTAGCTGTGGCTTTTGCTACTTCGCGGGCGTGCGATCGCAACAACAATGCATGAGGAAATCGCGTAATTGGCATTGGTGTGCGAATGACACGACCTCCTTCATGATCCAGAGTCATAAACATTGAATCACGTTCAGCATATTCTCGTATCTGGCTGTTTAAATCCTTGAAGCTTTCTAGCCAAACTTGATATGGAGCGCCATCCAAAAAGTTTTTAGCAAAAAATATCACCCCAATCGGCTTTAATTCACTGAGTACGCGTTTATCGTCATCGCTTAGTGTAGTGCCGGAAATACCTAAAATCAGGTGATTTCCAAAGTGTTTTAGCTCCTGTGAACCACTCATAATCTTTTACCTAACTGAGGTGTTTAATAGCAATCTATAACCAGTACCCTAGATATTTTCTCAGATTTAGATGCACGGATTACCAAAGAAATCAACTACTTTTGAGATTACCTATTTCCTGTCAAAGGAATTACTTTTGTCTCATTAAATTTTCTGCACCTAAATCTAGATGAAATACTTGCTAAAACCTATTGCCAACAATGGTATTAGTAATTTTGTTGGGCAGTTGTGCGTAGGTAAAATTCCCTTTGATCAAAGTTTTTTGGGGAAGCGATCGCACAATAACCGTCAAATGTAACAGATTGCAACGTATAATGAGAACGATAAAACCGTTAAGAAATATTGAAGGGCATTAGGGTTAAATGCGAGTAGCGATCGCGGGTGCTGGTCTAGCAGGACTTTCCTGCGCGAAATATCTCACGGACGCAGGTCATACTCCCATTGTCTTGGAAAGCCGGGACGTACTGGGTGGTCTGGTTGCGGCGTGGAAAGACTCTGACGGCGACTGGTACGAAACCGGGTTACACGCCTTCTTTGGGGCATATCCTAATATGCTCCAATTGCTCAAGGAGTTGGGCATTGAAGATAGACTCCAGTGGAAAGAGCATACACTGATTTTTAATCAACCAGACAAGCCTGGAACACTCTCACGTTTTGATGTTCCAGATATTCCATCTCCTTTCAACGTCATAGCATCGATTCTTCGCAACAAAGACATGTTGACTTGGGAGCAGAAGATTCGATTTGCCGTTGGTCTACTTCCCGCAGTGGTTCGGGGTCAGAAGTATGTCGAAGAGATGGACAAATATAGCTTCTTAGAGTGGTTGAAAAGGCAAGGTGTTGATGAGCGGGTAACTAGTGACGTTTTTATCGCCGCATGTAAAGCACTCACCTTTATCAATCCTGATGAAGTTTCAGCAACGATTCTCTTAACTGCACTAAATCGTTTTTTGCAAGAACGATATGGCTCCAAGATTGCATTTTTAGATGGTTCTCCCACAGAACGTCTATGCAGCCCGATTGTAGATTACATTACAGAACGCGGTGGAGAAGTGCGGCTAAATGCCCCCTTGAAAGAAATTTTGCTCAACGCCGATGGCACGGTGAAGGGATACTTGATTCGAGGGTTAAATGGGGCTGAAGATGAAGTTATTACAGCTGATTCGTATGTATCTGCCATCTCAGTTGACCCCTTAAAGGTGATGTTGCCTAAACCTTGGAAGCTTATGGAGTTTTTTCAAAAGCTAGAAGGTTTAGAAGGAGTACCAGTGATTAACCTCCATCTGTGGTTTGACCGGAAACTTACAGAAATTGATCACCTACTTTTTTCGCGATCGCCCCTCCTAAGCGTTTATGCTGATATGAGCAATACCTGCCGTGAATACGCCAACCCCAATCGCTCAATGCTGGAATTAGTTCTAGCTCCGGCAAAAGATTGGATTGCCAAATCCGATGAGGAGATTGTGGCTGCAACGCTTGCTGAATTGGAAAAACTTTTCCCAGACCACTTTGGGGGAGACAATCCAGCAACGTTGCTAAAATCTCATGTGGTGAAAACGCCGCGTTCAGTTTACAAAGCGACCCCTGGTCGTCAACAGTACCGTCCCGCACAAGTTACGCCCATTGCCAACTTCTATCTCGCCGGAAGTTATACCATGCAACGCTACTTAGGCAGTATGGAAGGTGCCGTACTTTCTGGTAAGCTGACAGCGCAGGCAATTTCTGAGGCTCTCCCGGTAGCAAATTCCTCAAACCTGCAAACGCTCACCCGACCGCCCGCAACGAATGCTGCAACTGCCTGATTCCCCCCCGCGCATGAAAACGCTGGTCTCTGTAGACGAGTCATACAAACTTTGCCGACATCTCACAGCAAAGTATGCCAAGACTTTTTACCTGGGTACTTTGCTCATGAGTCCGGTAAAACGTCAATCTATTTGGTCAATTTACGCTTGGTGTCGCCGTACAGATGAATTAGTGGATGGGCCCGCATCTGCTATTACCACGCCAGAAACCCTAGACCTATGGGAACAGCAGCTGGAATCGATTTTTGCGGGACGACCATTAGAAAATTACGATGTCGCTTTAGTTGATACCCTCCAGCGCTTTCCGATGGACATTCAGCCCTTTCGGGATATGATTGCCGGTCAGCGTATGGACTTATATCGCAGTCGTTATGAAACCTTTGAGGATTTATACCTCTACTGTTACCGCGTTGCTGGCACTGTTGGCTTAATGTCAACAGAAGTGATGGGTGTAGATAGCACCCTATACACCGCTCCGTGGCATCAGAACAAACAACCATATCTTCCCACAGAAGAAGCGATCGCTCTGGGAATTGCCAATCAACTCACTAACATCCTGCGGGATGTCGGAGAAGATGCCAAACGGGGGCGAATCTACATTCCCCTTGAGGACTTGGAAAAATTCAACTACACCGAGCAAGACTTCTTCAAAGGTGTGGTAGATGATCGCTGGCGGGCGCTGATGCGCTTTCAAATTGAACGGGCCCGCCAATTCTATACCACTTCAAACCAGGGAATAACTTATCTAGCATCCGATGCCCGTTGGCCTGTATGGGCAGCATCAATGCTGTACGGCCAGATTTTGGAGGTGATTGAACGCAACGATTACGATGTGTTCAGTCGGCGGGCTTTCGTTCCCCAGTGGAAAAAGTTACGCACCTTGCCCTTAGCTTGGATGCGATCGCAAGTTCTTTAAAAAATTAGTCATTTGTCCCTAGTCCTTAGTCCTGAGTGTTTTATAAAAAACCAACGCCTAATGACAAATGACAAATGACTATTGACTCTTAATAGCAAGTCTGATAACATTGATATTCGTGAGTCAGGAGAGGTGGCTGAGTGGTCGAAAGCGGCAGATTGCTAATCTGTTGTACGGCAGGCAACTCCGTACCGAGGGTTCGAATCCCTCCCTCTCCGTTTTCCAGCTTTTAATACACAGAAAATATTCTGTGTAAACTATTATAGGCGTAAACATTTCTACTCCCAAAGATGGATGATATGATTTATCCTTTGGAGTCTTGATAAGATCCAACTAACTTACAAACTTAGTTTAAATCTTAATTTTAGGCTCCTAAATATTTGAGGAGTGATAAGTGATTTATGAGAAAAATTAGTGCCGCCTTAACCTTGAGTCTAGCTGCCATAGCAACAGGATTCCTAGTTGGGGCTTGTGGTGATAGTAGTACCCCCAATGGTACAGCTACCACAGGAAGTAGTGCGACCCCAGCAGCAAACTCAACTACAACAAGCAGTGATAAAGGGCTAAAAATTGGTTCCCTATTACCGACAACAGGCGACTTGGCTTCTGTCGGACAACAGATGCTAGGTTCTGTCCCTTTACTTGTCGATACGGTTAACGCTTGCGGTGGGGTGAATGGCGAACCCGTTACCTTGGTGCAAGTAGACGACCAAACCGACCCGAAAGCTGGGGCTGCCGGTATGACCAAACTAGCAACTTTAGATAAAGTCGCAGGTGTAGTTGGTTCCTTTGCTAGTAGCGTTTCTAGTGCGGCAGTTTCCATTGCCACGCCGAATAAAGTTATGTTGGTTTCCCCTGGTAGTACCAGTCCCGTATTTACTGAAAAAGCCCAAAAAGGCGACTTTAAAGGCTTTTGGGCGCGTACCGCTCCCCCTGATACCTACCAAGCACTAGCTTTAGCCCAACTTGCCAGAAAAAAAGGTTTCAAGCGAGTTTCTACAGTCGTGATTAATAACGACTATGGCGTTGGCTTTGAAAAAGCATTTGTGCAAACTTTTGAAAAATTGGGTGGAACCATCGTTAATAAAGATAAGCCTGTGCGCTACGACCCGAAAGCGCAGACATTTGATACAGAAGCGGCAGCTGCCTTTGCTGGTAAGCCAGATGCAGTGCTGGCTGTACTTTACGCTGAAACTGGCAGTCTGTTCTTGAAAGCCGCCTATCAGCAAGGCGTAGCTAAGGGAGTGCAGATTCTGCTCACAGATGGAGTTAAATCACCTACTTTCCCAGAACAAGTTGGCAAAGGCAGTGATGGTAAATATATTTTAACTGGAGCGATCGGTACAGTACCCGGTTCCGATGGTAAAGCATTAGAAGCTTTCAACAAACTGTGGAAGGATAAAAAGGGTAATGAACCAGGCGAATACGCCCCTCAAGCTTGGGATGCGGCTGCTTTATTGACATTGGCAGCACAAGCTGCTAAAGAAAATACAGGCGTTGGAATAGCCGGCAAAATTCGTGAAGTCGCTGATGGCCCTGGCACAGAAGTTACCGATGTCTGCGAGGGACTGAAGTTACTCAAAGATGGTAAAAAGATTAACTATCAAGGAGCTAGCGGCAACGTAGATGTTGATGCTAACGGCGATGTCGTTGGTGTATATGACGTTTGGACAGTAGGAGATGATGGAAAAATCAAGGTAATTGATAAAGTTACCCCCAAGTAGAAAATCAAGAATTAGGAGTTAAGAGCTATGAATGAAATATTACGGCGTTGCTGAATTAAAGTATGAATCTGGATGTAGAGACGTAGCAGTGCTACGTCTCTACAAGGATTTTGGTATTATGCAAAATCATTTTCATACATGGAATCAGCAACGCCAATATTACTAACTCTTAACTCCTAACTCTTATAATCCAGTGAAGTTGTAACCAACTCCTAACAACAAGCCGATATCAGTTTGATCGAAAAATCCCGCATTGACAGAGGCCGTTGCTGTGAATTGAGGAGTTAGAGGCACATCAATGCCACCAGATACTAAAAAGGCAAATTGCGAATCATCACCAGTTTTGTAAGCTGCACCCACTCCAACGTAAGGTGCGATCGCTAACGGTTCGCTAAAAGCATCTGCTGATTTGAAGGTAAAATCGTAGGTGATCGGAAGTAAAATTGTCGTGTTGTCACCAAACACGGCTGAGGGACGTACCGATATAGAATTTGTCAGTCCGACTTTACTAACTACTGCAAAGTTACCATCGCCCAAAGACGAGCTACCATCACCACTCAAACCAATGTTAGCAGCAACGCCAATATAGCTACTGCCACCACGGGTTGTTCTGCCTAAATCAATATCCGATTGTGCCACTTTGGTAGCAGCTGGTTGAGCAGTCGTTTGAGAAGTTGGTTGGACAAACTCAGAGGTGAGAGTCACAGACGAGGTTGCCACTGTGCCTGGAACTGGTGTAGACGTTGCACTGCTATTTTCCTGTATTACAGGGTTTTGGAGCTGCTGTACCTCAGCTGAATTTGTGGCTGTAAATGTTTCAGTTGTTTCTGTAGAAAGATTTTGGCTTACAGTGTCTAGTTTTGTACTAAACTCATTGGGAGACGCTACGGTTGCAGAAGAGTCAGTTAATGCCTGACTGCTTACCTTGTCTACTGTCTGGGCACTTGCAGATAAGCCGCTACTCAGAACTACAAGAGCAGCTATACCTGGCAACCAAAAAACACCTTTACGAAGAAAAATAGTATTCACGTTCACTCCTAAAACAACATTGCCACGAAAAATAAAGGTTTTTGTTGACTTAAAATCAACAAATTCCGAGAATACTCAAAATTTAACACCAAAAAATCGGATTTCACATCCTTACTTTGCTGGATTTATCTATGGTCATAACGCACCAAAAATCTAGAATAGTGCGTTAACCTATGGCATAAGACACCCTACAAAACTAGGTTTTTAAGACTTATGTACACACCGTAATACAGGGAAGTGGAGATATAGGAAAAGGGCTTAACGTCGAGTATGCTTGGTCTATTTACGCCATCCAGGATTATGAATTGCGGTTTGTAACAAAAAAAGTGAATTGTGAAGCAATATTACGAATTTTGCAAAAATATTTAGAAATTGTCTACGAAGCAAACATGGTTCTAACGTAGAACCTATATAGGAGAGACTTGAGGCAAATGTGATGAGCGGAAATAATATTCAAAAGTATCGGTTTGTCTGTACGCTGACTTTTGGTGATATCTACGGTCAAATAATTGTTTGGTTAATTACAATTACCCTAAGTTTGGCATCTGCCTTGGCGCTGATGGGTGCGAAGCGTCCTGTGTACGCTTTAGCAACTGCGGGTTTGGTCGTTCTGCTATCGCTACCTTTCTTGTTGTTTGCGTTTGTCACGACCTTGTTAAATCATATTGAAGTCACTCCTGTAGGGCCGGGAACTAAAATGGAACCCATACCAGGTAATGTGTCTCAGCAACAACCTGTGCAAGCAGCTAGCTAAAGAGTTAGGAATGAAGACCTAACTCTTCATTCCTAACTCTTCGCTTTTAATTTAAAAATTTGTAATAACATCCCTGTCTATAGGCAGGGAATTTTTTTGTAGAGATGCCACAGCGATCGCAGCAATGGACTGCCTGATTAATCACATCTCTACAATAGAACAGCAGTGCTTTGCAATCAGGGGACTAATTATGCTGGAACACGATGTAATTATTGTTGGGGGTGGATTGGCGGGATGTCGTGCGGCGGTGGAAATTGCTCGCACTGATCCTAGTTTAAATATTGCTGTGGTTGCGAAAACACACCCAATTCGTTCTCATTCGGTGGCGGCTCAAGGTGGTATGGCTGCGTCGCTAAAAAATGTTGATTCCCAAGATAGTTGGGAAGCACATGCTTTTGATACTGTCAAGGGTTCTGATTATTTGGCAGACCAAGATGCTGTGGCAATTCTCACCCAAGAAGCGCCAGATGTGGTAATTGATTTGGAACATCTAGGCGTTTTATTCTCTCGCTTACCCGATGGTCGCATTGCCCAACGAGCTTTTGGCGGACATTCCCACAACCGCACTTGTTATGCTGCCGATAAGACTGGTCACGCAATTTTGCACGAATTGGTTAACAATTTGCGGCGTTATGGTGTGCAAGTCTATGAAGAATGGTATGTGATGCGTCTCATTTTGGAAGAGAATGAGGCCAAAGGAGTGGTGATGTTCCATCTTTTGGATGGACATATAGAGGTGGTGCGAGCCAAGGCGGTGATGTTTGCCACTGGAGGCTATGGTCGGGTTTATAATACTACCTCTAATGATTACGCCTCTTCAGGTGATGGTTTAGCAATGACTGCGATCGCAGGTTTGCCCCTCGAAGACATGGAATTTGTCCAATTTCATCCCACTGGTTTATATCCCGTAGGGGTGTTGATTTCAGAAGCGGTACGGGGTGAAGGGGCGTATCTGATTAATAGTGAAGGCGATCGCTTTATGGCGAATTATGCACCCAGCCGCATGGAACTAGCTCCTCGTGATATTACCTCACGCGCGATCGCTTATGAAATTCGCGCCGGTCGTGGTATTCATCTCGACGGTAGCGCCGGTGGCCCCTTTGTCTATTTGGATCTCCGCCATTTGGGTAAAGAAAAAATTATGAGTCGCGTCCCCTTCTGTTGGGAAGAAGCGCATCGTTTGGTGGGTGTTGATGCGGTAACTCAACCGATGCCAGTCCGCCCAACAATTCACTATTGTATGGGTGGTATCCCAGTTAATACTGATGGGCAAGTCCGCAGTAGTGGTGATGGTTTAGTTGATGCTTTCTTTGCGGCTGGCGAAACATCTTGTGTTTCCGTACATGGTGCCAATCGCCTTGGTAGTAACTCCCTGTTGGAATGTGTCGTTTATGGCAAGAGAACTGGAGCTGCGATCGCCAAATTCGTCCAAAAACGGAAGTTACCCTCTGTAGATGAGCAACGCTATGTAACCCAAGCCCAGCAAGAAATTCAATCTTTGCTAGAACAACCAGGAGAGTATCGAATTAACCAAGTTCGTCAAGCCTTCCAGGATTGTATGACTGAGTACTGTGGCGTTTTCCGCACAGAGGCATTAATGAGTGAAGGACTACACAAATTAGCAGAAATCCAACAGCAATATCCACAAATTTATTTAGATGATAAAGGTAGTTGCTGGAATACAGAACTTGTGGAAGCTTTGGAATTGCGAAGTTTGATGATAGTGGGACAGACTATTTTGGCATCAGCCCTGAATCGTCAAGAGAGCCGGGGCGCTCATTTCCGCGAAGATTATTCCGAGCGAGATGATACAAACTTTTTGAAACACACAATGGCTTACTATTCACCAGCCGGAATTGATATTCAATATCGTCCGGTAGCGATTACTATGTTTGAGCCAAAAGAGCGGAAGTATTAGCTAAAGGTAAATTTATATGGAAAATCGAGGTGACTACAAAAAGTTTGTCTACCTCGATTCAAAATATAAATAGTTAAGTTATTAATTTAGAGCCTAATTGTATTTGAATCACAGCTATAGATTTGAAATAACCTGTTATTTAGTGAGAAGCGATCGCCAACCATAACAGAGGTGGTGACTCAGTGATGTAAAATCCTGAAGAGAGAAAAAGGTGATTAACAGAGTCTGAATAGCAATGGTACAGGATAGGAAGTCAACGGTTGTAATCACAGGTGCCTCTTCAGGGGTCGGTTTGTACGCTGCCAAGGCTCTTGCTGAAAGGGGATGGTATGTAGTAATGGCCTGTAGGGATGTAGCCAAAGCTCAACTGGCAGCCCAATCTGTGGGAATCCCGCATCAGGGCAGCTACACTATCATGCATATCGATCTTGGCTCTTTGGATAGCGTTCGACAATTTGTGAATAACTTTCGAGCAAGCGGCCACTCCCTAGACGCTTTGGTGTGCAACGCCGCAATTTATATGCCCTTAATAAAAGAGCCTTTACGCAGTCCAGAAGGTTACGAGTTAACTGTCACCACAAATCACCTGGGACATTTCCTTTTGTGTAACCTGATGCTAGAGGATCTGAAGAAGTCATCTTCAGAGCCAAGGCTCGTAATTTTGGGAACTGTTACCCACAATCCAGACGAACTGGGTGGAAAGATTCCGCCGCGTCCAGACTTGGGCGATTTGCAGGGCTTTGCAGAAGGGTTTAAAGAGCCGATCTCAATGATTGATGGCAAGAAATTTGAACCAGTCAAAGCTTACAAAGACAGCAAGGTTTGTAACGTGCTGACAATGCGGGAACTGCATCAGCGCTATCACGAGTCAACTGGTATCGTCTTCAACTCTCTCTATCCAGGATGTGTTGCAGAAACGCCATTATTTAGAAACCACTATCCCCTATTTCAGAAAATCTTCCCATTATTCCAGAAGTACATCACTAAGGGATATGTGTCTCAGGAGTTGGCGGGAGAACGAGTTGCGGCGGTGGTTGCCGATCCTGAGTACAATCAATCCGGTGTGTATTGGAGTTGGGGAAATCGCCAGAAGGAAGATGGTAAATCCTTTGTTCAAAAGGTTTCTCCTCAAGCTCGTGATGACGACAAAGGCGATCGCATGTGGCAACTAAGTGCTAAGTTGGTTGGACTGGCTTGATGGGATAGAATTTGGCTTTAACCTTGGACATAATTTATCTATTTATCGATCCACTTTTTTAAATAAATGAGCATTATGTCCAGGCTAAAAATGCTTGAGGTGACTTAATAATCACCTTTGAATTGATTAATAACTTTGTTTAATTGCCACTTTTTTGTGTAAGCTATAACTCTGACATAATCTTCAATAAAAACAAAGAAGATTAATTATATGATGAGTTCTGACTTAGCAAAAAGTGCATTTTTCATAGGACTATTACGAATTACGATCGCGTTAATTTGTCCCTATTGTATATAGCATTTTAGAGAATGGCTATATCACAGTACTTCCTAGATTAGGATTTCCAGTCAAAAAACATTCTCTACTAGAGGCTCACGGATTTGATCCCCTAATAGATTGGCTTTATATCTTTAATATAAAGAAAGAATTCAGAATCAATTAATGCAAGGATTCAGTACTGCCATTGAAGACCACTAAAGTAGAGGATCTTAAACCCTTTGATTCATTTGCCAGTTGCTTAACCTTCTTGTTAATTAATGCTCCTGACTTCTAATTTCTTTGTTGATCAAATTCCACATCTTTACTGAGGCTGTTTAATTGTAAAAAAGCGAAGCTAAGGCATTCGATGAGCGCATACTTGCAAGCAAGAAACAGGAGCATTCAACCAACGCCTGATTTCGCTTGTGATTTTTATCCAAAGGTTTAAGGAAAAACGTTTATGGCAGCAGAAGAAGCATCGATTAGCCTCGTTAAAGATATAAATACTGGTGGAGTTTCCTCTAACCCGCAAAATTTGACCAATGTCAATGGCACGCTGTACTTCGTTGCCATTGACAGCAGTGGTGGCTATGAACTGTGGAAGAGTGATGGCAACGAGGCTGATACCGTCATTGTTAAGGATATTTTCTCTGGTACGGGTAGCTCAACTCCGCAAAATCTGACCAATGTCAACGGCACACTTTACTTTAGAGCGATCAACAGCACTGGTGGCTCTGAACTATGGAAGAGTGATGGTACCGAAGCTGGTACTGTCCGCGTCAAGGATATTTTCTCTGGTACTGGTAGCTCAACTCCGCAAAATCTGACCAATGTCAATGGCACACTTTACTTCAGTGCTACTGATAGCAGTGGTGGCTGTGAACTGTGGAAGAGCGATGGTACTGAGGCTGGTACTGTCCGCGTCAAGGATATTGTCTCTGGTACTGGTAGTTCTAGTCCGCAAAATCTGACCAATGTCAACGGCACACTTTACTTCAGTGCCTCTGACAGCAGTGGTGGCTATGAACTATGGAAGAGTGATGGTACGGAAGATGGTACTGTCCGCGTTAAAGATATTTTCTCTGGCACAGGTAGCTCAAATCCGCAAAATCTGACCAATGTCAACGGCACATTGTACTTTAGAGCGATCGACAGTAGTGGGGGAACTGAACTGTGGAAGAGTGATGGTACTGAAGCTGGTACTGTCCGTGTTAAGGATATTTTCTTTGGTACAGGTAGCTCAAATCCGCAAAATCTGACCAATGTCAATGGCACGCTCTACTTCAGTGCCACCGACAGCAGTGGGGGAACTGAACTGTGGAAAAGTGATGGTACTGAAGCTGGTACTGTCCGTGTCAAGGATATTTTCTTTGGTACAGGTAGCTCTAACCCTAGCTTTTTGACCAATGTTAATGGCACACTGTACTTCAGTGCCATCGACAGTAATGGGGGAACTGAACTGTGGAAAAGTGATGGTACTGAAGCTGGTACTGTCCCCGTCAAAGATATTTTCTCTGGTACGGGTAGCTCTAATCCTAACTCTCTGACTAATGTCGACGGTACGCTGTATTTCAGTGCTACTGACAGCAATGGCGGCAATGAACTATGGAAGAGTGATGGTACTGAAGCTGGTACTGTCCGCGTCAAGGATATCTTCTCTGGTACGGGTAGCTCAAATCCGCAAAATCTGACCAATGTCAACGGCACGCTCTATTTCAGAGCTACTAACAGCAGTGAGGGTAGTGAACTGTGGAAGAGTGATGGCACGGAGGATGGTACTGTCCGCGTTAAAGATATTAATACTGCCACAGTCTCTTCTGATCCGTATTTTCTGACAAATGTCAATGACACGCTGTACTTTAGAGCCACCGACGGTAGTGGAGGTAATGAACTATGGAAGAGTGATGGCACGGAAAATGGTACTGTCCGCGTCAAGGATATCTTCTCTGGTAGTGGTAGCTCAAATCCGCAAAATTTGACTAATGTCAACGGCACGCTCTATTTCAGTGCTTCCGACAGCAGTGGGGGCAATGAATTATGGAAAAGTGATGGCACGGAAAATGGTACTGTCCGCGTCAAGGATATCTTCTCTGGTATGGGTGGCTCTGACCCTAACTTTCTGACGAATATCAACGGCACGCTGTACTTCGTTGCCACCAACAGCAGTGGGGGTAGAGAACTATGGAAGAGTGATGGCACGGAAGATGGTACTGTCCGCGTCAAGGATATTGTCTCTGGTACAGGTAGCTCAAATCCCCAAAATCTGACCAATGTCAACGGCACACTGTACTTTAGTGCAACCGACAGCAGTGGAGGCCGGGAATTATGGAAGAGTGATGGTACAGAATCTGGTACTGTCCGCATCAAGGATATCTTCTCTGGTACAGGTAGCTCTTACGCGCAAAATCTGACCAATATTAATGGCACGTTGTACTTCGTTGCAACCGACAATAGTGGCGGCAACGAACTGTGGAAGAGTGATGGTACAGAATCTGGTACTGTCCGCGTCAAGGATATTGTCTCTGATACAGGTAGTTCAAATCCGCAAAATCTGACCAATGTCAATGGCACGCTCTACTTCAGTGCTATCGATAGCAGTGGAGACAATGAACTATGGAAGAGTGATGGCACTGAGGCTGGTACTGTCCGCGTCAAGGATATTTTCTCTGGTACAGGTAGCTCAAATCCGCAAAATCTGACCAATGTCAATGGCACGCTCTACTTCAGAGGCACTGACATGAGTGGGGGCAATGAACTGTGGAAGAGTGATGGTACGGAAGATGGTACTGTTCGCGTTAAGGATATTTTCTCTGGTAGTGGTAGCTCAAATCCGCAAAATCTGACCAATGTCAATGGCACGCTCTACTTCAGCGCCTCCGACAGCAGTGGGGGAACTGAACTGTGGAAGAGTGATGGCACTGAGGCTGGTACCGTCTGCGTCAAGGATATGTTCTCTGGCACAAGTAGCTCTTACCCTAACAACCTCACTTACATCAATGGCAAGCTCTACTTTTTTGCAGACAATGGGAACACTGGGCAAGAACTTTTTCAGCTTGACCTGAACAATACTCCCACTGACCTGAGCCTGAGTAACACTAGTGTTGACGAGAATGTTCCTGCCAACACAGTAATTGGCAACTTTAGCACCATTGACGCTGATCCAGACGACACCCACACTTACACTTTAGTTTCAGGTATAGACAGCACCGATAACAGCGTCTTCACAATTGTAGGTAACGAGTTACAAATTAATGTCTCACCCGACTATGAAACCAAAAATAGCTACAACATCCGTTTACGCACTACAGATCAGGGCGGCTTATTCTACGAGGAAGCGATCGCAATCGTAGTCAATGATATTAACGATACCCCAAACGATGTAGTCACTGGTGGAAGTGGTCAAGATAGTTTCAAGCTGACTTATCCCCTGACTGGAAACTATGATATCATCACTGGTTTTACTATTGGAGATGATACTATCTTAGTTTCCAAAGCAGAATTTGGACTGGGGCAATCTCAGGATACAATACTTGATTCGAGCTTATTCCAACTTGGGACTAGTGCGACAACCGCAGGCGATCGCTTCATCTATGATCAAACTACGGGGAACCTATTCTTTGATCAAGATGGCGTTGGTGGTACAGCACAAGTTCAGATAGCACAGTTCTCGAATCAAGCGTTGCTTACTAGTGAAAATATTACTGTGATTGCCTAACCAAAGCTAACCAAAGCAAGCATTGGTAGAAACAGATAATACAAATCACATGTGATAGCTCTCCATTCCCTACTCTTGACTTATTTTGGCAAAAAACGTACAATGCATTTTGCATAGAAGGGGAGTAGCTGCTGGCAAAAAAACTTGAAAGCCAGTACATCTGAATCAACATACTGGCGATGAGCCTGGTTCAGGTGGCGAATAATAAATATTTGAAAGCGAGACCTTCACTAAGTTCACACCGAAAAGTGTAAACTTGGTGAGGTCTTTTGGTTCTCATCAAGCTTCACATCGGTAAAGGATTCTTCAGGAGCTTGAGAGAGTGTTAACAGCTTTTACCGCAGGTTTATTATTAATTACAGTTTCCGAATTAGGCGATAAAACATTTTTTATTGCTGTGATTTTGGCAATGCACCACCCACGGCGGCTGGTATTTATAGGTGTGACAGCCGCTTTGGCTGCGATGACCATCCTTTCGGTGCTATTTGGACAAGCGGTATCTTTATTGCCAAAAGCTTATATTCATTACGCCGAAATAGTTTTGTTTCTTGCCTTTGGTATCAAGCTGTTATATGACGCTAGTAAGATGTCCTCGGCTGCTTGTGATACGGAAGTTGTACAAGAAGCCGAAGCTGCGGTGAAACAAGCAGATTTGGAGTTACCAAAGAAAAAGACTTCCTTAGCAATTGTCATAGAAGCCTTTATATTGACATTTATGGCAGAGTGGGGCGATCGCACCCAAATTGCCACAATTGCCCTAGCCGCAGGTAATAATCCCATTGGAGTGACAGTAGGTGCAATTTTAGGACATGCCATTTGTGCTGCGATCGCAGTTATTGGTGGCAAAATGATTGCCGGACGCATTTCTGAGCGTCAACTCACCTTTGTTGGCGGATGTCTGTTTTTAGTCTTTGGTGTCGTAGCTGCCATTGAAGGAGCATAAGGGGAGCAGGGGGCAAGGGGGGACAAGAGGTGAGAACTTGAAACAAGTCTTTCCCCTTGTCCCCAATTCTCCTTGTCCCCAAGTCCTCTTCCCAATCCCCAATTCCCATTACTTCGGAGTACTTTTCAATGAAGGCGCGGGAGATACGGCCGAATTAGGAATGGGGGAAGTCATTCCTGCCTTTTTAATTTCGTCTTTGTATTGAGCAGGTGCTAAAGCTGCGGCACTATCAAATAAGGGTTTTGCATCTGCGTCTTTGCCCTGTTGTTTCAAGAGCATCGCTTTTGCCACAACGGGGCGAAAATCTTTAGGATCTTTCTTAATTGCCTGGTCATATACAGAGCTAGCTTGAGCGTAGCGTTTCTGGGAAGCATGAACAGAACCTAACAGCACCTGCACGGCTACTGTATCTACACTTCCAGGCTGAATTGTATTTGCTTGGGCTGCTTTCGAGAGGGTTTCTTGCAGCAAACCAATAGCTGCTTCCGGGCGTTGCTGACTGATTAACAAAGCCACCATTCCTTGCAAAGCCTTCAAATCGCCAGGTTTGGTAGACAAAATTGTGCGATAAGCTTGAGCGGCTCCTTCGCGATCGCCTATTTGCTGTTTAGCTTGAGCTAGTAACACTGAATATTCTGACTGTTCGGGATTTAGCTTGGCTAGCTTTTCCAGGGGTTCAATGACAACTTGGATATCAGCTGGTTTAACCTCACTTTTTTCTTTTTGACTCAGTAGTTGTAGACGCGCCTGCAATAAGCCCTTAAGCGCAGTCTGATTTTCTGGTTCCCTTTGCAAAACCAGTTCATAACCCCGTACTTCATCTTCCAATTTTGATTTTTGGTCAGCAGAGGGCAAAGTGCCTCTGGTGCTAGCGGTATTTTGGTTTGAGGATGGCGTATTATTAAATGCTCCAATTATGGGAATCACCGAAACACCCACAAAAGCAAGAACTGCCAGCGCCAAGACGACTTGAACTATCCAGCGATTGCGTGTTTGATGCACAGTTTTGTCTTCCTCCTGAACTCTAATGACATTATCATTTACACAAATCGTAAAGTTATAAATTTCCAAAACTTTGCGGAATATCGCCAATTGCCTGTGAATTTTATAACAATTAACTATTTACACTGCTAAAGTAAGTGATGACTTTAGGAGGAGCCGTCAGAATTGTAGCTATGATATGCTTCCGAAACTAGTGTAAAGGCGCTAAATTACACGTTTAATGTACAAACACTAAATTTAGCGCCTTTAGGATTGTGTAGAGTACCCTAGTGTGAATTTGTGAAAAGCAAATATACTTTCATCAATCGCACAAATGCTCTTTCCAGCTACCTTTATAAAATCCCACAATGGGATGTGTCTCCGCCGCAAGGAGTTTTTATGAATTCCGACCTGATGCCGTTGCCTGAATCCTCCAATTCTTCTGCCTCTAACCAAGGCTCAAATAACATAGAGGCTGCCTCTAATGTTCACATAGTACCCAAGCCCTCTAAACTTGAAAATTCGCCTGTCAACCCCAGCGAGACTGACTCAAATGGGAACTTAGTCAATCGACAGCAACCGATTCCGCCTCCCAGCGAACCGATGCAGTACCGAGCGATCGGATTAGTCCGGGGTCGCTATCATGCTAGCAGCGAACAATTTACTCAAGGTACGCTACTAACCACAGATGGAGTAGAACTCAATGCCGTCCTCCTAGGGCGGATTATGAGCTTAGTCAAGAATCATCTAGACTTAGAAAAAGAACATTTGTGGGTAGTATATCCACGTACAAGACAAGAAAATGACACCTTGCACATCCAAATCGTTGGAGTTTGGGAGCCAGAAAATCTGGCTAAAAGCTCAACAGATGAGGACGAATCAGATTTAGAGTTGCAAGAGTCACAGACAATTGATGATGGCTTATCCGAAAATTCTGAATTAAGCACAATTCCCGCGATCCCCTCATCAGAAGTAGCTGATGGTGGTTTTTCTGTTCGTGGTGAAGTAGTATACCAATCTTTTGACGCTAAGAGTTTGGTAGTCAAAATTAGGCAGGCTGCACGCAAACCAACTGACAAACCCAAGTATTTCAAGTTGAAATTGAGGGGTGTCCTGACCACCAAAGCGGTAGGAAAGTTCTGGGATTTCCAAGCCAAGCGAGAAGCTGATGTTTTGATCGTAGAAAAAGCTGAAGCGATCGCTGACTTGCCCAAAAAACGCAAACCACCATTCAGAGGTGGCCCTCGTGCTGGCGGTAGCGGTGGTGCTGGTGCTGGTGGTAGAAGACCATTCCCCCCCAGACGCAGCGGCGAAACTCCGCGTCCCATCAAGAAAACAGGCACAGGCGGAGACACCTCTGTGGTGTCAAAACCTATACCAAAAACGCCTGCTCCTAAACCCATCAAGCGACCAAAACCGACTCAAGAGTAGGGAATTGGGAATTGGGAATTGGGAATTGGGAATTGGGAATTGGGAATTGGGAATTGGGGACAAGGAGAATTGGGGACAAGGGGAAAGACTTGTTTCAAGTTCTCACCTCTTGTCCCCTTGTCCCCTTGTCCCCCTTGCCCCAAGATCAAAAATCCGTTCGACGGTCTTGGGGTAGAAAAGATCGCTCCATCGGAATTGGAGAAACTGGCTCTGTGAGGGTAAATGTCCCTGCTTCGATCCACTTTTTCAACTCTAGGGCGACTTGCCTAGAAAAAAACAAACTCGCTAGGGGGGCAGAGCGTACAGCTTTGCCCTCAATAGTGATCCTCCCAGATTTGAGTTGGGCATAACTCACCAAACCAAAAGTGGGACGAACGCGCCGGGGAATGGAAAAATCTACGATTGGGGCTACTAAGTCTTTATCCTGTACAGCGCAGTGTTCAACTACTTGTTCATTTAATACAGGGAGTGGAACACCAACTCCTAACATCAATGAGGGGCCATAACTTTTAAAGTAACAACCCCGCACCCAATGAGCATCCATTTGTTTGGCATCACCAATTAAAGCTAAAGTCGCAGAAGGTCCAATTGGTGTACGATTAGCTAAACGTTTTTGTAAGGGGAAGTGCTGAGTGCCTTCCCAGGCGACATAACCAATACCGCCACCTAAAAAAATTCGAGTCCCTATACCAACGAGTTGCAAATCAGGATCGTTGAGTAAGGGGGAAATAGCACCGGGATTAGAGTAAACGGCATTCCCCAAACGCGGTTGTAAAGGGCCCAGATAGGTGAACAGGGGGCGATCGCCACCGTTTACACCAACAATAAAATTTTGATAAAGATTACGTGGATTGAATAAATAAAACTGATTTATCGTTTCACGGGTAACTGTAGTCTCAAAACTTGCTCTGGGGTAACAATCTGTTACTTGTCCTTGCGCTTTTACGTGTATAGCTTTACCAGCGATCAAATCTTCGATTACATGACCCCCGCCACGTTCTCGGACTTCTTCTCCGTCTGTCGTCTCCACAGCACAACTCGCACCCAAATATAAATCTACTGCCCCAAAACCAGAGTATGCTGGTACGCCATCTAACCAGCAACGACGAATTTTGATCGGAGGGTCAGTGTGTCCGAGATTGATAATTGCACCGCTTGATTCCATCGGCTCAAATGTACCAGTGGTAATTACATCAACTTCTTTAGCCGCTTTAGTAACACCAATTTCTACAACTCGTGCTTTTAACTCTTCAGTTGTCAACACTACCGCACGTTGGCGGATGATTTTCTCGTTAATTTCTGCAATTGTTCGCATCTTATCAGTGCTAGCGCTTCCTGCTATCTTCCTCTCTGAAGGATATCTTGATAAATCAGAGAATCTTGCATAATTTCCTGTCGAAATAGTTGTCTGCCAATCTCGATACGACAGCTTAACACCCCCGATAGGCTTAAAATTCCCCAAAAAACAATTCGACTATTGCAAAGTCCAAATCATATATTTTTTGGGACAAGCACGCAAATTGTATCAAAAGTGTTTAATAGACTACGTAAAATTACTATCAAAAAAGCCTTGCATTATCAATCAAATGTATGTATGGTTAGGATTAATTAGACTTCCTGGATCTAAATAATTTTACGTGAACAGAAAGAAACATTTCTGACTTCTGAATTCTTCTTCAATGCTACATGTTACCCAATAACGAATTGAGTAAGAGGCAATGACTACTTCTGAATTACCTAATCTTAATCAAAGAAACCAAAATAAAATTTCCGATAGGATTGAAAATTTATCCTCGACATCAGAGGAAAAAAAGTTATTTAACTTAAAGGTAATTGAGTATCTATTACTTGCAGCTTTTGTTTCTTCTGCACTCTTTATTGTTTTTCTTTACGAAGATAAAACAGTTGTCATTTCTGGAGCAATAGCTCTAACGTTCTTATTTTTTTTGTTACTTATCAATAGACAAGTATTCCAGAACTATAAGAAGGCAGCTTATCAGTCAGAACTCACCAAAAAAGCTGAACTGTATAGTTATCTATTAACTAGCCCTAATTCTTGGGATAAAGAAACACTTACTCTAACAAGAGGAAAGGCTTTACAATACAGCCAAGACTTGATTGACGATTATAAAAAAATTAGGGGTGTATCAAGGAACCTTTACTATAGTTTGCAAATTGCGACAGTGATTTTATCAGGAGTCACACCAATTTTAGTTTTGGTAGACAAATTAGAAGCAGGACAAGCTTGGCTCAAATGGCTGCCTGTACTCTGCCCAGCTATTGCTTCTATAGTTGCCAGTATAGTTACCTCTTTTCCTTTTCAAAAGAATTCTCTTGCTGCTAACACAGCAGTTGAATTGTTAGAAGCTGAACAAGAAAAATTTATATTGGGTGTAACTCCACCTTATCGTTGTTATGATGTGTCTGACGAAAGCCAACAGCAACAAAAGGCAAGTCAAGCATTAGAATACTTTGTCGTTCAAGTGAACAACATTCATCTCAACCAATTGCAACAAACGAGTGACACGCAATCAGAGAAGACAGAATCTACTTCTTCATCTAATGAGTCAAACAAAGCGGGAGCAGAGGTAACAAAGTAGAAAAATACTTGATTAGTTAATCGCGATCGCAAATTAGTCAAGTATTGATTCAAATATAATTTGTTCAGACTAACTGGAAAGACTAAGATTCCCAACTTATTAAAAAAGCGGGGAATCTTATTGTTATTTCACACAAGTGCAGCTTTTGTAAGAGAGGGAAAGGGCTTTCTATTAACCCTTTCCCATTTTGCTGAATTCTGTAATAAATCTAATCTGCTAGCTGGGTTTGTGGTTAAAAGTGCTGGTTGCAATGTTGGTTTTTTGATTCTAGCAGCGATCGCAGTTGTGATTTTTAAAGTTTTTTGGTTTCTGTGTACTGAAACAAAAACAAAATTTAATAGAAAGACATCACGTCCAAAACATCTAGCGAAACCACAGTTTTTTCATATATATCATCATTGGGCTGACTTATATAGTTTTGGGTTTACAGCCTCTAATTTGTTTGTGGATGAACTGAGCCATATTGCTTTAGTTGCAAAGATTTACAATCAGTAATTATTGTTTAATAACTGTCTTAAATAGTTTAATTATCCGCTTAACTGTCTTAACTGTCTTCTAATTAATTTAACTATCCGCTTAACTGTCTTAACTGTCTTCTAATTGTTCAATTTTGAATTTAACTATCTGTTTAAATGCTTGAGCCTACGTATTGCTTTTTTTCTATAACCATGAAAGATTATGAGAACACCATAAATTAAGAAACATTCATTTGCCATCATCTGAAATGAGTAATAACTCAAACAGATTTTTCAAATCTCCTCTCTTTGGGTATAGAAAACTTGAGCTAAAACTCACATAGCTTTTTATCTGGACTGAAGAGCATTTTATAGAAACAGAATTCAGGAGTCAGAATTCATTCTCTGAATTCTCTACGAGAAACTGCGCTATCAGTTGCGGGTTTGAATTGCTTACTGATTGATTCTGACCAAAGGCGGAGTATCTTTAGCTTTGCTCCTGAATTCTGATTTCTTCTTCAAATTATTCCCTTAAGGGACTTCCAAATAAAAAATATCCCAAAACTGACGCAAAAATACTCTCTATTTCTTCTTCCTCTGTGTTCTCTGCGTCTCTGTGGTTCGTTTTGGATAATTTATTTCTTGGAAGTCCCTAATTACGAGCTACCACCAGAAAACTACACGTGAGGACATAGCGCGATTGGTGAAGATGCTCATCAATTGCCAATCTCAGCCACGAAATGAAGACAGCAAGAAGACTCCAGAGGAGGTTACGCGCAGATCATGCAACCCTTTGAACTGCCAGAATTTTACATGCCTTGGCCCGCGCGGCTGAACCCAAACCTGGAAGCGGCGCGATCGCATTCCAAAGCTTGGGCTTACCAGATGGGGATACTTGGCTCAGAAGAGGAAGCGGAAAGCTCGATTATCTGGGACGAGCGCACATTTGATGCTCACGACTACGCCTTGCTTTGCTCCTATACCCATCCAGATGCGCCAGGGACAGAGCTTGACCTAGTGACCGATTGGTATGTTTGGGTGTTCTTTTTCGACGATCACTTCCTTGAAATCTATAAGCGCACCCAAGACATGGCTGGGGCGAAGGAGTATCTCGGCAGACTACCAATGTTCATGCCGATTTACCCCACCGAAACCCCCCCAGCACCTACCAACCCCGTGGAGTGTGGCTTGGCCGACCTGTGGTCTCGCACCGCGTTTACTAAATCTGTGGACTGGCGACTTAGATTCTTTGAGAGCACCAAGAACCTCCTGGAAGAGTCTCTGTGGGAACTTGCCAATATCAACCAGGATCGAGTCGCTAACCCTATCGAATACATCGAAATGCGCCGCAAGGTTGGCGGCGCTCCGTGGTCAGCGGATCTCGTCGAACACGCCGTATTTATAGAGATTCCGGCTGACATTGCCTCGACTCGGCCAATGCGTGTACTCAAAGACACATTTGCCGATGGAGTGCATCTTCGCAACGACCTCTTCTCCTACCAGAGAGAAGTAGAGGATGAAGGCGAAAATGCCAACTGCGTGTTGGTCTTGGAGCGCTTCTTGAATGTGAGTACCCAGGAGGCGGCTAACCTCACCAACGAACTGCTAACCTCGCGGTTATACCAGTTTGATAACACTGCCGTCACCGAGTTGCCCCCTCTCTTTGAGGAGTATGGACTAGACCCAGTGGCTCGTGTGAACGTTCTCCTTTATATCAAAGGACTTCAGGACTGGCAGTCGGGCGGTCACGAGTGGCACATGCGATCGAGCCGTTACATGAACAAGGGAGGAGAAAATTCTCAGACATCCACGCCATTTCTGGGAGGCCCCACAGGGCTAGGCACATCGGCTGCGCGGATTGGATCGTTATACGCCGCCTTGGGTTTAGGAAGGTTCAAAAGCTTTACTCACGTTCCATACCAGGCTGTCGGGCCAGTAACACTGCCGAAGTTTTACATGCCCTTCACTACAAGCTTGAATCCCCATCTCAATGCCGCGCGGAAGCATTCCAAGGAATGGGCGCGTCAGATGGGGATGCTGGAATCATTACCTGGGATTCCTGATGCCGTCATCTGGGATGACCACAAGTTTGATGTTGCCGATGTAGCTCTTTGCGGTGCATTGATCCATCCGAATGGATCTGGCCCTGAGCTGAATCTGACAGCCTGCTGGCTTGTTTGGGGAACCTATGCCGACGATTACTTCCCGGCGCTCTACGGGAATAACCGCAACATGGCTGGTGCAAAAGTATTTAACGCCCGACTGTCGGCGTTTATGCCTCTGGATGAATCCACCCCCAGCGAGGTTCCGACCAATCCGGTAGAAGCGGGCTTGGCAGATATTTGGTCTCGCACAGCTGGCCCCATGTCTGCCAACGCGCGGACTCAGTTCCGCCGCGCAATCCAGGATATGACTGACAGCTGGGTGTGGGAACTCGCCAACCAGATTCAAAATCGAATTCCCGACCCGATAGATTATGTTGAGATGCGCCGTAAGACTTTTGGCTCGGATCTGACCATGAGTCTGTCCCGACTAGCTCAGGGCAACGAGATCCCGCAGGAGATTTACCGCACCCGAACGATGCGATCGCTAGATAATTCCGCCGCCGATTACGCCTGTTTAACCAACGATATCTTTTCCTATCAGAAAGAAATCGAATTCGAGGGCGAAATCCATAACTGTGTGCTGGTCGTTCAGAATTTCCTCAACTGCGATTTGCCGCAGGCCGTTGAAGTTGTCAACAACCTGATGACCTCTAGGGCGCTCCAGTTTCAACTCATCGTCGCCACCGAACTGCCAGTTCTTTTCGATGATTTCGACCTGGATGCAAGTACCCGCGAGAAACTGCTCGGATACGTCAAGAAACTAGAGCAGTGGATGTGCGGTGTCCTCAAGTGGCATATAACGGTAGACCGCTATAAGGAATTTGAATTGCGTAATTCGTTAGCAGGGCGGCTACTTAGTGGGCCCAGAGGGCTGGGGACTTCTGCTAGGCGTATTGGCTCGGTGAGGGTTTAAGGTCAGGTTTTTTTGTCCGTGAATTGGTTCAAGGTCAGTATGCGATCGCGTGAGATCGGTTTTTTCAGTAACTAAAAAGTGGAGGATTAAGTTGTGACATATTCTAACGACCCGAATTTGAATGTAGAAGATCAGCAGCCCCATTTAACCTTGAGTACAGCAGCGGCGCGTAATTTGGCAACAACGGCCAAATCTGCACCGCAAACCCAGGAAATTACATCGCGGTGGTTATTGAAGTTGTTGCCGTGGGTGCAGACGAAAGGTGGTGCCTATCGGGTCAACCGTCGGTTGAGTTATTCCGTGGGTGATGGGCGGGTGACTTTCACCAACACCGGAGCAACGGTGCAGGTGATTCCCTTAGAACTTACTGAGTTGCCCTTACTACGAGGGTTTAACAACCTTGACGTTTTGACCGGTTTGGCAAACCAGTTTGTTCAGCAGGAGTATGCCCCAGATGATGTAATCGTTGAACTTGGCCAGCCTGCCGATCGCGTAATTCTGATTGCTCGTGGCAAGGTAAACAAGATTGGTGTTGGCAAGTATGGCGAGCAGATCGTGTTCGATGTGCTAGCTGACGGCGACCATTTCGGCGATGAAACTGTGGTGCAGTCCGAGGATACTTGGCAGTACACCCTCAAGGCGATTACTAGAACCATCGTTTTGTCACTGCCCCAAGCGGCGTTTGAGAGGGCGATCGATCAGTCCGAGGAATTGCGAACTCATGTTGAACAGTTCCGCGTTCGCCTGAGCCAGCCACAGACTCCCCAAGGTGAAGCCGCTATTGAGCTGGCAGCTAATCATCCCCAAGAGGCTGAGTTGCCGGGAACCTTCGCCGATTACGAACTCAAACCCAGGGAATATGAGTTGAGCATTGCTCAAACGGTGTTGCGAGTAAGTACCCGAGTAGCCGATCTGTACAACGAACCGTACAACCAGACTGAAGAACAACTGCGGCTGACTATCGAGGCATTGCGGGAACGTCAAGAACACGAGTTGCTCAACAACCGCGAATTCGGGTTACTGCACAATGCCGACCTCAAACAGCGTATCTACAGCAGTAGCGGCGCACCCACCCCCGACGACTTGGACGAGCTGTTAGCGACAGTATGGAAGGAGCCGGGATTCTTCCTGGCTCACCCCCGCACGATCGCTGCCTTCGGTCGTGAGGCCAACCGCCTAGGTCTTTATCCACAAAGCGTAGATGTGAACGGCGTTCAGGTTACATCTTGGCGCGGCGTACCCATTTTTCCTTCCAATAAGATCCCCATTACCAATAACCGCACCAGTTCTATCCTTTTGCTCCGCACTGGTGTAGAAAAACAAGGGGTGATCGGCTTACATCAAACGGGTATCCCCGATGAATACCAACCCAGTTTATCTGTTCGATTCATGGGCATAAGCGAAAAGGCGATCATCTCCTACCTCGTGACTGCTTATTACTCCGCAGCCGTCCTCACTCCTGACGCACTTGGCATCCTCGAAGATGTTGAAATCGGGCGCTAAATATCAGGAGTGCTGAGTGAGTAAAAATTAGGGCTGACTTTTGATCCCCTACAAGAAAGTAGGCGGTCTTTAACTCAGGGATTACCAAGAAATAAATTATCCACTCTTGTGGGGTGGACATCTTGTCCGCCCCTTTCCACGGGCTATCGTGTCGCCCACCCCACAAGAAAAGTTGTATATTTTTTTATTTGGAAGTCCCTCGGCACTCTTGATGCACTTTTATTAGTAACTAGAGGATGGGGTGATGACGGATTTTATCGAATCAAATTTAAATGTTGAGAGTGGACAACCTCAACTGAGTTTGAGTAAAGATGCTGCGCGTACTTTGTCCACGACCACCAAATCTGCACCGCAGACGCAGGAAATTACGTCACGGTGGTTATTGAAGATGTTGCCGTGGGTGCAGACGAAGGGTGGCACTTATCGGCTGAACCGTCGGTTGACCTATACGGTGGGTGATGGACGGTTGAGTTTCTCTAACACCGGAGCCGAGGTGCAGGTGATTCCCCAAGAACTTGGTGAGTTGCCCTTGCTGCGAGGATTTGACGACACCGAGGTGCTGAGGGCGTTGGCAAGTCGGTTTGTTCAGCAGGAGTTCGCACCTGGTGATATCATTGTCCAGTCAGGTCAGCCAGCCAATCAGCTTTTCTTGATCGCACATGGCAAAGCAAACAAGATTGGTATTGGCAAGTATGACGAGCAGCCTCTATTGGATATGCTAGCTGACGGTGATTATTTTGGCGATCGCGTGTTGGTGGATTCAGAAAGCAATTGGAAGTTCACAGTCCAAGCTGTGACCCGATGCACCGTATTAGTGCTACCACAACAGGCATTTCGGCAACTGCTCAACCAGTCGCAAGCGTTGCAGGCTCAGGTTGAACAATTTAGGACTCGCGCAGAACTTCCACAAAACAAGTATGGGGAAGCTGCGATCACGTTATCAACCAGTCATAGCATTGAGACGACATTACCGGGAACATTTGTTGACTACGAACTCTCACCCCGCGAATATCAGTTAAGCATTGCTCAGACTATGTTGCGAGTGAATACTCGTGTTGCGGATCTGTACAATCAACCGTACAACCAGACGGAAGAACAATTGCGCCTGACGATTGAGGCATTGCGGGAACGTCAAGAATACGAGTTGATCAACAACCGCGAATTTGGATTGTTGCACAACGCCGACCTCAAACAGCGCATCTACACCCGCACTGGCCCCCCCACTCCCGATGACCTTGATGAATTAGTCACCCGTCGGCGGAAGTCGAGGTTCTTCCTGGCTCATCCCCGCACTATTGCAGCCTTCGGTCGCCAGTGCAACCGTCGAGGCATCTATCCAGACACCATCGACACGGATGGGAGCAAAATAATCACGTGGCGCAATGTACCGATTTTTCCCTGTAACAAGATTCCGATTACCAAGAACCAGACCAGTTCTATCCTCATACTCCGCACTGGTGAGAAAGATCAGGGTGTGATTGGCTTACATCAAACTGGTATCCCGGATGAATACCAACCCAGTTTGTCTGTCCGATTCATGGGCATCAGCGAAAAGGCCATTATCTCCTACCTCGTTACAAACTACTACTCCGCAGCTGTCCTTGTCCCTGATGCACTCGGCATCCTTGAAGATGTCGAAATCGGTCGCTGAGGGGAGTCGGGCATCTAGACACTAAGGAGATGACCAAAAACCAGTTAGCATCCAAGGTGCTGGCTTAAAACCTTAACATGATTAATTTCAGATTTCGGAGAGCATCTAATTTTTCCAAAAACCACTTGAGTGACGCAAAAGCCCTTTACAAACCTCTTACCTTTGCGTTCTTCTCTAACGAGACGCTGCGCGAATGTGGTTCGTTTGTTCATTCTCTCATTTTTGTCTGAACGCAACACAATAAACCTGCTTTGAAAATAAAACGGTTGGGATACTCCCGCCTTTCGTGCGACAATTGAAAGAGAAATAAGGGTATAGGCAATTTTTGAAGTTGCCTATACCCTCAGATATATAAACTAAGTTTTTGTAGTCGCGTATGAGTCTAAGTTAGCGCTTTAGCAACTACTGCCGAAAGAGATTCGTTTGCTGCTTGCTTCAACAATTCGGCTTTATCGGTCTGTTCCCAAGGCAAGTCTAAATCAGCCCGCCCAAAATGACCGTAAGCCGCGACGTCCTGATAAAAACGTCCGCCTCGTTCACTTGGTAAGTTGCGTAAGTTAAAGGTATGGATAATCCCTGCTGGACGCAGTTCAAAGTGTTTGTTGATTAATTCCAGTAAGGTTTCTTCATCAACTTTGCCAGTGCCAAAGGTATCTACCAAAATGCTTGTTGGTCGCGCTACACCAATAGCATAAGATAGCTGGATTTCAACTTTTTCTGCTAACCCAGCAGCGACAATATTTTTCGCCACATAGCGAGCCGCATAAGCCGCAGAACGGTCTACCTTCGTGGGGTCTTTGCCAGAAAAAGCGCCGCCACCATGTCGTGAATAACCACCGTAGGTGTCAACAATTATTTTCCGTCCTGTCAGACCAGAGTCTCCTTGAGGGCCACCAACGACAAATTTGCCAGTGGGGTTAACTAAAAAACGCGTCAGATCGTTAGGCTTAATGTCAATATCGCCAAAAACAGGTTCGACTACTGCCGACCAGAGGTCTTGTTTAATCTTGGCTTGTACAGCCGCCTCATCCGTAATTTCCCCAATAGTAGCTGTATGCTGGGTGGAAATTAGAATAGTATCAATACCTACTGGCCGCCCATCTTCGTAGACCACAGTTACTTGGGTTTTACCGTCAGGACGCAGGTATGACAATTCGCCTGTTTTACGAACTGCTGCCAATCGGCGAGCAATGCGGTGGGCGAGACTGATGGGTAAGGGCATCAGTTCTGGTGTTTCGTTGCTAGCAAAACCGAACATTATACCTTGATCGCCTGCACCAATTTTGTCGAATAGCTCATCACTATCTTGTTGGCGAGTTTCTTGGGCGGTGTTAACACCTTGGGCAATATCGGGTGATTGTTCGTCTAAAGCCAGCAGAACGCTGGTGCTGTTAGCAGAAAAGCCATTATCAGCATTGGTATAGCCAATTTCGGCAATTTTTTTGCGGGCGAGATTGACGAAATTCACATTGGCTTTGGTGGTTATTTCACCAGTGATTAGCACCAAACCAGTGTTAACTACTACTTCAGCAGCGACACGGCTGCTAGGGTCTTGTGTCAGTAGGGCATCCAGAATGGTATCAGAAATCTGATCGCAGATTTTATCTGGATGACCTTCGGTTACTGACTCGGAGGTAAATAGATATCGACGAGACAAAGCAAATTCCTCCTGACTTGAGTTTTTTTGCTGACTAAATATGGTATTCAGTTCAACTACCTAAATTTAACGTGTGCTTCCAACGAACGGCATTCGTTATGCCTTGAGAGAAACAATTTAGTTTCCTAGGAGCCGTCGAACTCACATTAATTTATGAAATCATAACAATATTTATACTTCAGTAGTTAGTATCTTGTTGATATTGATAAAAACCACTCACTATAAGGTTAGTATCTGTAAAAAAAATAAATTTATGGTAATTATTTCGTAGACAAAATGTATTTAATAACACAAAAAAAGGGGACACTCAGAAGCGCCCCCACAAACTTTGACACAAGTACTGCTGTTTTTAAACCTGAATCGCTAGCTTTGCTTCCGTAGCTGTCAAACGCTCATAGGCAGCACGCATTTTTAAACCTGTAAGTACTTGGAAGAAACCAGTACCATTATTGGAACCTGGATACTCACGGTGCTGGAGTAACAAATGAGTCAATTCACCCTGATATTTGGTGGATGTATTGCTGAGATGGGTTTCGATATAAATTACTTCTTCCAAGTTGTCAAATTGACCATCTACCTCTAGTACTGAGACATAGCGACCGTAGTAAACATCTGAACCGTAGTATAGTTGCATACCAGGATAAGAACAGGTCAGCTTGCGTCCACAGGGAGTCCAATTAATTGTTGAGCCTTCATCAAATAGGTAGGTTGGATCAAAGCCTTCCTTACCTTCCCGTTGGAGCATACGTACTCGTAGGACTCGGCGCTCTGTGTCGTTTTTGATCAAGTTGGTGGGTAATACTTGGAGAACTACATCAGCAAATTCTCTTTGTGGTTCGATAAACTTTTCAAAGTCAGGTTTGCGGGAATTGATTTGCGCTAAGACATCTTCGTAGCGATGACCGCGTTCAGCCATATCTCGCTGGATTTTCCAGGCGATTTTGACTTCATCGCTAATATCAAAATAAACACTGAAGTCGATTAGCGATCGCACCCGCTCATCATATAAAGGATGCAGTCCTTCAACAACTATAATGTGATTCGGCTCTACCCGCTCTGGCGGGTCGATTAAGCCAGTTTCGTGGTTGTAAATCGGCTTATCAATCGCTTGACCACTTTTGAGCGCTTTAATTTGCTCATACATTAGGTCAAAATTGTTTGCTCTGGGGTCTAGTGCCGTTATCCCAGTTTCTTTACGCTGTTTGCGATCCAAGGAGTGATAATCATCTAAACAGATGACTGTCATCAAATCTTCACCAAACAAATCTATCAAACGACGCAAAAACGTAGATTTCCCGCACCCAGAGTCTCCGGCTACTCCAATCAGTACCACGCGTTCCGGCTTACTTGTCATAAATCCCCTCTAAAATACTAAAATTGTGTCAATATTTTTTCACACAGCAGATTCTGAAGCCAGGAGTTTACCCCTTTGGTTTATCCTGCGTTCTTGCTACCTAGCACATCTATAAGACACCAAGCGGGTAGGCAACAAAGTAATTAAGTTGCTACTCGTCGGACTAGCCTGAATGTTGGTGCCGGTAAGTATTTAATCCTAGTGGTATATTTGATTTTAACAGAAGGGGGTATCCCATACAAGATTACTGTCAAGAAGAATTAGCGTGGTTCATGAATCATTTTTAGGTGATTTAGTTGTTAATTTAAAAATGGGGATCAGTACCGCCCATCAGCATTGCAACTTTATTAGACTGCTACTTATGACTCTATATAATTAAGACTATAAGGTATAATTTATTATTGCCGCGAATATTGCCGCGAATTGCCTAATGTTCTTAAATTGTAATTCCTACTCGACAATACTTAAGATATTCAAAGCAAAAATCTACCTAACGAATGAGCCAAGAACTTGCATTAGTCAAATTATTGGCTGTAAATTTATGTATATGGTCAAATACAAGCGTTTGGGTTATGGCAAAGTACTGAATAGAGGTTGACAGATTTTTCACATCAAGTAAAACTGATTATAGTTGGTTAAATCACGCTTCTCTCTATTGCTATGTTTGTAGCTGAAGTTGTAATATTGATGTAACTATCTTTAGATAGGTCATAAAATATAGCTAACAACATTTTGAGAGAGCAGTAGATTTGGTGAAGAAAAACCAATGAAAAGAAAACTTTCCGGTATTGGTATTCCCCGATTTAAGTCCTCGAAGTAAGTAAACACAACGGCAAATTTTGGAGGTCAACTGAGTGGTAGCTTCCAGCAATCAAACTAGTTCTCCTATCAATATCTGCTATTGTGAGTTGCTCGTTGGGTAGTCAAGTAAAAAACTATCTCGCTAATGTGGGTGGTAGTTAACAAAAAAAAGATTAAATTGACTCATTATTAACATTCTCCACAAGACTTATCATTTACCTTAAAAGGTGAACAGGTGTGTTTTTTGCTATGCCTGCATGTCTTTGGTGAGTGTACTTAGCAAGGCATTAATTTAATGATGCCGTTTTTCCTTGAGAGCCAGTTTTGTGAAACGAAAATCCGGTAAACTAAAGCTGGCATGGGATAGGAATAGTTTTTTTTGAAAAACGGTTAAGTAAATTATCGGAGTGGTAGAAAGAATGTACAATCAAGGTGCTGTTGAGGGTGCTGCCAACACAGAATTAGGTAGCCGCATCTTCGTTTATGAAGTAGTGGGTTTGCGTCAGAGCGAAGAAACTGATCAAACTAACTACCCAATTCGGAAAAGTGGCAGTGTGTTCATCAGAGTGCCTTACAACCGCATGAATCAAGAAATGCGACGTATCACTCGTCTAGGCGGCACAATTGTTAGCATCCAGCCTATAACTGCTCTAGAGCCAGTTAATGGTAAAGCCTCATTTGGGAATGCTACAAGCGTTGTCAGCGAATTAGCGAAATCTGGGGAAACTGCTAACAGTGAAGGGAATGGTAAAGCCACACCTGTAAATGCTCATAGTGCTGAAGAACAGAACAAGGACAAGAAAGGCAACACCATGACTCAAGCGAAAGCCAAAAAAGACCACGGTGACGTTCCTGTTAACACTTACCGTCCCAATGCTCCGTTTATTGGCAAGGTAATATCTAATGAACCGCTAGTCAAAGAAGGTGGTATTGGTATTGTTCAACACCTTAAATTTGACCTATCTGGTGGGGATTTGAAGTATATAGAAGGTCAAAGTATTGGGATTATTCCACCAGGAGTAGACAAGAACGGCAAGCCGGAAAAACTGAGACTGTATTCCATCGCCTCAACTCGTCATGGCGATGATGTGGATGATAAGACAGTATCACTGTGCGTCCGCCAGTTGGAGTATAAGCACCCAGAAACTAGCGAAACAGTCTACGGGGTTTGCTCTACGCACCTGTGTTTCCTCAAGCCAGGGGAAGAGGTAAAAATTACCGGGCCTGTGGGTAAGGAAATGTTGTTACCCCAAGATCCCGAAGCCAATGTGATCATGATGGCAACCGGAACAGGTATTGCTCCCATGCGGGCTTATCTGTGGCGGCAATTTAAAGATGCGGAAAGAGCCGCTAACCCAGAATACCAATTTAAAGGATTCTCTTGGCTGATATTTGGCGTACCAACAACTCCAAACCTTTTATATAAGGAAGAACTGGAAGAAATTCAACAAAAATATCCTGATAACTTCCGCCTAACTGCTGCCATTAGCCGCGAACAGAAAAATCCCCAAGGCGGTAGAATGTATATTCAAGATCGCGTAGCAGAACATGCTGATGAATTGTGGCAGTTGATTAAAAATGAAAAAACTCACACCTACATCTGCGGTTTGCGGGGTATGGAAGAAGGTATTGATGCAGCCTTAACTGCTGCTGCTGCTAAGGAAGGCGTAACCTGGAGTGATTACCAGAAGCAACTCAAGAAAGCCGGTCGCTGGCACGTAGAAACTTACTAATTTAGTCATTAGTCATTGGTCATTAGTCATTAGTTTTAGACAAAGGACGAAGGACAAAGGACAAATGACAAAGGAAGCAGGATAATCAGTAGGTAGGGCAAACGCTCTACCTACAATTGTTTTGTTATGAATATTGTAAATAGCTGAGGAAAGAGTTCTCAGTTCTGCGTGGTCAAGTACTAAATACTAATAACTACTCAGCACTCAGCACTCAGCACTCAGCACTTAAAGAATAAATTGGGTGCAAAAATTGTGGGTGTGAAACTAGGAATACTCGGATTAGGCACTGTGGGAACGGGGACAGTGCAGTTGTTGCAAGATAAGGCTGGACGGCACCCGTTGTTACAAGAGATAGAAATCTATCGGGTGGGAGTACGATCGCTCGATAAACCCCGTGCAGTAGAATTATCTACAGAAGTCTTAACTACAGATTTAGAATCCATTGTCAACGATCCGGCGGTAGATATAGTTGTTGAGGTGATGGGCGGGCTAGAGCCGGCGCGATCGCTAATTCTCAAAGCTTTGAGTAATGGTAAGCACGTAGTCACCGCCAACAAAGCAGCGATCGCCCGCTTTGGGGCAGAAATTTTCACAACTGCCAATCAAGCTGGCGTATACGTCATGTTAGAAGCTGCTGTGGGTGGCGGGATTCCGGTGATTCAACCCCTAAAGCAGTCTTTAAGTGTTAACCGCATTCACACTGTCACAGGCATTGTGAACGGTACAACTAACTACATCCTGACGCGGATGCAAACAGAAGGTAGCAACTTCAGCGATGTGTTAGCTGATGCCCAACGTTTGGGTTATGCTGAGGCTGACCCCACAGCTGATGTCGATGGCTTAGACGCAGCAGATAAAATTGCCATCTTGGCATCATTAAGCTTTGGTGGACGCATTAACCTACAAGATGTTTATACCGAAGGCATTCGGCAAGTGAGCAAAACAGATATTGCCTACGCCGAAAAATTGGGATTTGTGATTAAATTGTTAGCGATCGCTAAACGTCATACTCCCTCATCACCACTTTCCGTCAGAGTTCATCCGACTTTAGTGCCTCAATCTCACCCTTTGGCTAGCATCAACGGCGTTTACAACGCCATTCTCGTCGAAGGAGAACCCATCGGGCAAGTAATGTTTTTCGGCCCCGGTGCTGGTGCTGGTGCAACCGCCAGTGCTGTTACATCAGATATCTTAAATTTAGTTGCTGTCCTCAAAACCAATACAGCAGTTGCAAATCCATTAATCGCTTGTGGACATCAAGAATACTGCCAAATTGCGCCGATGGCAGAACTGATAACTCGGTTTTATGCCCGTTTCCTTACCAATGACCAACCGGGAGTTATCGGGAAATTGGGGACTTGCTTTGGTAACTATGGCGTTAGCTTAGAGTCAATTGTCCAAACTGGCTTTCAAGGGGAACTAGCAGAGATTGTGGTTGTTACCCATGATGTACGGGAAGGCAATTTTAGGCAAGCTTTGGCAGAAATCCGTGATTTGTCAGCAATTGAAAGCATTCCCAGCTTATTGCGTGTACTTTGAGATTAATGTTTTAGCGAGCGATCGCTTTCAGGGGTTGCCATAAGCTAGAATACGTAATTTTTTTAGCTCTTTTTTTACGTCTGTGCTTGCTAAAATCAAGAACAAACCTCACTCATGCGTGAGGTTAGCCCTATGACTTTAGATATTACCGCTACAACTAACAGGATTTACCAATGCAGCCATCCAACGTTGAAATTAATAAAGAATTCTGGAACAATTATGCCAAAACATGGGATAAATCTCAAGTTATTCTAGGTAATCAAAAAATTACAGATGATGAAAGAGATAATTACGTCAATTATTTAGGTGATGAATGGGCGACAGTAGAAGATGCAGTCAATATTGTGAGTGAGTATATTACACCGTTTATTTCTCAAGACAGTACAGTTGCAGAAATAGGTGTTGGTGGTGGTAGGATTGCCGCAAAAGTAGTTAAAAACGTCAAAAAATTATACTGTTTCGACATAGCACAAGAAATGCTAGATAATGCTGAAGCAGCGCTTATGGAATATCCTCAAATAGAGTTTCGTTTAATAAAAAATTCTCAATTTGAACCTGAGTTTAGCGAAAAATTTGATTTTGTATATTCATTCGATGTATTTGTACATTTAGATTTACAAACAATTTGGAAATACTTAAATGGTATTTATGCAACTCTCAAGTCAGGTGGAAAAGCTTTTATTCATACCACTAATATAACTACACCAAATGGTTGGGCAAGGTTTGCTGCATACGATAATGATGAGGTATTGTATCAGCCCACTTCACCAGAAGCAATTAAGTGGTTAATAGAAAAGGCGCAATTTAAAGTGATTAAAGAGTCCAGTCCAAATGGAAAAAACTTTTATTTGGATCGAGATTATTTAGTTGTAATAGAGAAGTAAATTAATCTGGATGAGAACTTAAAGGATAATATTAGCGTCACTTATGGCGCGTAGCTTACCGCCGTAGGCATCGCTAATATTCCCGCATCCGCATCTAAAGTTACCTCTACACCCACTGGTAAAGCTGCATTGGGACTATCGTGACCAAAAGGTAAGTCAGAGACAATCGGAATACCTAAATCACCTAAGCGATCGCGCAATACTTCTTCTACACTAAAGCTAGACACAGTTGGCGGCGCTTCACAGCGAGTAAAACCGCCTAAAGCAATACCGCAGACTTGAGACAAAGCACCACTCAAACGCCATTGTGTCAGCATTCTATCGATGCGATAAGGTGCTTCTGTGACATCTTCCAAAGCCAGAATTACACCATCCAGATGTGGCAGGATTGGTGTAGCTAAAAGATTAGTGGCAACGGTGAGATTACCTGGTAACAAAGTACCAGTCACCACGCCGCCACCCCATCCGCAACCTTTGAGAGGTGAGAGAGGACGACCTTCTATTGAATCGAATAGTCGCTCAACTGACCAATCTGGCTCATCTGCCAAAGTTGTCAGCACAGGAGCATGAACGCCGGAAATTCCTGCTATATAAAGGCTCCATAATAAAGCTGTGATATCAGAAAAGCCTATAAGCCACTTGGGAAGTGCTGAATTTTGTTGCCAACTCCAATCTTCTAAAATGCGGGTGCTGCCAAAACCGCCTCTAGAACAGAGAATACCCCGACAATCAGGATCTTGCCATGCTGCTGCTAATTGCTGACGGCGGGTTTCGTCTGTCCCTGCCAGATAACCCCATTTGTCATCTATCTGAGGACTGACTTCTACCCGATAACCACGCGATCGCCAAATTTCTAAACCCCGTTCAAATGCCTCAAATTCTCGCAAAGCACCACTAGGGGCAATTACTCGTAGTAAGTCTCCAGGTTTTAGGGGCGGTGGTAAGATTTTGGATGGCATGAAAAAAGTTAGGGGTGAGGGGAGACGCGATGAATCGCGTACAAGGGGTTAAGAATAAAGACTATACCTCAGAACTCCGATCAAATTTTATTGAATCATTTTTGAAAGCGATCGCCACAGTGGTTTTATTTTAGGTTCACTTTGTATCTAACTGTGAATTTTCTTTAGTTGGATTTTGCGGTATAAGATAAATACCCCCAGATATTAAAGTCAGGGCGACAGAAAGCCAAAAAGCAAGCAAAGAGGGAGTTTGCCACACCTCACCCAAAGGCGCAATCAAAAGTGCGATCGCAACTATTTGACTAACAGTTTTGAGTTTACCCCAAATATTCGCTCCGGTAATCGTCGTTTGATTTACCCGCCAACCAGCGATCGCTAATTCTCGCGCTAAAATCAAAAACACTCCCCAAGCTGGCACTTTTCCTAATTCAATAAAAACCAGCAACGGCGCAAGTACCAGAAGTTTATCCACTAAGGGATCGAGAAATTTGCCCAATTCACTAATTTGGTTGAGTTTCCGCGCTAAATAGCCGTCTAACCAATCTGTCAATGCAGCAACGAGAAAAATCGCCAAACATATCCACTGAGCTTGAGGTGTGGGATTATATAAACCATAAAGCAGAAATGGTATCCCCAATAGGCGAGAGAAGGTAATCCAGTTGGGTATGGTCATAGGGAATTCAAAAAATCAACTTCAAAATTAACAACTGTAAAGCAACAAGCAGTCAAGCAAATATGCAAAATCTATGCAGATTAGTGTATCTGAGTGTGCCTGCATGGGAAAATCTGTTTTCTGTAGCTCTCTTAAAACAATACTATGACTGAACACACAGACTCTCAATTCCGCATCGAACGCGATTCGATGGGCGATCGCCAAATTGCTAGTAGCGTTTATTACGGCATTCAAACGCTACGGGCAATCGAAAACTTTCCTATTAGCGGCATTAAGCCTTTAGCTACTTACGTAGATGCTGGATTAATCATTAAAAAAGCTACAGCAATTGTGAATGGAGAACTGAATTGCATTCCCCAAGATATTAGTCAGGCGATTATCCAAGCAACTGATGAAATCCTAGCTGGGAAGTTCCGGGATCAATTTGTCGTGGATGTTTATCAGGCGGGTGCTGGAACATCTCACCACATGAATATCAACGAAGTTTTGGCAAATCGCGCCTTAGAAATTCTGGGTGAAGAAAAGGGCAATTATCAACGTGTTAGTCCTAACGATCACGTTAATTATGGGCAGTCTACCAATGATGTGATTCCGACCGCAATACGCATTGGTGGATTATTGGCATTATCCAAGACATTACACCCAGCAATAGATAGTGCGATCGCATCCTTAGAAAACAAAGCTGTAGAATTTCAAGATATTGTCAAATCTGGCAGAACCCACTTACAAGACGCAGTACCCGTGCGTTTGGGCGAAAATTTTCGGGCTTGGGCGCACATTCTTACAGAACACCAAAACCGTATTTACACCGCCTCTGGTGATTTGATGGTGCTGGGTTTGGGAGGTAGTGCAGCCGGAACGGGGTTAAATACTCATCCTTTGTATCGCGCCCGTGTGGTAGAAGTTCTTTCAGAATTGATTGATACTCCTTTAGAACCTGCCCCCCATCTGATGGCAGCCATGCAGAGTATGGCCCCATTTGTAAATGTTTCCGGTGCTTTACGCAACTTAGCGCAGGATTTAGTCAAAATATCTCATGATTTGCGGCTGATGGATTCGGGGCCAAAAACTGGCTTAAAAGAAATTCAACTGCCTCCAGTGCAACCTGGTTCCTCGATTATGCCAGGTAAATATAACCCAGTCATGGCAGAGATGACATCAATGGTGTGTTTTCAGGTGATGGGTTACGACAGTGCGATCGCATTAGCTGCACAAGCAGGACAATTAGAATTAAATGTGATGATGCCGCTAATTGCTTATAACCTAATTCACAGCATCGAAATTCTCGGCAATACCATCGCTGCACTCACTGAACGCTGTATTGAGGGAATTACTGCCAACCAAGAACGTTGTTTAGCTTATGCCGAAGGCAGTTTAGCTTTAGTAACCGCACTAAATACCCACATCGGTTATTTAAATGCCGCAGCTGTCGCCAAAGAATCTTTAGAAACTGGTAAATCTTTACGGCAGATTGTCTTAGAACGCGGATTGATGAATGAGGCAGAATTGGCCACAGTGTTAAATCTAGAACAAATGAGTGGTATCTTACCGCTCAAGGTGGAATAGCCACGATGTACACACAAGTCGAATTGCCCCCCTTAATCCCCCCTTGGAAAGGGTGGAAAAAGATATCTAGTTCCCTCCCCTTTCCAAGGGGAGGGTTAGGGTGGGGTAATTCGAGGACTGGTAATGATTCGATAACTTGTGTGTACACCTCCCCTTACCAAGGGTAAGTGCCGCAGACGGTGGGTTATTTTCTATGCGTCTTAAAGAATTCGTATAACGCACCGAAAATCTAGGATGGTGTTTGTCTTGAAAAATACCTGAGTAATTTAATTTGGCGGATCAAAACGATTTACTACTGTAGCCCACAAAATCATTGGTGAACCAACTGCTAAACAAAACAACCACTGTTGCAAGCTTAATGGTGCTGTTTCAAAAACTTCATTAATTAATGGCACATGAGCAAAAATAATTTGCAAAATAATTGCCCCTAAAATTCCAAAGCCAATAGCAGGAATATCAACGTTCTCTTTAATTGTGCCGTCCATCTTGGCTATTAAATTCGGAATTAATTGACTAATACTCAATAAATAGAATATCCGTCCGGCAATGAGAGCATTAATCGCCATTGTTCTCGCTAAATCGATATTACCTGTAGTTTGGCGGATATATTCAAATACTCCAAATATGACAATCCAATTAAATAGAGAAATTGCTAAGATTCGTTGTAACCGACTCTTTGAAATTAATGGTTCATTAGGATGACGGGGTGCTTGTTGCATGATATTTTGCGCCTTTGGCTCAAAGGCTAAAGGCACTGTCATAGTAATAGAATTGAGCATATTTAGCCACAGAACTTGTAAAGATAAAATTGGTAAATCTCTGGCTAACAATGTGCTAATTAAAATTGTCATTGATTCACCACCATTAACAGGCAAAATAAAGCAAATTGCCTTGAGCAGATTTTTATAAACCGCCCGTCCTTCTTCTATAGCAGCTTCAATGGAGGCAAAATTATCATCGGTAAGCAGCATATCTGCGGCTTCTTTGGCAACTTCTGTACCAGTACCACCCATCGCAATACCAATATCTGCTTGTTTTAAGGCTGGTGCATCGTTGACACCATCTCCTGTCATGGCAACGATTTCACCTTTTGATTGTAAAGCTTCGACTAAACGTAGCTTTTGTTCTGGGGCGACACGAGCAAAGACTACACCTTCTTGGGCAACTTCGGCAAGTTCTGTTTTATCCATTTTTGCTAGTTCTGCACCTGTGAAAGCCAGAACTGAGCCATTTTTATTGATGCCCATACGATAAGCGATCGCCTGTGCTGTGATAGCATGATCGCCAGTGATCATTTTGACCTCAATTCCCGCTTCCTGGCAGGCTTGTACTGCCTTAATAGCACTCTCACGCGGCGGATCGATCATTCCCTGCAAGCCGATGAAAATTAACCCGGTATTAATATCTGGATGATCTAGGGTATTTTGCCCATCGGGTACTACTTTTTTCGCTAAAGCTAATACCCGCAAGCCTTGCCGTGCCATAATATTAACTTCCCGCTCAATGCTGCTTTGCCGTAATGTTTCTACACAATCTAACGGGCGGGGTTGTCCATCAGTGTTCAACATCAGAGTGCAACGCTGAATAATTGCCTCAACTGAACCCTTGACATAAATAGTCTTACCTTGAGGTGTGGCGTGCAAAGTCGCCATGTATTGAAAGTCCGATTCAAAGGGAATCGCATCCACCTTTAGCATTTGCTTAAGTAAGGTAGGCTGACTAAAACCTGCTTTATTTGCTGATGTAATTAATGCCCCTTCTGTAGGATCTCCCATTACTACCCATCTACCATTTTTCTTTTCTAAATGGGAATCGTTACATAACAAGCCTGCGATTAAACATTCTTGCAAACCTTTATGGCTATTGAGGTTCACGGGTTTGTCATTTATCAGGATTTCGCCTTCCGGTGTGTAACCGATACCAGTGAGAGTATATTGATATCCCCCTGCATAAATTGCCTGTACTGTCATCTGGTTTTCTGTCAAAGTCCCAGTTTTATCAGAGCAAACAACAGTTGCACTTCCCAAGGTTTCCACGGCTGGTAATTTGCGGATAATGGCGTTGCGTCGCGCCATCCGAGAAACACCTATGGCTAGGGTAACTGTCACTACTGCTGGTAATCCTTCAGGAATCGCACTGACTGTTAAAGCGACTGCTGCTTCTAAAGCTTCTTCAAAACCTCGAAAGCTTAATCCCACCACGAAGCAGAGGGCTGCTAATCCTAACACCATATACAGCCAATTCTGGCTAAATTTATTGAATTTCCTGGTTAATGGTGTCGAAATATCTGTATGTTGCTCCATTAACTGAGAAATTCGCCCTGTTTCTGTGGTGTTTCCTGTGGCAACTACAACACCAGTACCTTGCCCAAAGGTAACGAAGCCACCCGCATAAGCCATGTTTTTGCGCTCGGCGAGAGCAATATCTGGCTTTAAAGTTTGAGTATTCTTTTCTACTGCTAAAGATTCACCAGTCAGGGCAGATTCATCTATTTGTAAATTTTTAACTTTAATTAACCGTAAATCTGCTGGGACTTTATCACCAGAAGTTAGCAAAACAATATCGCCAGGTACTAACTCACCAGAAGCAATGCGTAATTTTTGACCATCACGGATGACAGTTGCTTCTGTGGTAATTGCTTTGGCGAGGGCAGCGATCGCACTTTCGGCTTTTGATTCTTGAATAAATCCAATGATGGCGTTGGTGGTAGTCACTCCCCAAATAACACCAGCATTCACCAAGCTGCCAGTTAGCGCCTTTACTAAACCCGCACACAACAAAATAATCAGTAGTGGTTGGTTAAATTGCAGTAAAAATTTTAACCACCAAGGTTTGCTTTTCTTGCCTGTGAGTTCGTTTGCTCCCACTTCAGACAATAAGCGTTTGGCTACTGCACTACTCAAACCATTCTCAGCATCAGTATCTAAGTGTGCGATCGTTTCCGAAATTTCCAAAGTATGCCAAACGGTGGATTGCTTTTCTTGGGATGCAATGGGAGATGCTGCCTGTACCATATTTATTTCTTAAATCTAGTGTTAAATAAAATTTAGCACGCTTTATTAGTGCTAAATATAAATAAGCACTAATAAAAATTTACTATTATCATCATTACTTTCAATGCTTGCTCAGTAGTCATGGAAGTGAGTATGCTTGCCGTTAAATGGGGATTAAAACCAAGGGCAAAAATTAGGTGAATTTGGATTTGTCTACTCCTTTACAATTGGTTGGGCGATCGCTAGAATTTCAGCGAATTGTCGAAGTACTAGCCCAAGATGGAGACTTGCTGATTACTGGCGTACCTGGTAGTGGGCGGCGAACTTTAGTGCGAGGGGCTGCTCAAGAAGTTGGTGCGATCGTCTTGGAGATAGACTGCATCCGCGCGACAGATGGAGAGCGATTTATCCTACTGCTAACAGAGACAATTAGCCAAAACTGGGAAGCAGCACAAATTCAAGACTGGGTAAGCAACTTTGGCAAAGAGTTTTTTGTCTTTCATCCAGAAGGCAAACTTAAGTCATTGCGTTCCCTGAACCAAAAGCAGTTATGGCAAGCATTTGAAATTTTGCTCAATTTGCTCCAAATTATGGCTATTGCTTTAAATAAGCGGGTAGTGCTGATTTTGCAGAGTTTTCCGCACATTCGCTCTTGGGATCGTAATGGTTTGTGGGAAGCCACATTCAGACGAGAAATAAATGTACAAAGTCATGTTAGCTACGTCTTAATAGCAACCATAGCTGAGATCAGCCATCATCCAGATGAGACAAACTATCCCCTAGAAACTATACAGTTAGCCCCCTTAGCTAATGACGTTTTGGCATTGTGGGCGAGGGAGATATTGCATATACAAGGAATGAAATTTGATTCTCGCTCCCAAGCACTACAATTATTTTTAGATGCTGTCCAAGGACACATTGGCGACGCAATGGCAATAATTCGCCGCCTGCAAACTTTTTCTTATCCTGATGGGTTAATTAGTGAAGCAGCAGTGCAGCAGGCAATAGAAGGATTACTCAAAGACTTGTCTTTAGTTTTTGAATCTTTACTCATGTTATTGCCAGCAAATCAGGTGCATCTTTTAGAATCTTTGGCTTTAGATCCTACAGATAAACCACAAAGTAAAGAATATATTCAAAAACATGGTCTTTCAAGAGGTGGTAGCCTTCAGGGATCGCTGACTGGATTACAGAACAAAGGTTTAATTTATAGTGCTGAACAGGGTTATCAACTAGCGTTACCTTTATTGGCTTTGTGGTTACGGCAAAGGTTAAGCTAGTGCCGCAAGGCGGAATTAAAAATTAAAAATTATAAATTAAAAATTATAAATGAATACAGCGTAAGCGTTTCGTTGATTTGGAATGGGTGGCTTATTTACGGTGTGCTGTACTAGTACGCGAGATTTTAAAGAATTGGTATAAATAGGAAGATAAAAGAATATCTTCATTACTGGTAATTTATTATCCATGCAGACTCAAAAATCATCTGTCAGTCTCATTCGGGCTACATCTTACGAACGAGAGGCTTTACGAGAATCTTTAGTCACACTGCTGGAACCTTTTGGAGGAATGGCAGCGTTTGTGAAAAAAGGCGATCGCGTTTTACTCAAACCTAACTTACTTACAGGCTCACGTCCTGGTAAAGAGTGTATCACCCGTGCCGAACTAGTTTACGAAGTTGCCCAAATGGTAATTGAAGTTGGCGGTAAGCCCTTTTTGGGTGATAGTCCTGCTTTTGGCAGTGCCAAGGGCGTAGCAATCGCAAATGGCTATCTGCCTATTTTAGAAGAACTCAATCTTCCCATCATCGATTTTCAAGGTCAGCGTTACCAAACAATTAGTGATAACTTTAACCATCTGCGACTGTCTAAAGAAGCAATGGAAGCAGACGTAGTAATTAATCTACCTAAAGTTAAATCTCATGCTCAGTTGACATTGACACTGGGCGTAAAAAACTTGTTTGGTTGCGTCCCTGGCAAAATGAAAGCTTGGTGGCACATGGAAGCCGGAAAAGATGCGAATAGATTTGGTGAAATGTTAGTAGAAACTGCTAGGGCTATTAACCCTAACTTAACCATATTAGATGGGATCATTGGTCATGAAGGAAATGGCCCTAGTAATGGTGAACCTCGCCAACTGGGAATTTTAGCAGCCGCATCAGATATATTTGCTTTAGATCGAGCAATGGTAGAAATCCTCAATGTTCCTCCTGAACAAGTACCTACAGTTGCAGCTTCTCAAAGGCTAGGAGTTTGTCCAGAACTTGCTGCTATCGAGTTTCCACATTTAAATCCCGACTTATTAAAAATAGAAGATTGGCAGCTACCAGACAAGTTGATGCCCATTGATTTTGGTATGCCTCGCGTAATTAAGTCTACCTTTAAGCATCTTTACACCCGATTTATCAAAGAACCAATTAGTGTTTACGGAAGGAACTAGGGACTGGGGAATGGAGACTGGGGACAAGAGGACAAGAGGTGAGAACTTGAAACAAGTCTTTCCCCTTGTCCCCTTGCCCAATGCCCAATCTAATGCAAACTTCGTTACAGCAATTTCAATTATTAGCAGAGTAATCTGTAATTACCCTCCGATTGCTTAACCAGACCGCCCTATTATATTTAGTGGCGGTTTTTTTAGCTGATACGCCTCCTTCTAAAATATTATTTACTCTACCTATATATAGATTGACAAAAATGCAGTGACATTACATAGATATTAAGATTTAAATTCTAAAATATTTGTTTAGTGTTATCACTGAATCTATGCTGCCCAACACAGTTAATCTATCTGTATTTATTCGGTAATTATGATTGGTTATAAAAAACATTCCTACCATTTCTTCTTTGGTGTCAAATATTTGTGTGTATAACTACCGGATAACAATCGAAACCATTGATAGATATTCAGTGCTTTTGCGGTTTTGTGTCCTGTATCACAAATTAACAATTCCAGTAAAATGACCTTATCAAAGGCATTTTAGGATGTTATAATCATGAAGTATCAGACAAATATGTTTTGCTAATTAATCTTTAAGCAGCGAAAAAATGTAATTTATGATGCTGTCAAAGTTGGCTTTGCGTATGCAAACCATTACACCATACAGGGAAACATCTGAAAATATTAATTACAAAATAAAACATGATTTGTTTAGTTGTAACTTTGTATTAAGAACTCCATGTATAAAAAGGCTATTATGACAGTTGTCTAACTGGTTTAGATTGTAAAGTGCTACACATTTTACAGTTTAAAAATAGCTAACATAGCATTAAGACTCTCAATCAGAGAGTAGACCTACACAGTGTTACGAATAACTTCAACTTTGTATGAATTCAAATAGCCAGTCTGCCAATTCTACCGACACATATTCCCAACGTTTGGCAGACATTGTGGGAACTGCGATCGCTCTGTTGACTCTTACCCTACCCGTATTTGTCATCGCCCACTATTCTTCAACTAATGTTCAAAATAACCAGCAACCCCTGATCCAAAACCTACAAGGAAGTAAAGATTGATAAAGTTTTCCAGTAGCATTTCATCAGGAATAACCTGAATTTGTATCGTGTGACTCCAGGTTTCGGGTGTCTTGACAGAGTAGGGGCAGAAATCTCCCCAACAGCAATCAAGGGCGGGAGAAAATAATACCCTCTTGGAAAAAGCGTTGCGAAGTAACTTCGCAACGCTTTTTCCATTTTTCAGAGGAGTGGTGAGATGAGGAGGACAAGGGAGGCAGGGGAGCAGAGGGACAAGGGGACAAAAGTTTAGAACTTACAACAAGTCTTTCCCCTTGTCCCCAATTCTCCTTGTCCCCTTTCCCATTCCCAATTCCCAATTCCCAATTCCCCATCAGAGATCCATATTGTCCTAAAATTCTACACGGGGAGCGAAGCTGACTGAGTGCCCCCATGATTCACTGTTATCAGAGGACTTTTTTGTGGATTTATCTCGTATTCCTGCCCAACCGAAACCCGGTTTAATCAACGTTCTGATTGAAATTACTGGCGGAAGTAAAAATAAATACGAATACGACAAGGAACTAGAAGCTTTTGCTCTAGACCGAGTACTTTATTCCTCGGTAAAATATCCTTATGATTACGGCTTTGTGCCCAATACTTTGGCTGAAGACGGCGATCCCCTGGATGGTATGGTCATAATTGACGAGCCAACCTTTCCTGGCTGTATTATTGCTGCACGACCAATTGGCTTCTTGGAGATGATTGACGGTGGCGATCGCGATGAAAAAATCCTTTGTGTTCCTGACAAAGATCCCCGCTACACTCAGGTAAAATCCCTGAAAGACGTAGCGCCACACCGCTTAGATGAAATTGCCGAATTTTTCCGTAGTTATAAAAATTTGGAAAAAAAGGTGACTGAAATTCTCGGTTGGCAAGATGTGGACAAGGTTGCAGCTTTAGTAGAAAAATCCGTCAAAGCTTATAGAGGATAATAGAAGAGTTAGGAGTTAGGAGTTAAGAGTTATAAATTTTGATTCCTCAATCCTAACTCCTTTACAGACGCGATTAATCGCGTCTCTACTCATAAATTTCATTTGTTACGAAACTGCCACCAAATCCTAAACCAAAATGCAGCGTACTCTCCTTTTGGCAAAAATTCATAATTGCACCCTTACGGGGGCGAATATCAACTACGTGGGTAGTATCAGCATCGATGAAATCCTTTTGGAAAAAGCTGGGATCTTACCTTATGAGCAAGTGCAAGTAGTTAATAGTGCCAACGGTCAGCGTTTTATTACTTATGCGATCCCGGCTCCAGCCCATTCAGGAGTAATTGAGCTAAATGGGGGTGCGGCACGTCTAGGCATTATTGGCGATCGCTTGATTATAATGACTTACGGGCAGTTCACTCCAGAAGAGTTAAAAAATTACTCTCCTACGGTAGTCATTGTGGACGAAAAAAACAGGCTGTTGGAAGTTCGGCGCTACGATGACCTGCTCGTTAAGGTCTAATTTGAAGGAAAATGTCAAATTTTGAGTTGTCGGATTCCCAGAGCTACATACCTGAAAAGTCTGCTACCCTGCCAAGTAGCCCAGCAGGTGAGTTTATTGTGCAATTTTGGGGTGTACGGGGTTTGATTCCTACCCCAGACACCAGCACCAACCGCTATGGTGGTAATACTGCTTGTGTAGAAATGGCTGTAGGTGGAAAACGCTTGATTTTTGATGGTGGCACTGGTTTACGCATATTGGGTAAAACTTGGCAAGAACTACAACAGCCAATACAAGCCCATTTATTTTTTACCAACTGCCAATCAAACCGAATTCAAGGGTTTCCCTTTTTTGCTCCTGCATTTATTGGAGAAAATTGCTTTCATATTTACGGCACAGCTGCCTCAAATAGTGCCTCAATCAAACAATGTCTGTACGATCAGATGCTCCAGCCCCACTTTCCTTATCCTTTACAGGTAATGCAGTCGGAATTGCAGTTTTACAATCTCATTCCAGACAGTGATGTAAAGCTAGATGATGTCATCATTACAACCGCATTAATCAATCAAACTCAGCGCTCAGTTGGCTACCGAGTTAGTTGGCAAGATTATAGTGTTGCCTACGTCACGGATTTGCACCAAAATGCCGATCAAGTAGAGCGAGAGCGGATTTTAGAGTTTATTAAAGGCGTTGATTTGCTGATTGCCAATGCCACTTACACTCCCCCTACGTCTCACAACCATGACTCTGCTGATTTACTCTGGCAAGCTGCGGTGAATGCAGCTTTGAATGCTGGTGTGCAACGGCTAGCTATTTCTCATCATCACCCAGATGACCATGATGATTTTCTTGATCGGGTTCAAGTCGATATTAAATCTGCCTTTCCTGAAGCAGTATTAGCCCATGAAGGTCTAGTTTTAGCTGTTGGTAAGCTTTAAGCGAATGGAATTCGCGGCTAAACAGGCAAAGTCCGCCTCCGCGGACTAAGAAAAAATTAAGGGTTTGAAACCCACGGAGGTGGATTTTGTTTGTGTAGACGCGGTTTCTAACCGCCCCTTTAACTCCTACGAAGCATTTTGCAACTCGGCTGTGCGGATTGAAAGCTGCTGTGTCTGATTGCCCCGTTGCACTTTCACCTGTAATACTTGACCAAGACGACTGTCTTCCACAACGTTCTGCAATTGTTCAGCGCTGGTAATAGCTTTACCATCAACTTGCAGAATTACATCCCCGCGCCGGATACCGGCAGATGCAGCTGGAGAATTGGGAACAACTCGCATGACAAAAACACCATTAATTTCTGGTATTTGAATCGGAGAGTTGGGATCGGTGTTATTTTGCTTGGCAAGATCGGGTGTTAAAGTTAGCATTTGCACGCCTAAATAGGGGTGAGCAACTTTGCCATCACGTTGCAGTTGCGCTGCGATCGCTTTCGCTTTATCAATAGGAATCGCAAACCCAATACCCATCGCGTCGGGACGAATCGCTGTGTTAATGCCAATCACTTCACCTTGGCCATTTAATAGCGGCCCGCCAGAGTTACCTGGGTTAATAGCGGCATCGGTTTGAATGAAGTCTAGGCGTTTGTCGCTAATGCCAACTTGGGCACTGGAACGTTTGAGAGTACTGACAATTCCCAAAGTAACGGTGTTATCAAATCCTAAAGGATTACCAACTGCGATCGCCCAATCTCCGACTTGGACATTAGTGGAAGAACCCAAGGGTGCGACTGGTAAATCGTTACCAGCGTTAATCTTGACTACTGCCAAATCTGTAACTTCATCAATGCCTTGAACTTTCCCTTCAAAGGTGCGGCCATCTTTGAGTCGGACTGTTACCTTGTCAGCCTTATCGACCACATGAGCGTTAGTCATAACTAAGCCACTCTTGTCAATAATGAAACCTGAGCCTAAACCGCGTAACTGCTCAGAAGGTGGCATTTGTTGGGAGAAACCGTCACCAAAAAACCGACGGAAAAATGGGTCTTCCATAAATGGATCAACGCGACGAGTAATTGTTCGCTCAGTATCAATGCGAACAACTGCTGAACCGACGCGATTCACTGCTGCGGTGACAAAGCTACTACTACCGATCGCAGTCGTGGCTGGTGATTGTCGTTGGGCAATCAGTTGTGAAGTATCTCCATCTGTTATTGGGGGTGCGGGTTCGGCTTGGGAGGGCAACACCTGCAATGTGCTAACCGTTAGCACAACTCCGAGCGCGATCGCTAAAACATAACTACTGAGTTGACGTATGGATCTGGTTAATTTGGGAAATCGCATAATCACAACCTAATTTATAAGCTTAATTGTTGCTTAGTCGTGACAAATCTATTTACAGTTATTTTTACTTCAGGTTTCGCCTGCTCTTCCCAATTCCTGGATTTCTCACAAGTGAGAAATGAGCGTGAGTGTGGGGGGTGTGGGGAGTGTGGGGAGAAAGAGGAGGAATTGAATAACTGCACATCAATGAACGCTGCATTGCCTCCCACACCTCCAACACTCCCCACCCGAATCACACAATACTTGAGAAATTCGGGAATAGTGTGGTTAGGGCATTTTACGAGTTACCTATAATCAAGTTAATGGAAAATTTAACCCAAAAGCTATTATGGACATTCACCCTTTACAAGTTCGGTTTTTACCCATCAATAAAACTTTTGGATTGCTAATAAAACTAGAAGTTTCCAAGTAGTGATACCGATAAAAAGGAGATGTGGGACACCCATGCTCACTTTTGGTTCAAAACCCGATCGGATGATGAACTAACTTTTGAATAAAATTTCATTTCGACTCGCTGCACCTAACTGGGGTAAAGAGTTGATGGCTGAGTGGGGAGTGAGGTTAACAGGAACGGTGAGAGGTAGTTGTAATTGTTTAACAACACTTTGCAGTAGTTGGTCTTGTCCAGTCCGTAAACCCCAAACATTTGTCCCACGATTGATAATAGCAAACCAAACCAAACCGCGATCGCGTGTGGGCATGACTCCGGCTAAAGCGCTCACATCTCTAAGAGTGCCAGTTTTGATTACAGTAGACAGAGGAATGTGTCGGGAGTGTAGTGTTCCTCGGTGATCAAACCCAGACATCGGGAACAAGTCAGCCAGATTTAGCTGATGGGCAGATGCCTCACTTTGAATAGCCATAAACATCGCACAGGCAGCCCTAGGGGAAATGCGATTTTCGGGGCCTAGTCCAGAACCATTGATTAACTGAATTTCCACTTGTGGCACTCTCGCAAGGTTAGCAGCAGTGGATTGGACTACAGCTGCTCCTCCCACTGAATCTGCTAGCATTTCTGCCATATCGTTGTTACTGTAAACATTCATTTCCTTGATTAGTTGCTTCAAGGGTAACGAGCGATGACGCAGTAACAAAGTTTGTTGGGGGTTTGGTTGTGCCTCAACTTTCACCGTACCCGAAATGACAACTTGAGGCTTGGGCGTTCCCTTAGCCATGATTGAGTGTATGTAAATAGCAGGGCGGCCCCAAGTTGCTCGATTTAGCGTTTGCTTGAGCATCATACCCGCCAGCATCGGCTGCCGTTGGAAATTCATGGCAAAAGTGCCATTAATGATTAAATTTCCCTTTATCTGCTTAATACCCATTTTATTAAGAGTATTACCAAGAGCGATCGCTTCTTCCCAAACAAACAAAGGATCGCCACCGCCTGTAATCACTAAATTGCCCTGCACAACTCCATTTACCACTGGCCCAGTGATACTCACCAAAGTATCAAATTGGTAATCTGGACCCCAAGTTTTCAAAGCAACTAGTGAAGTGGCAATTTTGGTTAAAGAGGCAGCAGGCAGAGGTGTCGTACCTTGGTGATTTGCCATCAGCATTGGTCCTGATTGCATCCAAATTCCCTGACTCTCAGCCAGATTTTGCCCCACCACTTTTGATGTAATCAGCTTTTTCAGATATTCTTGCACCGTAGTTGCCCCAGTTGGATTGGGATCGGGGGCAAGAACTAAGCCAGGGCTACTTTGCCAAGTTAAAGCATCTAAGGCATCTAGAGGTTTGATTTGTACCCCGGCCATTTCCAGCCAGAGTGACACCAAACCTGAACCCAATAATTCCAGCATATTTTATTCCTCTATATGTGTTTAGGATGTTCTATATTATTTCCTGTGCTAATATACACGCTTTTTTATGCAGATCAGCATTGAGTCACAATAACTAGTGCATTAGACATCTGAAAGTAAGGTGAATCACATGATTTTCGTTATACTTTTTACAAAAAAAGACTGACTCTGAGAGCCATGTCTCTTGAAAGCCAGTATAAAGGAGGCAAAGCGAGTTGACTCTTCATATTTCATCATTTTTTATTAAAAATTTGATAATTATTTAGATACATTGTAAATTCCTCTTCAATACCTCTTTCAAAGTCATCCTCAAGCAGACATATCAGCTAAGTTAAATGATGAAGATATCAAAATCATCGGACATTTTTTTCGTTTATCTAGCCTGAGATAAACTGTGAAGATAGCAATCCTATCTGAGTTGTGAAAATTATTTTGTTTAACGTAAGTAAGTTGGTATAATAAAATCAAACTATGTAAATAAAAACCCTTCTACCTATTGCCTTATCCCAACGAAAATTATTTACGCCAACTTACTCAGATGTGAAGTGACTGTCCGCAGGCTACCACAAAGAACGCATAGATACTTACTACTGAAAAAAGGACATTAGAGTGGTTAGAAGTTTGTTGCGATCGCCTGCGTTATTATGTCGCTTTCATAGAGTCAAATCTTTAACGATCTAAAAGATATTAAACTGGCAATCAACCTGTCAAAAATATTGTGATATGGGTGGAAAAATCCACCCCTAAACTCTACTTTCTTTCTGGGTGTGCTGCATCTTCTGATGAAACATTACCCATTTGGTTAATTGTGGCAATCATCTGATACAAACGCCCCAAGTCGCGTTGATTGAAGTACAAAATGAGCCGGGGTAGTTCAACCGTTTCATCTTGTGCTTCTTGAGGTAATGCCTGAGTTTTTTCAATCCGTCCTTTAACAATAATGTCACTGAAATCAGCATTGAGTTGCTCTACAAGATAGTCTGATATATCTGTCTTCAGACGGATGACTAATTGCTCGCCTACATATCGACAGGAATGATAAACCTGGTAAAAACGAGTAATCGCGTCACAAGCAACATCCAGGTTGTCTGTCACCGTGTAAAGGCTGGGGTCTTCAGGACTGACAAGACCATTTTGGACTAGTTGCTTATCAATGTATTCGCTCCAAGACCGCCAGTAATCACCACCAGGATGGTCAATTAAAACTAGAGGTACTGGGCCAAACTTACCATTCTGACTTAATGTCATACATTCAAAAGCTTCATCTTGAGTGCCAAAGCCTCCCGGAAATAAGGCTACAGCATCACTTTCTTTAAGGAGAAAAAGCTTGCGAGTAAAGAAATATTTGAAAATAATTAGCTTGGGATCGCCCTCTATAAAAGGGTTTGCTTCTTGTTCAAAAGGTAATTGAATATTTAATCCAAAGGAATTTTCTCGTCCAGCACCTTCGTGACCCGCCTGCATGATTCCACCGCCACCGCCGGTCATCACCATAAATCCTAATTGAGAAACAGCGCGAGCAAACTCAAGGGCCATTTGGTACTCTGGCGTATCTGGCGCTAGACGAGCAGAACCGAAGATAGTGACTTTGCGAACGTGTCGATAATCATAAAAAAGCTGGAAACCGCGTTCCATATCTGCTAACGCAGCCGACAATATTTTCCAATCGAGACGCTCAATTTCGGTATCAGCAAGACGAACAATAGTAGCAAGTGCTTGCTGAATAAATTGCCGATTTTTTAATGTCGGTAGACGAACGACCAATTCAGCGATATCCGCCTGTAAAGACTCTAATGTGTCAAACGACGCAGATGAAGTCATGAGAACTGCCGCAACAATGGCATTATATTCTACGTGAATGACTTACACTCTAGCAAGCGGAATAATAGCCCCCTGAATATCAATATCCCGTAGCATCTGAATAATTTAAAACAGAGATGCTGAGGACGCAAAGGACATAAATAAACCCGGATTTCTCACGATACTGTAGGCAGGGAAGTGTGGGGAAAAGAGGAGTGTGGGGAAAAGAGGAGTGTGGGGAAAAGAGGAGTGTGGGGAAAAGAGGAGTGTGGGGAAAAGAGGAGTGTGGGGAGTGTGGGGGGTAAGATTTCTTCCCCATCCTCCCACACCCCCCACACCTCCCACACCCCCCACACCTCCCACACCCCCCACACCTCCCACACCCCCCACACCTCCCACACCCCTTGATTTCTCACAAGTGAGAAATCCAGGATAAAGATATCACCACGTTCCCTCAGTTCAACCCCAATTCTTCTTTCAATGCCTCCGGGACATTAACTGCTGTCTTTAATCCCCGCACACCTTCCCATTGCTGTTTTTTACCCCAGGTCATTTTTTCCATATTGGCATCGCTGAGGTCTGCACCACTGAGAATGGCGTAACTTAGGTTACTGTGGCTGAGATTCGCGCCATTGAGGATTGCACCACTCAGGTTACTGCCACTGAGGTTAGCGCTGTTAAGGTTGGCATAGCTGAAGTCTGTACCGAAAAGGATCGCGTCGGTAAGATCGGCACCACTGAGGTCGGCTTCGCTGAGAATTACTCCACTGAGGTCGGCTTCGTTGAGGCTTACCCGACTCAGGTCTACACCGCTAAGGTCTGCGCCTAAGAACATTGCACCGTTAAGTCTGGCATTGTTTAGTTTGGCACCATTAAGTTTGGCATAGCTAAGGTCAGCAGCCATGAGGATGGCATCACTAAGGTTGGTGCTGAAAAGAATTGTGTCGCTGAGGTTAGTACCGTTGAGGATGGCGTGACTCAAATCAGCACCACTGAGGTCAGCGCGGCAAAGATCAGCATGGTTAAGGTTGACGTTGTTGAGGTTGGCTTCACTTAGATTCGCACCAAAAAGGATGGCGTTGCTGAGGTCGGCGCGATTCAGGTTAGTGCTGCTGAGGTCGGCGCGGCTGAGGTCGGCGCGGCTGAGGTCGGCGCGGCTGAGGTTGGTACTGCTAAGGTCGGCGCGATTCAGGTCGGCGCGGCTAAGGTTGGCACAGCTAAGGTTAGCACCACTAAGGTTAGTGCTGCTGAGGTCAGCACCACTGAGGTTAGCACCACTGAGGTTAGCCCCACTGAGGTTGGCATCGCCGAAGTTGGCACCGCTAAGGTTAGCACCTATGAAGTTTACGCCAGTTAAGTTGGCATCGCCGAGATAAGCAAGGCTGAGGTCAGCACCGCTAAAGTCTGCCCCGGTGAGGTTGGCATCGCCCAAGTAAGTACTACGAAAGTTACCACCTTTGAGGAATTGCCCGACTATACTGCTAAAGTTGCCAATTTCTAGGGCATCGCTATAGTTAATGATCCGCAGCAGTTGGGATGTGAAAAAATTGTCTGTATCTGGTTGGGCTGATGGATAGAAGGTAATTTTTTCTTTGAGTTCATCTTGCTCTTGGGCGTAGCGGTGTAACTCTAACAGTAAAATCAGTACGTTCAATCCTGTATAGATGTCTACCTGTCTCAGCCCGATCGCAATATTTTGAGTTGCTAGCTTTAATTTTGTTTTCTGAGGCAGGTTATCATCTGGTGTAGCATCAATAAATTCTCCCTGACACCAGCGACGATAAAAATCTTCTAGCCGCCAGAACAGCAATTCTGGGTCAATCTTTTGACTAGTTACAACCAATTCCATTATTTGGTTGACTATTTCTAATTTCAGCGCTCCAGTGCCTAGTAAATCATAAATCTCTTCATGCATCTGGCGATCGCACACTCTTAAGCATAACTCTGATGGTAGCGGGCCCGATATGCGATCGCCTATCTTAGAAGTCAAACTGTTATTTGATATTGTCCATTTTTCTAAGCTTTCTTGCAGTCTTTGAAACCATAAATCTTCCTGTAAATTACCTTGAGCAAATTTAACGCTTTTGTTTACTTTAATACTTTTTCCTGGAGATAAACCGACTTTAGTTTCCACCGATGTGGTCTTTGGCATCTCTTGTAAGCTTATATCCCTCACATAATTTCTCAGCAGTTGCCAAACTTGAGATAAATATGTTGACATTTCTGTGTCCGTTGTTACATTTAAATTACTGTTTTGATAATCTGGAACTAAAATTTTTTCTTTGTTACTTTGCTTATCATTGCCAAAAATAAATAGTATCAATAAATACTACACGAAAAATATCATGCGTTGTCGATATCTATGATGGGCTACACTGACGGCGTTTTTGAAGGGTGGCTTCTCGCTAACCCTTAGTCACGTCAAGCTTCTTCTCTTGATGTAAATAAGTGTGATCGGAAAAATTCTTTCAAAAATCAAGTAATTTTCCGATTTTGGTTTATTTGTTATACTTTTTTCCCCAGATATTTACTAGTCTGATGTAAAAATAATACTTACTCATCGTAATAGACGCAATTGTTAGGAAAAATCCATCTGTACAACAGCGTGAACATTGCGGAAAAATGGCAACTAAAATTGAAGTCTAAACTTTACTGCTTTATATAAAGCAGTTGAAAGAATTAGCAAAAAGCAGGCTACATAACTTTGCAAAAGTTAAAAATTAACTACCGAATCGTTATTGGGGGATTGATGCGATGAACAACAGATTAACTTTTTATATGATTTTGTTACATGGTTTATTTTTAGGAATAACAACAGCTAACGCCAAATCACCATTTGTCAATGGAATTGATCCAGATTTTTCAGCGAACCATAAGGCTGTGGGGGTTGTAAAAGGCGTAGTTACAGCCAATAATCAATTAACGGCAGAAACTTCTTCAACTAAAATCTCAGCATTATCGCTAAATAGTATCAATATTTCTCAGAAACAGAGGCTACCGTCAGGGCAAGTTTGGGTGGTTAATCAAAATAAACACGCACAGCCTCAACCGTTTATTTGGGTAGTAAAAGATTCTAAAAAGGCAGGACAGCAACCATTTTTGCAAGTTGCAAAACCCGCAGAAAAGCCTAAGCCTGCCAAAACACCAGCAGCAAAGGATGATTTAGAGGTTTTTGATGAAGTAGTGAAAGACACCCAAAAGTCAGGGGGGCTGTTCACTCTTTATCGCAATAAAGAAAAGAATAAAATTTATCTAGAAATTAAGCCAGAGCAACTTAATAAAAATTACCTCGCTACGGCAACCCTAGAATCGGGCATTGGCGAAAGAGGTATTTACAGTGGTATGCCTCTACAAGATTTTTTGTTCTATTTCCAACGGGTAGATGATAAATTAAACTTTGTCATCCGCAATGTCAATTTTCGCACTCGTGAGGGAGATCCTCAAGTGCGATCGCTAGCTCGGTCTTTTAGTGATTCTGTACTCTACAGCATTTCCATAAAAAGCATTCATCCCCAACGCAAAACTCTTCTCATCGATTTGGGCGATTTATTACTGACAGATTTAGGCGGATTATCTGCAAGTTTAGGAGTCCCAGCAACTACAGACCAGTCCTATTTTGGTACTGCTAAAGCTTTTCCGCAAAACTTAGAAATTGAGTCAGTTTTAAATTTCTCTGGTGGCGGTACCCCTGACAGTGAAACCCCAAATTTTGGTTCGTTAGCTGATAACCGTGGCTATACCTTACGCGTCCACTATAGTCTCTCCCAACTACCTGAAAAAGATTATCGACCGCGCCTTGCTGACGATCGCATTGGCTATTTCATCACCGCCTACCAAGATTTATCCAAAGACGATCGCGGCGATTCTTTTGTCCGTTACATAAATCGCTGGGATTTAGAAAAACAAGACCCAAAAGCATTAATTTCTCGACCCAAAAAACCAATTGTCTTCTGGATTGATAACGCTGTGCCCTTAGAGTACCGCGATGCGATGAAAGAAGGTATCCTGATGTGGAACAAAGCTTTTCTCAAGGCGGGATTCAAGGATGCAATTGAAGTCCGCCAGATGCCAGATGATGCAACATGGGACCCAGCAGATATTCGTTACAACACAATTCGCTGGATTAACACAGTCGATGGTTATTTTGCAATGGGGCCATCCCGCGTTAATCCGTTGACTGGAGAAATTTTGGATGCAGACATTCTCGTAGATGCCAGCTTTGTCCGAGCGCTTAAGAATGAGTATCGCAAAATTGTCCAACCCAGCCAAGCACAAAGCCAGACGACCTTATCAGCTTTGATGCAAAATCGTCTACTTTGCGCCAATGGTTTAGATGGCAAAAACAATGCTGTACCCAAGCAGATGCCAGGACAACAAGAGTTGTTGAACCGTTTATCTAAAATGGCAGGCGAGTACGATTTATGCTATGGGATGGAAGCTGCTAACCAGTTTGCCCTTGGTTCCCTGGCGATGTCACTATTGCCAGATACCATGGCCACTCCAGAGCAGGTGAAAGAATATATCAATCAATATTTACGTTTAATCATCGCTCACGAAGTTGGACATACTCTTGGTTTACGTCATAACTTTCGTGGTAGTACTCTGCTAGCACCAGAGGAGATGAATAATACGGAAATTACCAAAAATAAAGGTCTGACAACTTCCGTAATGGACTACATCCCCCCAAATATTGCCCCTCAAGGGACAAAACAGGGAGATTATTTTCCTAGTATGGTAGGGCCTTATGATGAATGGGCGATTAAGTACGGCTATATTCCAATTAAGACATCAACTCCCATAGCAGAAAAGCCAATTTTGGAAGAAATTGCCGCCCAATCCTATAAGCCAGAGTTGAGTTATTCTACGGATGAAGATGTGTATGATCTTGACCCAACTGCTGATGCTTGGGATAACAGTGGTAATGTGCTGCTTTATTCTCAGTGGCAGTTAAATAATTCGCGGGTGATGTGGGAGCGTCTCGATAAGCGTTATCCATTAGCTGGTGATAGTTACAGCGATGTCAGCGAGCGTTTTAGCACAGTATTGGGTAACTATTTTCAGCAAATATATTACACCACTAAATACATCGGCGGACAGTCTTTTTATCGCATTCACCCTAGCGAAATCCCCTCTGGAGTTGGGCAAAAGCGATTACCATTTGAAGCAGTACCAGTTAAAGAACAACGACAAGCTTTAGAAACCTTGCAAAAGTATTTGTTTGCAGAAGATGCTCTGAGCTTTTCACCAGAACTACTGAATAAATTAGCACCTTCCCGTTGGCGACATTGGGGTAGTTCTCCCCAAGTTGGTCGTTTGGATTTTCCTATTCATGACTTGGTGTTACTCATGCAGGGTTCTGTATTGCGAGATTTACTCTCAGGCGATCGCCTCTCTCGCCTCAAGGATATTGAACTTAAAACTAAGGCAGAAAATGCACTGACTCTACCGGAACTATTTGACACTTTGCAATCAGGTATTTGGACAGAAGTAATCAAACCAAAAGGTAAACCAATGAAGATTGCCAGTTTACGGCGAGGCTTGCAGCGCCAATACCTGGACATTTTGACTAATATGGTGTTGCGAAAAGAGTATGTCCCAGAAGATGCTCGGACTCTAGCTTGGTATAAACTCAAACAACTAGATGAAAAACTCAAGGGAGTTAATTCTGAGGATGAATACACCAAAGCGCATTTATTAGAAACACGCGATCGCATCGAGAAAGTCTTGAATGCACCGTTGCAAGCGAATTAAACAAGTTGTAGAGACGCGATTAATCGCGTCTCTTTGGCAAAATACATCAAGTTTCTGTTTTAGAAATAAAAAACTCAAAATGAGGCAGCAGATGAGCGAGTTTTCTCCTGCTACCTCTGCTTTCTCCTAACTACTCAACGCCTTTAAGAACCGTTGCAAACTCTTAAACACATTGGGCTTTCTCGCAGGTGCAGTGTCCGTTGTTGTTTGCGGTTGTCCTTTTAAAAGGATCTGATCCAAATCATCACCCGATGGTTTTGTGGGTAATTCAGCAATTCTTTGATATTCGCCGTCGGTTTCCAGCCAAACTTCCCACTGTCCGGGATAGCAGCGAGATAGGGCGCTTTGCTCATCTATGGGGCGCAGGTAATAACAGGATTCAATGGTATTAGTGAAACGCAGGCGAGTTTGTCTTGCTGCATAACCAATACCCACAGTTCCAGAATCTTCTAAACGGGGATTTAAAAAGACTACAGGGCGATCGCCTATTTCTTGACATAGCTTTTCCACCTGCGGTACTTCTACGGAAGTGGGGGCAATGAATAAGAAAATTTCATCCTCTGGCTGAATTTTTGTTTGCAAGGAAGCAGTCCTTCCCGTACCAATATCCAAAATTTGAAATGGTGCATCTGTCCAATTGCGACGGGCTAAAGCCGCAGCACCTGCGTCAGCAAAGAAAATTTTCAAACGGGAATCGTATTCTGTAAACAGTGGCAGAAATTGTTCCGCCACCGGCATAAACTTGATTTCTGGAAACAAGAACTCAACTTGTATGCGAGTACAACCATCTGCAAGGGCAGCTTGGACGGCTGTACGAGATTGGGCGATCGCATCTTCAAGGGTATTAGGAAGTTCACTCATAGTTTTTTGTGTCGCTTTAGCATTACTTCCATTGTTCCAGTATTGGCTGTGATTGAGGGAGTAAACACAAAGCTGTTTTACATTCCAAATTTAGAGTGCGATCGCATAGAAGACACAGTTAAAATTTTACCTGTTGGAAAAAGACTCGTTTAAAACTTTCAGCGACAATGGCATAGAGCGCCGATCAGATAAAACCTAGATATTTTGATACGCGATACGCAAGCAAAATCCCTGCAATCCCACCGATAACGCTAAAGAAGATCGAGGTGAAGGATAGCAAACTTCCACCCCACAAGACTGGGATGTAGCTGCCAATCGTAGAGCCAATAAACACCCCAATCCCAATGATGAATTTATTCATTCAATAAAAGCCTCAAAAGTCATAAAAATTAAGTCATGCTTGAACTCCTTTATGACTCAAAATATTACCTTTTAGGAAAAACTCGTTTAACAATACCGAACACCTCGCCTATTCACAACTGCTCAACCCAGTTTTCTAATATGAGCGTAGAAATACGAGAAAACTCTCGCACATTATTGGTGACAAGGGTAACTCCTAAACTCAGCGCATGAGAAGCTATCAGCATATCCATTGCACCAATAATAAGTCCTCTACTTTCGAGATCGCTTCTGATGCTGCCGTAAATCGTTGCAGATGCTTGATTGAATTCGACAATTTCTAGAGGTAGTAGAAATTGCATCAGGGCGATGCGGTTTTTCTCTTGCTGCTGACTTTTCGCAACTCCATATTCTAGTTCAGCAATGGTGATAGAGGAGATACCAACATCAGAAATGGTAAGGGTTTGAAATTTATCCAGTACTTTTTGGGGTTTTTGCTTTATCAGGTAAATGCAGATGTTCGTATCAAGCAGTTATCGCATTTAAAAACTTTCTCTAGTGTCAATAACTGGCTGATCTCTGGTATTCATGAAGTCATCAGAAAAATTGTCTAGACTATCAATGAGGGATTCCCAAGGGTTGTCTTTGGCAATCAGGACAATGACGTTACCAATTTTTTTGATATAAACTTCAGTCCCAGTAAGTTGAAAGTCTTCGGGTAAAATAACGATTTGGTGAGTGCCATCAGTGGTGAGTTTTGCAGTGTTCATGATATTTTTATCCTTAAATTAGCTATTATTTCATAACCTAGTCGTCCATGAAGTCCCGCTTCTTTTCTCTTTCATTTTTTTCCCGTAACCCCTGAATTAAGTTGCTCTACGTATTGCTTATGTTTGACAAAATCTACTTTATTGAAAACTAAATACTCAACGCGATTCTGATATATGGGAACCCAACTTTCTACACAACTCCAAGAGCTAGTAGTCTGTCCTATTAATTTTGCTAGGTTTGTAGTAAGCACTTTAGTGCTTGAATATTTGAGGACTAAAGTCCTCACTACAAGCGTATTTACCCCTCAAATTTAATGGGACAGACCACTAGGTTCTAGGTGAAGTTTTTTAAAGTCATCGAATTTTTGACATAATACCTTTATACGGTTTCAATCCTAGTAGCGTTGCCAATAATTTAACGCTTAACTAAAGATAAATCCGGTGTTAGCCTTTGCAAAACTTGCTTCAATACCATTACCGTCCAATCTATATCAGCTTCGGTAGTATCACGCCCTAATGTGATGCGAATTCCCCCCAAGGCGGCTTTTTCGGAATAACCCATCGCTAACAATATTGGGCTAGGGCTAAGTTTGCCACTGTGACAGGCAGCACCAGCACTGATGCCGATGCCAGCAAGGTTTAGCTGTCGTACCAAGGCTTTACCGCTAAGTTTTTTCCCGTCAGCGTTTTCTAAGCACATACTCACATGGTGAGGTAAACGATCGCAGCCATCCCCTGTAGGAATTAAACCAGGAATCTCAGCTAGTTGGGCAAAGGCGCGATCGCGTAACTCAATTAATCGTGGTGTTTCTGTAGCCAATTCTTCGGCTGCTAATTCTGCTGCGACACCAAACCCCGCAATTATCGGTACTGCTTGCGTACCAGAACGCAGTCCCATTTCTTGCCCACCACCACGGAGTAAAGGCATCAATTCCACACCAGGACGCACATACAGCGCCCCTACACCTTGGGGGCCATATATTTTATGACTAGAAAGGCTAAGTAAGTCTACTGGGAGTTGTTGCACATCTATGGGTAAACGTCCCGCAGCTTGCACCGCATCTGTATGGAACAAAGCACCATGCGATCGCACTATCTTACCCAGTGCTGCGATCGGTTGCACAGTCCCTACTTCACTTTGACCGTAAATTATGGAAACCAAAACTGTGTTATGTCGCAACGCCGCCTTTAAATCTAGGGGATTGACTCTACCTTTAACATCTACAGACAAGCGCGTAATTTCCCAACCCCACATTTCTAGCAACCTTACTGTTTCAGAAATTGCGGAATGTTCGACGCTAGAGATAATTAGATGTTGAGGAACAGCATACAACCGAGCCACACCCATAATCGCTAAATTATCTGCTTCAGTGCCGCCGGAGGTAAAAACGATCGATTCAGGACTAGCAGCGTTAATTAAACCAGCAACTTGAACTCTGGCTTGTTCTACAACCGTTGCCGCCCGTTGTCCCCACTCATGTAAGCTGGAGGGATTGCCCCACTGTTGAGTCAGGATTGTTTGCATAACTGCGATCGCTTCTTTTCGAGTGGGAGTAGTCGCGCTGTAATCTAGATAAATTTGCATATAGCCGATAATGGTGAGAACACACTTTGGTAATAGGCTGGCGATCTTTTCAGAAGATGCAGTTTACATGGATAAATCCTGAAAAAAATCTTTGTAATTCTGCATTTAGGAGTGGATTTTTCCCTTTGTTTGGAAAGTTATTTTTCTAATTAATTTAGAACACAAAATTTTGGGAATGATAAATCTGTCCACTCCCAATCTACTTTTAACAGATTACAGTGCAACTTATCTCTAGACAAAGATATTTTTCATATATCTTTTTACTAATATTCTCCCTCGCTGGTTGTCAACGAGTCCAGTCTTATAATCAGCGTCCAGCACCTTTACCACAAGACCCTTTAGTTCAAGTTTACTTTAACCATTCTGAGTCTTCAGAATACAAAGAAGCTTACCGTCAGCAAACTCGCTTGGGGGATGATTTAGAAAAAGAAATTGTCAATGCTATTATGCACGCTAAATCTACGATCGATGTGGCGGTGCAAGAATTACGTTTACCCAAAGTTGCCCAAGCACTGGTTGATAGACAAAAAGCTGGGGTAAAAGTCAGGATAATTTTAGAAAATACTTACAGCAGACCTTGGAGTAGTTTAACATCTGCTGAAGTAAGTAAGTTAGAGAAAAGGGAACAAGAACGCTACAACGAATTTCGCAAATTTATCGATATTAACCAAGATAATCAACTCAGCCCAGCAGAAATCAATCAAAGAGATGCCTTGATAATTTTGCAGAATGCTAAAATTCCCTGGATAGACGATCGAGCAGATGGTTCAGCAGGTAGCAGCTTGATGCACCATAAATTTGTGATTGTAGATAATCGCATTGTAATTATCACTTCAGCGAATTTTACGCTAAGTGATACATCTGGTGATTTTACAAATTCCAATACTTTAGGCAATGCCAATAACTTATTGCAGATTGACAGCCCAGAAATAGCATCTTTATTTACAGAAGAGTTTAATATTATGTGGGGAGATGGGCCAGAAGGTAAGCCAGATAGTCGATTTGGGTTACAAAAACCGATGCGTTCGCCTAAAAAAATTACATTAAATCAAACCACAATTACTGTGCAATTTTCGCCAACTTCTCCAACTCAATCTTGGAGTAACAGTAGTAATGGCTTAATTGGTAAAACTTTAGATTCAGCAACCAAATCTGTTGACATGTCCTTATTTGTCTTTTCCGATCAGCGACTTGCCAATATCTTAGAAAATCGCCATCAACAAAATGTGCAAATTCGCGCTTTAATTGAACCACAATTTGCATATCGTCCCTACAGTGAAGCCTTAGATATGATGGGAGTTGCTCTCAGTAATAAATGTAAATATGAAGTTGATAACCATCCTTGGCAAAATCCCATTACTACTGTAGGTGTACCTGTGTTACCTAAAGGCGATTTATTGCATCACAAATTTGGTGTAATAGATAGCCAAACAGTAATTACAGGTTCTCATAATTGGTCAGATGCTGCCAATAATGGTAATGATGAGACACTTGTAGTAATTGAAAATCCCATAGTTGCGGCTCACTATGTGCGAGAATTTGCTCGTCTTTATACCAAAGTTAAACCCGGCTTACCACCAGCAATTCAAGAAAAGGTGAAATTAGAACAAACACGCTGTCCCCAGATAAAAAGTTCTTCATCAAGTGAAGTACAAGCAATTAAACAAATAAATATTAACACTGCAAGTTTGGAAGAATTAGAAACTCTCCCAGGTGTGGGTAATAAGTTAGCACAACGGATAATTCTTAGCCGTCAACAGCACAAATTTACATCTTTACAAGACTTAGAAAGAGTTCCAGGGGTTAAAGCGAAGACATTGGAAAAATGGCGCGATCGCGTGATTTGGTAGCAGTCTTTGTTTAAAAAATAAGATCCCCCTAAATCCCCCTTAAAAAGGGGGATTTAGATTTCGGTTTCCCCCTTTTTTTAAGGGGGGTTAGGGGGGATCGATTCTTAGGCACACAAATTAAATGCGATCGCTAGCTAAACCAATCAAACTGCGTGAATGCCCATTTTTAGAAAATCGTTCTGCGATTATTTTTTGATAAACTGCCTCATAGCCATCAGTCATTTTCTCAACGCTGAAACTGTTTTCGACATACTGACGGCAAGTATAACGGTCTAACTTTATTACCCGATCAATAGCACTGATGGACTCTTGAATATTATTGCAGAGGAAACCCGTCTTACCGTGGGAAATTACCTCTTGAGTAGACCCCAAGTTCATCGCAATCACTGGCGTACCCGAAGCCATTGACTCAACCATCACTAATCCAAAGGGTTCCCGCCAAGTAATGGGGAATAGAGTTGCTACTGCACCTCCCATGAGAGCATTTTTTTGAGCATGATTAGCTTCACCCAAGTACTGAATTTGCTCTCCGTCAATGTGCGGTTTGATTTCCTTCTCAAAATATTCCACATCAACGACATCTACCTTACCTGCCATTTTCAAACACCAACCTGCTTGTTTAGCAATTTCTATTGCTAAATGCGCTCCCTTTTCAGGAGACATTCGACCCAAAAACGCTAAGTAAGGCGGATCTTCTGGTTGGGCGTGAAAATTATAACTGCTGACATCAATTCCGTTGTAGACCGTTGCTAGATAGTTCAACCCTAACCTTGGTTCTCGTTGTGCATCAGAAATACTGATGTAGGGTTGTTTTTTACCAAAACTAAACATCTTTTCGTTGTCAGGCGTGAAAATACCGTGCAACGTATGAACCGTAGGGGTTGTGACGAGATTTGTATAAGCCAGTGCCCCATGCCCGATATGGGAGTGAATAATATCAAATTCTTCTGCGCGTTCATACACCGAAGCGAGATTCAGCATTTCGTAAATGCCAAAATCTTTGATAGTGCGATCGAGTCTGAGGGCACGGGGATGAACTGATACAAGTTTTGCCAGACTGATAGAATCTCCCGATGCAAATAGAGTTACTTCGTGTCCGCGTCGGACTAATTCATCGGTCAGTAACCCCACTACTAACTCTATACCTCCATAAGCTGGAGGTGGAACTCTTTCCCATAATGGAGCTACTTGAGCAATTCTCATCACAAACCTCCTAAAAAATAAAACTAGAATTAGAAGTTTTTTATTTCTGTTGTCGTAGTGCTTGTAATTGATTCACTTGGCATCAGAAAGTAACTTCAGATACTAAACTTACTAACAATTTCCTTCAAATCTTATGCTGTTTCTTCTATATTCCTTGTCTATCCTAGTACGGAAATTACCCACTCCTAAAGAGGTAAATACATTCCTATATCTTAATTTTTAGTTGTTTAGTGTAATTTTGAATATAGATTTTTTGATGAATAATAACTTTGTAAAATTGCCAAAACTCACTTTAAATAGTCATATTAGGCGATAAATATCCAATTTAGGTTATCAACTATCGGATTTACAAATATTAATTAAATAATAAAACGTGTAGGTACTCTTTGGGCGGCTTTCCGTACTCTAAAAGATAAACTGTAGCCGTCCAAAAGACAAATTTTGATAAATTAGGTATTTTGAAATCAAAAACAGCAATTTTGTTAGAAGTTTTATCCAAGTTTTTCAAGGTAACAATCAATTCTGTTCCTATTAACCTTATTTAAAGGCAATAGGAAGTCACGAGAATTTAATTTTTCTACCTCCATGAGTTAGATTCCTAGTAGTCCAAAGGGAGAAAACAGAGTTAAATCATTGACTTATTACATTAAATATGATATTTTATATTGCTATCAATAAAATCATATATATAAACGTGAATATCTCTCCATCTCTCAAAAAACCGCGTGTCTCATGGCAGGCGGTTTTCTCACTAGTAATATTTGTGTTCATGTACCTACCTATACTGGTACTTAGCTTTTATAGCTTCAATCAGTCGCCCTATAGCGCAACTTGGCAAGGATTCACTCTCGATTGGTATCGCAAGTTGTTCAGCGACGATCGCATTTTATCAGCTTTGCAAAATAGTATGATAGTTGCTGGTTGTGCAGTTGGGGTTTCAGCCGTGCTGGGAACTTTGATGGCAGTTGGGTTAGCGCGTTACCAATTTCCTGGCAAGAAATTGTATCGGGGTGTTGCTTACTTACCATTGATTATTCCCGATATTGCGATCGCAGTGGCAACCCTAGTTTGTTTAGCCGCCTTTGCCATACCCCTAAGTTTGTGGACGATAGTTGCAGCGCATATCGTGTTTTGTCTAGCTTATGTCGGACTTGTAGTTGCTTCCCGACTTACCAATTTAGATCCCCACTTAGAAGAAGCAGCACTAGATTTAGGCGCTACACCAATCCAAGCTTTCATGCAAGTATTATTACCTCAACTGATGCCTGGTATTTTGGCTGGTTGTCTCTTAGCCTTTGTCCTCAGCTTAGATGACTTTCTGATTTCCAGCTTTACTGCCGGTAGCGGTTCTAACACCCTACCAATGGAAATTTTTAGTCGGATTAGAACAGGAGTCAAGCCTGATATTAACGCTTTGAGTGTCATGTTGATTTCAGTATCTGCGATCGTTGCATTTATAGCTGAATTAATTCGCGCTTCTGGAGAAAATAAAAGCTAAAAATAAAACTTGTAATTAATAATCAAAATTATGGATAACTTGGTTCTCCATGAACTTTTTTGGATGGCAAAAAAAGCTATATTCAAAGAGACGTTGCAATGTAAACACCTCTACATTCTTCATACTTATGTATTTGTATTTACCCATAGTTAAAAACGTCCCAACATAAATAAATATATAAAATTTATTCATCTTCTTGTTCTCATGTTAAAAGAAGTTTAAGCACATGAATAAACTTCCGTGTTCGCTTCTCTACATAACTGTTTTCAATTAGATAATATTGGGGCTAACTTTGGAGAAAATGCTCTTTCCCCCTCATTATGCAAATCTGCCAAAATCCCAATTGCTCAAATCCATTCAACTCTGATAGCAATAGATTTTGCGTGAGTTGCGGACAAAGCAGCTTTGGCAAACTTCTAAGAAGCCGTTACCGCGTATTAAGACTCTTAGGTGAAGGTGGATTTAGTCGAACTTATGCTACAGAAGATGTAGACAGACTAAACGCGCCTTGCGTTATCAAGCAATTTTTCCCCCAATTTCAGGGAACCGGACAACGCACCAAAGCAGCAGAATTTTTTAAAGAAGAGGCTTTTCGGTTGTATGAACTGGGAGAAAATCATACCCAAATTCCTAGATTACTAGCTTATTTTGAGCAAGGTGCTAGTTTGTATCTTGTCCAAGAATTCATTCAAGGAAAAACTCTCTTACAAGAAGTTCAGCAGCAAATCTATGGTGAAAAACAGGTTTGGGAACTTTTAGCTGATTTATTGCCAGTACTGGAATTTATTCATACCCATAACGTCATTCATCGGGATATCAAACCAGAAAATATTATCCGCCGTGCAAGTGATAAAAAACCTGTATTAATTGATTTTGGCGGTGCTAAACAAGTAACACAAACCAGTTTAGGAAGACAGGCTACAGTAATTTATACCCTTGGTTATGCCCCAACTGAACAAATGGCTGGATTTGCTTGTCACGGCAGTGATTTGTATGCTTTGGGTGTAACTTGTGTGCGTCTTTTAACTCGATGTTTGCCTTTGCAAGATGCTTCTGGACAGGTTAATGACCCTATTTATGATGCCATGAATGCTAAATGGTTGTGGCGCGAACGATTACAAGAAAAAGGTATTACTATCAGCGAAGACTTAGAGAGAATTTTAGAAAAATTACTAAAACATCTACCCAGTGAAAGATATCAAACAGCAGTAGAAGTTATCAACGATTTGAAATTTGCAACATCGAACATTGAACCGGTTGCCCTGAAAATTGTTTCGATGTCTCAACCCATATTACCGTCGTTACCACAGAAAGTAATAGTACCATTACCTCCCTTAGAAACCTTTGAATTTGACGTAGTGACAGTAGACACAGGTGGTAGAGAAGTAAACCGCATGAGTGGTAATGCCAACTTCTTTGCCGAAGAATTGGGTAAATCTGTCACATTAGAAATGGTATCGATTTCTGGCGGTACTTACATGATGGGTTCACCGGAATGTGAAGGAGATGCTGATGAACGTCCTCGACATAAAGTTACCGTCAAACCGTTTTTTATGGGGAAATTTCCCGTAACTCAAGCACAGTGGAGAGTAGTCGCAGCTTTACCCAAAGTCAAACAAGCTTTAAATCCCAATCCGTCAAAATTTAAAGGTTTAGATAGACCAGTAGAAAATGTATCTTGGTATGAAGCTGTAGAATTTTGTCTCAGACTATCAGAAAGAACTGGACGCGACTATCGTTTACCCAGTGAGGCTGAATGGGAATATGCTTGTCGGGCTGGAACTACAACATCCTTCCACTTTGGCGAAACCATTACTTCTGAGTTAGTCAGTTGCACTATCGAAACAACAAGCAAATTTCGTAGAGAAACAACCAATGTCGGTAGTTTTGAAGTCGCCAACGCCTTTGGATTATACGATATGCACGGGCTAGTTTGGGAATGGTGCGCTGACTCGTGGCACAACAATTACAGCGATGCACCCTCAGATGGAACAGCCTGGGAAGTTGGCGGTGATATTAATCGCCGAGTGCTACGTGGTGGTTCTTGGAGTTTCAATGCCGAACTGTGTCGCAGCGCCAGCCGTAGCTGGAATGAGTCAGACGGTGGGCTAAGAGTTTGTGGCTTTAGAGTAGTATTTTCTGTAGAGGAGATTATTTAGCAATTTAATTTATAGGCTGTAGTAATTATGAAAGACAAAATTGAGAAAGGTGACATAGTACTTATTAATAAAATTGGAAAATATCATAATCAATTAGGGGAAGTTAGTGGGGTTGATTACAATATTTTCTTTGTGAAAATAGTAATAGTAAAGTTAGGTAATCAAGAAGAAAACTTTGAAGAAAAAGATTTACAATTAAAAACTAAAAAGCCGAGTATTGAAGAAGTAATTGTATCAATAGACCAAATTCTAGAACAAGTTGAACAGATTACTAACTTGCCAGCAAAAGAGAAGGTAGAGCTACCCAACCGTCTGAAATATCTTAAATTAGATATTCCTAAATTAGATAAGCAGGTAATTCAAAAAAACTTTGACGTTATAGATAAAATATTTACAGTAACAAGAGAAGCAGACTCATCAGCAAGCTTTTGGCAGGAAATAGATTCTAATTTAGAGAAAATAAGCTGGTGGATTAGAACAAGCTTGTGAAGCAATAGGTAGGTCAGCAAAAATAAATTAAACTATCTGTTTTGCAAGAGCCACTGAGTTTATTGGTTTCAAATTAACATGAAAGCTATACAAAATTATCTCGTTCTTAGTCTTTGACTGGGAATGCTTAATGTAATGCTCCGCTTCAAAACTTGCGGCAGAACTGCAATGAGTAGCATTTCCAGCCGAGGCTGGAAACGAGGTTTTGGAATTAATTCGACATAATTAAACGTAACTATATTTTTCTCGTGTTTTATGTCTAATGGCTTATACCTCATACCTCCTGACATATCATGAGCAGTGATATTTATTTTTACCCATCTAATTAAATTTGTATTTGTAACTATAAAACTTAAATGTACGTATTAACTTGATATAAACTTTCAAAAACTATGTTTTTATACTTTGAGTGTAGTTTTTTAACAGTAATGCTTAAGTTTTTAGATTAAACAAGAGAGTTTTTTCGATAAAATAAAGTATAAATATCATCAGGAATATATATGCGTTTTTCTCAGTTTACAAGGGTTGTTGGTTGTACGATCGCGGCTTTTATGTCAATTGCACCCATGCAGGTAGATGCTGCAACTTTTAAAGTGATATCAGGAGTCACCAGCATCGATCGCGATCACGAAAATATTCTTAAAAGTATCGGGCTAACCTTGACAGGCAAAAATAATACAGTTGCACCAATTCCCAGCAATTATTTAGTCGGCTTTGACATCGATTCAGCTACTAACTTTACGTTTAGCGAGGAGGGCGGCTTTACTCCGCTATCAGGGACAATCGAACATACTGGTACTGTTACCTTTAATAATCAAATTACTGTTGGTGACTTTTCAATTGGTTTTGCTCCAGGACGTACCGTTCAAGATGCTAGCGGATTTGTTTTAAGAGACACTTTTTCTTTAGATACGATTTTGTTTGATTTGAGTATTCCAGAACCTGCGGTATTTGATGGTCAAAATTTAACCATTCCTGATGTTAAATTGCTGGTTTCTCCAGAGTTTGCAAAGATACTGCAAAAACCTGAATTGACAGGTTTGTTTGCTGGAACTGCACGAATTGATGCTCAAGTTGCTGCCGTACCCGAACCTGATAGTGTACTAGCAGTTTTGGCAGTGGGTGCGGCTCTCTTGGCAACTAGATTTTATAAAATTAAATACACTTGATATCCTGAAGCATAGCTAAATGCTTATTAACTGGTGCAAGGGTATTGGCAGCAATCAGCCCACTAGCGGCGACTGCTGGTAAACCAATACCGGGAAATGTTGAGTCGCCACAGCACATCAATCCTGGTAGGGGTGTGCTGGGACCAGGAAACATACCGCTTCCAGCCTGAATTGCCGGGCCGTAAGAACCTTGGTGACGGCGGAGATAACGCTCGTGAGTTAGAGGTGTACCAACAAGTGTGACTTCGCAGCGAGAGCGAATGTCTGGAATTATCCGCTGTAGCGCTTGCCACATTACTTCTGCACGCGATCGCTTTTGTTCGGCATATTCTTGACTCCTTCTATCCATTCCCTGCCAGATAGAGTATGGCTCATTACCAGGTGTATACACATGAATCACGTGTTTACCTGCTGGCGCTAAAGATGGATCGAGAACTGAAGGGATGGAGATCACTACAACATTTTGAGGTGCTGTTACGCCTAATTCCCAGTTATTAACCACGATGTAATGACACCGCAAATTTGACTGCAATCCTTGAGCATCAATGCCTAAATGCAGATGCATAAAGCTATCACACTCAGGTGTTGCTTGTCGTTTGCTGCGGTACTGTTTGGGTATTGCCTTTTCTGGTAAGAGCTTCAGCGTGTCCCAAACCGAGGCATTAGAAATTACTGCTCGTTTTGCACGAATTTCGGAGCGATCGCGCAGACGCACACCCACCGCACGATTACCTTCTACAAGCACTTCTTCCACATGAGCGCCTAGCATCAGATTCCCACCGTGACGTTCTAACCCTTGTACAAGGCTGTCAACTAAAGCACCACTACCACCAATTGGATATTCAAGAACTGCGTCTGGGCGATACCAGTCCGCAAACATAAATGCTACCTCTGCGGCACTAGTACCATCTGCGGGCAATCCAGAAAGGAGAAAACACAGCAAATTCAGCCAGTTTCGGGTAAACGAGTCTTTAACAACCCCATCCATAATCCGGCTGAAGGGGCCTGTCAGCTTAATTATATTCGCCACATTTTTTGTCAGAGATGGGACAAACGGGCCTACAGTTCTAGCTGCACCAAAATCAAAGCGTAATGCGGCTGGTGGTATAGAAGTTGCAGCCCTAGCAAATGGTTCCATAACGCGCTGGAGTTCTTGCCATTCAGCAACAGCATCATCACCACAGAATTTCATCAGCACTTCACAAAATTGCTCTGCACCAACCGCCGTGTCAAAATCACCTTCTGGTAGACAACACCCCCAAGTATCGTAGGTGACGCATGGCAATTCAGAACCAATTGCATCTAACACTTGTCGCAAAGGGTTAGCAGAGGGGCTGTAAGATAGTCCAGAATAGAGAGACGGGCCAGAGTCGAACTTGAAACCATTACGCTCAAAACCATGAGCAGCGCCCCCAGCAATGGAGTGGCTTTCGCAGACTATCACATCAAAGCCATAGCGTGCCAAAAGAGCAGCACAACTCAAACCGCCAATACCGCTACCAATAACAACTATATCTGTGTTTTGCATATCCCTGATGTTTGCAACAATAAACTAAAACAGTTGTGGAAACTTGGATAATATCATTCGCTCCCCCATCCAGAAACCGCTCTAATTGGTTAATATCATCACTAAGGATGGACAATGGGGAGTGGGGAATGGGGAATGGGGAATGGGGAATGGGGAATTGGGAATTGGGAATTGGGAGAAGGGGAATAATTATGCCCAATGATAAATGACCAATGACAAATGACAAATGACAAATGACCAATGACAAATGACAAATGACAAATGACAAATGACCAATGACAAATGACAAATGACCAATGACAAATGACAAATTCATATTGGAGAAAGAAATTTGAAAAATCAGCAATTCGGAAATTGGCAAACCACAGTTTTAGGAATTGTGTTAGCAACACTAGTGATTTTGGGACTAAATTCCTTTATCATTATTAACCCAGGGGAAGCAGGAGTGATCAGCATCTTGGGTAAAGCTAGAGATGGAGCTTTATTAGAAGGGATTCACGTGAAACCGCCTTTTATCTCAGTGATAGATGTGTATGATTTGACTGTTCAAAAATTTGAAGTGCCAGCCGAGAGTTCTACAAAAGATTTGCAGAATTTATCTGCGAGATTTGCGATCAACTTTCGCCTCGATCCTATCAAAGTAGTTGAAGTTAGAAGAAAACAAGGAACCTTAGCAAATATAGTATCAAAAATCATTGCACCTCAGACACAAGAAGCATTTAAAATTGCAGCAGCTAGAAGAACAGTAGAAGAAGCAATTACTAAAAGAAGTGAATTAAAAGAAGACTTCGATCAAGCGTTAGGCGATCGCTTAGACAAATATGGGATAATTGTGTTAGATACTAGCGTAGTTGATTTAGCATTCTCACCAGAATTTGCCAGAGCAGTGGAAGAAAAACAGATTGCTGAACAACGGGCGCAAAGAGCCGTTTATGTAGCACGGGAAGCAGAACAAGAAGCACAAGCAGATGTGAATCGCGCCAAAGGTAGAGCAGAAGCTCAAAGGCTTTTAGCAGAGACACTCAAAGCCCAAGGAGGACAGTTAGTTTTACAAAAAGAAGCAATTGAAGCTTGGAGAAGTGGCGGCGCTCAAATGCCCAAAGTCCTCGTTATGGGTGGCGACTCAAAAAGCGGTGTACCCTTCATATTCAACCTGGGAAATGTCCCAAATCAACCGTAAGGAGTTGGCATTAGATAACAAGCTCTCTATTATAGAATTTGCTTTGACTTTCAGACAGATTCTCCAATACTTGGACGATTTGCAATCTCAAATCTAAAATCCAAAATAGTATAAGTTGGGCTAGTCCCAACTCAAACACAACAGAAAAACCAACAAGCTCATCAATCAAAGTTTATGTCAACCCCAAATCCTCACAATCTCACCGCCGAAGAAGCGAAAAAATTACTGAATAAATTTAACTGTCTAGACATCGCGCCTATTCTCAAGCCATCAGAAAAAGTAGTAATTCGTGATGCCCTAATTTTGGTAACTAAACTTGCTGATTATCAAATTTTAGGAATTTGTGCCGATACAGCAGAAGAAGGAATACTGGCTATGAAGACCTATTCTTTGGCTTTGGGTTATGAACCACCAAACAATTTGCTGACACCGGAAGGGCCAGTTTATATCAAATTAAACGGTAAAAATGGCTTGTGCTATCTTGATTCTTATGCTGGACATCATCGTGGAGTATTAGTATCTTGTCAGTCTTACCACGAAGACGGAATCAACGAAATGTATGGACATCTACCTTTGGATTTATTTGTATAAAATTCGGCGCATGTAGGTAGGGTATGTGCTTTACCTACTAACTAACGATCAATGAAAAATTACTAGATTTTATGAGTATTATTACACTCCAGTCGGTTAAAAAAGACTTTGGCATCAAAGAAGTTTTAAAAGATGCCAGTTTTAGCCTTGATGCTACCGATAAAGTTGGCTTAATTGGTACTAACGGTTCGGGAAAATCAACCCTATTAAAAATGATTGCCGGGTTAGAATCCATTGATAGCGGTCAAATTATCATTAACTCCGGTTCTAAAATCATCTACTTACCCCAGCAGCCAGATTTAGATGAAAATCACACAGTTTTAGAGCAAGTTTTTGCTGACAGTGGCGAACATACAGCTTTGGTGCGTGAGTATGAAGAACTATCAGATAAATTAGCTCACTATCCAGATGATAACCAACTGATGTCTCGCCTTTCTGCGGTGATGCAAAAGATGGATACAAATGATGCTTGGGAACTAGAAACTAATGCTAAAATCATCCTCACCAAATTAGGAATTTCTGACTTTGATGCCAAGATAGGCACTTTATCTGGAGGCTATCGCAAGCGCATTGCTTTAGCATCAGCTTTGCTAGCAGAACCAGATGTTTTGCTCATGGATGAGCCAACAAACCATCTTGATGCTCTTTCTGTAGAATGGTTACAAAGTTATTTAAATCGCTATCGCGGCGCACTTTTTCTGATCACCCACGATCGCTACTTTCTAGATCGTGTCACTAATCGGATCGTGGAAATTGACCGAGGCGACATTTACACCTATACAGGTAACTATTCATATTACCTCGAAAAGAAAGCTTTAGCTGAAGAATCTGCCGTCAGTAGTCAACGGAAACATCAAGGCTTATTGCGGCGTGAGTTAGAATGGCTCAAAAAAGGGCCAAAAGCTAGAAGTACTAAGCAAAAAGCGAGAATTGACCGCGCTCATGCTTTGCGGGATACTGAGTTTAAAGAAGTTCAGGGTAAAGTTGATATTTCGACAGTTGGTCGTCGCATTGGCAAAAAGGTTATTGAATTAAAGAACGTTTCTAAGGCATACAATGGGCGCACCCTAATTAATAATTTCACCTACGAATTTAGTCCAGAAGACCGCATCGGCATCATCGGCGCTAATGGTGCTGGTAAATCCACTTTAATGGATATTATTACTGGTCAGATTCAGCCAGACTCAGGTGTTGCAGAAATTGGGACTACAATTCACATCGGTTATTTTGACCAGCATTCTGAAGAATTGCTCACAGCCTTAAACGAAAATCAGCGCGTGATTGATTACATCAAAGAAGAGGGTGAATTTATCAAAATTACCGATGGCACTCAAATTACCGCTTCGCAAATGTTAGAGCGGTTTTTGTTTCCTGGTAATCAACAGTATGCCCCAATTAATAAACTTTCGGGTGGTGAAAAACGCCGTTTATTTCTGTTGCGGGTGCTTATGAGTGCGCCCAATGTCTTAATTTTAGATGAACCGACAAATGATTTAGATGTTCAGACATTGGCAGTATTAGAAGATTATTTAGAGGATTTTGTCGGGTGTGTAATTGTAGTTTCTCACGATCGCTATTTTCTTGATCGCACCATCGACACAGTATTTTCCTTTGAGGAAGGCGGTAATCTGAGGCAATATCCAGGTAATTACTCGATTTATCTGGACTATAAAAAAGCTGAAGAGGCACAGCTACAAGCTGCAAACGCTAAGGAGAAGCCGAAAAATGTCGAAGTTCAAAATAATGGTGCGGCTTCACCCAAGGATGGCGAGAATACTAAGCGGCGGAGATTATCCAATTGGGAGAAAAAAGAATTTGAGCAGCTAGAAGGGAAAATTGCCGAGTTAGAGGCTGAGAAAGAAGAAACTGAAAAAACCCTAGCGAATGTCTCACCGGGGAATTATAGCCAAGTGCAGAAATTGTACGATCATGTGGAAAAGCTCAAGCACGCGATCGATGTGGCGACTGAACGCTGGTTAGAATTGGCGGAGATGGAATCTTGATGAGCATCTCACGTTTGTAAATACCGGGCGATTAAAAATCGCGGCTATACAGACAAAACCCACCTCCGTGGGTTTCAAACCCTTGATTTTGATTAGTCCGCGAAGGCGGACTTTGTTTGTGTAGCCGCGACTTCTAGTCGCCCAATGCTTGTATTAATCACTTCTCGGCGTGCTTATTTGACTGGTCAGTAGATTACAGCCAATGATATTGTAAATTGGGTTGTAAAAATAACCAGCGATCGCCAAACATTATTAAACAATTCAGTAATGAACAGCATCTTTACCTCCGAAGAAATTACTACCCTCTCTGCCGAAATTGACCGCCAGTTAACCGAACTGCGCGATGCCCCAGATTCAAGGCAAAAACAAGGAGACGATGAAACATCGGCTGAAAAAATGCTGGTAAAACAAACCGAAGAAATTACAAAACTTACACAAGAAAAGTCTAAGAGTTTTTTGCAGAGATTTGGACGAGCCGCCAAAAGTGATTTATGTCAAGAAGGGGGAATGCTGAATCAGCAGTGGAAGAAATGGGGCGATTTGGATAATAAGGATGCTGTGGAACGCTTGGGTGCAGTGTTGGTAACAATGGGTTTTTCGGGAGATGTGCTATCTCCTTTAGCTGTCGCCGTGACGGTGATTGTTATTCATATTGGATTGAAAGCGTTTTGTGAAGATTATTCCTGCGAAGTGGAGAATAAGTGAACGTCCTACCCCTGTGGGTACTCTTTATGGAGCAATACGTTTCGGTTAGTATGTTTGGCTCTTGGAGATCCCCCCAACCCCCCTAAAAAAGGCTTGCTCTTCCTCCTAATCTATTTACCCCCTTTTTAAGGGGGTCGCCGTAGGCGGGGGGATCTCAACCGAACTGTATTGCTTTATGAAGAACTCAGAGAGTAACTGCTTGCGCGTCTATGGAGTTCGTTACTCATTCGTGCGAGGAGTTTAATATCACTCTCCCAACAACGCCTCAAGGGATTGAGGGTCAGCAATACCCTGCAGGATAGCGTAGATAATCATAGAATCTTCCAAATCTAACTGCTCGCACAGTATATCCTCATCTCGCTCGCCGGCTAAGATGCGACGAATGGCAGCGATGAGATTAACCCAGCCATTTTTCACTATATTTTCCAGCAATCCTTCTAACTGTTCCCTGATTTCTGCATTATCCATAGCAGCTACCACCCCTACAATCAACGGCTCATATTTCCGCAACTCATACTGTGTCCCCGCAAACGCCGCTTTTGCTTGCCTTGCTTGGTGACGATATTCTTTAACTTGGGTGCTGTCGCCCTGCTTGTCGGCAATTTTTGCCAAGATGTTATATGTTTTCCAAATCTCAGCCGCAGCCGGGTCTAAGTTTTTTTTGATAGTTAATGCTTCTTCTGCCAATTGTCGGGCTTCGCTGAGGCGGTGGGGTTGATTTTGTAGTAGGCTAGCGAGGTTACTTAATGTTTGAGATACACTTGCTTGGTTTTCTAATTGTTGATATTGCTCTAAAGCCTTGCGAAGCCAAGCCTCTGCCTCTCCCAGGTTGCCAACAGAGTGATTGAGGTTGCCTAATTGTTGCCAAGTACTTGCTGCACCTGCCAAATTTCCTAAAGATTCTTCAATCTGTGCTGATTTTCGGTAGGCATCTTCCGCAGCGTCCCACTGCTTGCCTTCTTCGTACACCATACCCAGTTGATGCCAAGCCGTGGCTTCTTTTGCTGGTTCGTTGAGTTTATGGAAAGTAGTCAGTACTTCTAGGTAACGCTGTTCTGCTTCTTGGAGGTTGCCTTGTCGCAAGTCTAGTGTGCCGAGTTGAAAATTTGATACCGCAGCCCCACTAAGGCCTCCAACTTCTGTGTAAATAGCTAATCCTGCTTCATAAGCAATGCGTGCCTCACCATAATTCCCCATCTCCGTCAGCACATCTGCCAATTCAGTCTGCAACGTTCCCATCAGTTTCTTCACATTATCAGACTGTTCCAACTGTTGCGCTACTGCCAACCCCTGGCGGTAGATTTGTGCTGCTTGTGCTGTTTGTCTTTGAAACCTCAAGCACCGCCCCAGCCTACCCAAAGTAATACAGAGGTTATAACTTGGTTGCTCACCCAACTCTGCCAGTATCTCCCTAAATACCTGCGCTGCTTCTTGATAGCGACCAGCATTGTACAATTGCTCGCCTGAACTTTTACGGCTGAGATACCATGTGTCGGAACCGACTTCCCCAGTCAACTGAGCAATCCGTTGATTTAGTCTAGTGCGATCGCGGTTAAGTCCAAAGTAGCCGAGAAATCTGTTTACATTGTCAACAAAGTCTACTGCCGATTCTGCGCCTGCATTCAACGCGCCATCAACTGCATAAAGTAAATTCGGTAATTCCCATTGAGCAATGGCACGAACTCCATGAGGACTTTTGCTATCTGTAATGTACAAATAGGTAGAAAGTTGATAATAACACTGTTGATAACGGGCAAGCAGTTCTGTCTGTGCTTCTGGGGATAAACGCGGCCACAAGGCAGGGGCTAGGGTGGGGTGAAATTTGACAAAAAGCTGATCAACTTGAATTAATCCAGTGGCTTCTAATACTGGGCGCAGAGTTTGCCACTGTGGCTCAGAAATTTCTGTAATTTCCAGCAAGTTCATTTCTAATGCCCCGCCCTGAAACACGCCTAAACGAGGCAACAACTGCATTGCTTCAGCATCCAACCGTTCCAAAGATAAATTCAACGATGCCAATAGGGGATTATCTGGTGTTTGGGCAATCAACGTTTCTAAACTTTTTCCCAAATCTGCCGGACGACGGGTTTTCAACTGTCTCGCCAACAAACCAATCGACAGGGGATGAAACTTCACCTGTTCAAATAATCTCAACAACACCTCGCGTTTAGGTAGGTCAAAGTTTGGTGTTGGCGGCAGTTTAATCAAACTCTGGAAATACGCGAGGGCATCTTCTTGTCCTAAACCTCCCAAAGGTAAGGAGATATGTTTGAGGCTGCCTTCTGTGGGGTAATCAGGATGGTGAAAATCTGGTGTGCGAGTGGTGAGTAACACCCGACATTCCCCAACCTCAGACCACTGTTTTGTCACGTTTAACAGTTCCCGTAGAGGTTCTGGGGGCAAGGTTTCTAAGTTATCTAAAATTAGCAATGTGGCTTGGTTACGCAACACCTGAGTTGCTGCTGTGGCATTAATTAAACTCTGCTCTAACACTGTCGCCAGGGTGCTAACTGCCCAGCCTACAGCATCCACACCCTGAAAGGCAGCATAATCAACAAAACAGACTTTCTTAAACATCCCCGTGCGGTGTAACCAGCGTCCTGCTTCTTGGACAAGGTAGGTTTTCCCCTGTCCGCCAAAACCCGATACTGTGAGGCGGCGCGTTTCCTGGAGGTCGTGCGTTCTTTGCACAAACAATCGTTCTATCTGCCACAATTCCCGGCTACGACCGAAAAATCCAGCTTCTTGTAAATCCGGCAAGTTTCCCCATTTTGACTCCTCACCGCTTTCTTGGTTTCCGCCTGTAAAGTCTTGCTTTAATAACGGCGTATCGCCAGCCGCTTGATACAGGGCAGGTAAAAACCAATCTTGCAATTTTAACTGCACTACTCGTTCCTGACCCCGTTGCCGTTCTCCCCGTTTCTGGTTGAGATACAAATCTCGCCGCGCATTATCTAATGCTTCACCCATACCTTTACCAGACACCAAACCCTGATAAAACTTGGCAAACAGTTGATGAGCAGTTGTCACTAATACCGAATAAGTCATTGCCAATACTGTGGGAATACCCACATCAGTTAACTTAGCGGCAACACAACCCACTGCATCCTCTCTATCTTCACCACCCATCGCCGCCGACTGACAGGCAGACAAGACAATTAGCCCTACCTTTTGCTGATTCAGGATATCACCTAAAGTTTCGGCAGTAATCAGGGCTTTTTTCCCCTCTTTATCCTCAAATAACAAATAACCTATATTGCCGCCGTTCCCATTCCCGCCTTTAGTTACTCCCACCGGGTCGCTATGTTTAGCTTGTTCTTGGAAACGCCCATCAAGATCAAATACCCCATGACCATCAAAATGTACAATATCAACAGGGGGTTTGCGCGAGTCTTCTAATCGTTCTACTAAATTATCTAATGTTGCTGGACGCAAAAACTCTACCTCAACTCGTCCAGCTGCTGCTTGTTGAATCGCGTCCAACACTGCCATTGCTTCACCACGGGGATCAATAAATCCCGCATCGCTGGGACGACTGACCACAAACAATAACCGCAAACGGTGTTTGACTGTCACTTCAGTTCGTTTGCGTCCACCCCCAACACCTGCTAAGCGGCGACGAATAGAAATGCGGGGATTTTCAAGAAACAAATAAGTACCTTGTGGGTCGCGTAACAATTCCCAAGGCAGCGATAAAATTGCTGGATGACTAGCGCTGATTGTTAATAAGCGTCCTGGTTGATTTTGATCTTGAAAATCATTAAATAGCCTTTGAGCAGTCCGATCCTGAAAAACAGCATTAAATAAATCTTTACCCCATTGCTGCAATTTTTCTGCTATCCTTTCTGCCCGTTGATCGTCTACATCCGTGGTGTAATCAGTCACATACTTTTCCAAGTACCAGCGAATCTCTTCTGTGTCTACTGCATTCAGTGGTGAGGCAAAATCTAGCCTATCAGTGTCTTGCTTGTCAAATTCTACAATGACTTGATTATTCTCTGGGAACCGCAGATTTAATTCCATAGCTGACCGTTTGGGATTTGTGTGTGGAAGCTTACTTGAGAGAATACAAGCTTTTTAGGGAGAATTTCGTAAAAATGCTAGGCTCGCATGTCCATTGAGCATATTTAAACTCAAGTATGATTCAATTAAGAGTTATCGGTCTTATCAGACGCGATAAATCGCGTCTCTACATAAGGCTTTTTGGTTTAACTGAACGGTATTGTATCTAAACTAGCTTTTTCTATAAACATCTTTTCGATGCTTGCACTGCAAAATTTGCACGAGTTGACTTTCATCATTAATCTCGTAACGAACTCTATAATCACCAATCCGAATACGATACTCGTTATCAGAACCTTTTAACTTGACAATTCCATCGAGACGTGGTTATGAAGCAAGATTTTGGATTTTTTCAATCACACGCTCAATAACATCATTTGGTAAGTTATCAATCTGCTTTTGTACAGACTTTGAAATAGCGATCGCATAACTCATTATCTCTGCTCTGAGCGATTAGCAAGATATTCATCTATAGTCACTGACTGACCATCGCTATACTCAGCGCGAACAGCTTCAATTTCTGTCAGTGTATCTGCATTGTCTTCGTACAACGCTTCTTCGGCTTCAAAAATTTGTTGCTCAATTAGTTCTTGAAGTTGACGTTTTTCTGTTAAATCAAGAGAAGATATTGCTTCTGCTAAAGTTTCTAAGGAGGTTGTAGTTTAACAATGGCTGGCATTTTTCTTCTTTTGGGTGTGTTTTATTCGCATTTTGACACCATTATGCTGATTTTAACAGTTATATTTTTGCCAAGCCCAAAGTCTTTAGGTTGTATTTCACGCTTGTGGGGTAAGCGCAGCAATTGGATTTGTCTAAACTGCGATCGCACTTCTACAACACCCTACTAACTATCTCTCATAACTGCGTAGTTTACCGCCGTAGGCATCGCCTACAAAAGTTCCTACGCAGCCATATTCATCATCAACAAGTTGCTTTGCGTCTATGCACCCCCAACAAACTGAGGCGGTTTCACAAAAAATTGAATTCGATTCCACTCAGCCTGACTAAAACAAGACTTAGGCAAAATCTCTCTCAAACTCTCATTTTTCCGTGTTGCGCCAGTTACTACCATGCGGAAACGCTTGAGAGCGTAGCTTGCTTCCCCGTAGGGGTACAAGCCGGGGAACCCCCCAACGCACTGGTCAGAAGTTATTTTAAAAATGGTTGGCTGTGATTCTAACTAATTATTCAGAATGGAGAGCGTTCAAGGCGATTTCTGATGGATGAACCACTCCGTTATCTTTTAAATTGGCTTTCTCCAGCCTGCGAAGCACGATCATGCCACGAGAGCGATTTGACGAGGAATCTTTATCTACGCAAGCGGCATATATACGTTGAATTGGGCATTTCCAAAACCGGGTATACCGTTTAGGATTAGTATCTGCAATAGTTATTTCTTGAGTTTTCGGGTCATAGTCTGCCAATAAGGAGAAGTGACCACCTTCTAAACTGGGATTTTCATGGGCAATACGGGTATTGAAGTTAAGAATGTGGACATCAGTTTCATCACAAACGGCGGCTTCAACTTCACGGGTGAATGCTTCGAGCGTCATACTCGGTTTATCAAAATGCTCTACCCGAATGGACACAGGTATTCCTTTTTTTTCAAGGTAAGTTCGACAGGTATCGTAGGTTTCTGCTAACGTCATGCCATCATCTAAAACCGATGCGATCGGCAGTTGGGTAGCATAAAAAATCTCATCAACAGTGGTCAGATATCCCAATGCGGTAAAGGCATAGGCAATTGCAGTGACATTACAACAGTAGATAGGTTGTTGAAACTGATGTAGTTGAATGATTTCCAAATCTCGTTTGGAAATTTGAGCTAAATTATCAAGATCCATTTTTCTGCCTTTTTTAGATTTAGATATATCGATTAAATCAGGATTTACAGCTTTTTTGAAAACCGTGCTTGTATTATCTAGGACTCGCCATTAAAGACGCAAGGACAGTTAAGACAGTTAAGCAAATTTTTGAGGCATCCATTAGACGCTTTGCTTTGCATGTACGTACTCTCCAACAAACTGAAGCGGTGTTCCTCGTGTTGGGAGCAGTGTTCCTCGTGCTGGGAGCGGTGTTCCTCGTGCCGGGAGCGGTGTTCCTCGTGGCAGGAACGGTGTTCCTCGTGCCGGGAGCGGTGTTCCTCATGCTGGGAGCGGTGTTCCTCGTGCCGGGAGTGGTCTTCCTCGTGCTGGGAGCGGTCTTCCTCGTGCCGGGAACGGTCTTCCTCGTGCTGGGAACGGTCTTCCTCGTGCTGGGAGCGGTCTTCCTCGTGTTGGGAGTGGTTTAAATTTTACCTTTTTATATTAATTAGGTACCGAAAAATTACTGGTATAACCTGAAAATTTTATAAGCAAAAACTGCGAGTTCTGCTGAACCGAAACGCAGTTTAATTAAGCCAAGCTAGCTTTAGCAGCATCTTAAAGGAGTAATTTTATGTCTCGTCAAAAACGCACATCCCGCATTTTAGAAAAAGCTCAGTTAAGATCCGCCGGACTGAAATCGATTGTTCCAAGCATCAAATTTGACGAAAATTATAATCTGGAAAAACTGATTGAGTCAATTGAGCAGTTACGCAACAAACTTGATGTTTATAATACTGCTCTGTCTGTGGTTGACTCTTCTAAAACTGAAATTGAAGAGATGGAAAAAAACTTGAGTCAGCTTTCTGAGAAAATGCTGATGGTGGTTGCAATCAAGTACGGCAAAGACAGCCGCGAATATGAGATGGCAGGTGGTGTTCGCAATAGCGATCGCATCCGCAAAATCAGATCAAGCCGCTTGAAAAATGTTGCAGACCAAGCATCAGATGAGAATGCTAAAACTGCATAGAGGGGCTTAAATCTGTTGTTTGACAAATTGGACGTTAGCACGCTAGCAAAATCAGCACATAATACATATAGTCAATAAAAGGCTAGCGTCCACCAAAAGCTACTAATGCCGCAAAATAACCAAACCGCCATTGAATTCCGCGATGTTACCTTTAGCCGCAATCATCGCCCCTTGGTGTCAAATCTCAACTTCAACATCCGCCAAGGAGAAGCACTAGTATTACTTGGGCGCAGTGGTAGCGGCAAAACCACCACAATGAAGTTAATTAATCGCCTATTCACACCTACACAAGGCGAAGTTTTATTTGATGGTATTCCCACAACTCAATGGGATGAAATTAAACTGCGGCGAAAAATTGGTTACGTCATTCAAGAAATTGGTTTATTTCCCCATTTTACAGTTGAACGCAATGTGGGTTTAGTCCCGGCTTTGGAAGGTTGGCAATCGAAACAAATAAAAACGCGGGTTTATGAATTGTTGCAATTAGTGGGTTTAGAACCAGCACAATTTGCAGGGCGTTACCCGCACGAACTTTCGGGAGGGCAAAGACAAAGAGTCGGGGTAGCCAGGGCTTTAGCAGCAGATCCACCTGTGTTGTTGATGGATGAACCCTTTGGCGCACTCGATCCGATTACGCGGTTAGAACTGCAACAAGAGTTTCGGCGTTTGCAGCAAGAGTTAGGGAAAACTGTTGTGTTTGTCACCCACGATATTCAAGAAGCCTTGGTTTTGGCATCGAGAATTGGTTTAATGTATGGCGGAGAATTGGTAGTATTGGGGACAACAGATGAATTTATGCGATCGCAACACCCAGAAAGCCTAGCCTTTCTTAAATGTCTGCGTTCCTTCCAAGACAATTTATGAAAAATTTCTTCCTTGTTAAGTATGCCCCAGAAATTCTTCAGCATACTCTAGAACACTTGTTTTTAGTAGGTATCGCTATTGGAATTGCCATATTTATAGGCATTCCTTTAGGTATTTTAATTACACGTAAAACTTATCTCCGCCAACCAATTCTCGGTATAGCGAATATTCTCCAAACTATTCCTAGTTTGGCGCTCTTTGGTTTACTCATCCCTGTTCCTATAATTGGTGGAATTGGGGCTGTACCAGCAATTGTTGCTCTGACTGTATATTCCTTGCTGCCGATAATTCGTAACACTTACACAGGGATTACTGGTGTAGATCCAGCAATTCGAGAGGCTGGGAGAGGTATGGGAATGACGGATAGACAATTGTTATTGCAAGTTGAGATTCCCTTGGCAATGGGGGTAATTTTAGCTGGTGTGCGAGTCGCAACGGTAATTGCTATAGGCATTGCAACCATTGCAGCTGCGATCGGGGCTGGTGGCTTGGGAGTCTTTATTTTTCGCGGTATATCAGTAGTTAACGATCAGTTAATTTTAGCTGGTGCAGTTCCGGCGGCGGTAATTGCATTACTAGCTGACTTTGCAATTGGCTGGTTGGAAAATAAATTAAAAATTAAAAATTAATGAAAAGATTTTTAGCATCGTGCTTTTTAACTTTTACTTTATTATTACTAATCGCTAGCTGTACACCAAATGTAAATAGTAGCAGCGATGGCAATATTATTGTTGCTTCCAAAGATTTTACTGAACAAGATATTTTAGGTGAATTTTTAGCACAGCAAATAGAGGCAACAACTAATTTAAAAGTATCTCGTCGTCCCCGTTTGGGTGGTTCTTTTGTTTGTCATAACGCGATTACTACTGGCAAGATTGATGCTTATATTGAGTACACAGGTACAGCTTTTACTGGAATCTTAAAGCAAAAAGCAGTTAATGATCCTAAAGAAGTTTATGAAAGATTAAAACAAGCGTACTCCCAGCAATTCAATTTGGAAGTGATGCCAAGCCTAGGTTTTGAAAATACTTTTGCGATGATTGTTCGGGGTGATGATGCCAAACGCTACAATATTCAAACTCTCTCAGAAGCTACTCAATATACACCTCAGTGGCGCGGTGGTTTTGGTTACGAGTTTTTAGAACGAGAAGATGGTTTTCCTGGATTAGCTAAAACTTACGATTTACGTTTTGCCAAATCTCCTCAAATCATGGACTTGGGTTTGATATATCGTGCTTTGATTCAAAAACAAGTAGATATGGTGGCGGGGAATTCTACTGATGGGCAGATTTCTCGGTTGGGTTTAGTTGTGTTAAAGGATGATAAACATTATTTTCCACCTTACGAGACTGTGCCAATTGTTCGGCAAGAAATATTAAAAAAATATCCCCAATTAAAAACAGCGATCGCTTCACTTGCTGGAAAGATTTCGGCAGATGAAATGCGGCAGTTAAACTATCTGGTTGAGGGTGAATTACGTGATATTAAAGATGTTGTCCAGGAGTTTCGCAAATCAAAGGGATTAAAATAATTCGTAATTCGTAATTAAGGGTTAGTGTAACGCACACTACTAGTCTGTCAGGTTTAAATTGTTCGTAGTAAGGACTTTAGTCTTTATCCTCTAAGCACTAAAGTGCTTACTAAAAACTTTTAAAACTACGTTATACATTGTACTAATGTTGTCCATGCAAAAAGTTCTTTAACCACCTAATGACTTCACTTGTTGATTGCTCATTGGCCATTTGGAGACATTGCTGCACAATTTCTCTGACGTTAGGAAAGTAGCTGCTTTCTGTAAGCACATAACTTTCTGTCTGTAATCTATAAATTAATAGGCGATTACTCTTTAATATCCAAACTTCTGGCACTCGATAAGGTAAGTAATCATTAATATCGGTGTAGCTTGTAACGTCTATTTCAATTGCTAAATCTGGTGGTGGATCTGACTCCCAATCAATTCTTTTTTTACCGACTACTGCTCTACAATTTTCAATGTAAAAGGAATAGTCTGGTTCAATACCACTAATTTCTGGCAAGCTCATGGTAATGGGCGTAAATGACTCATATATGCGGTTTAAATGATCCAGCAAAACCTTAGCAATATCTGCCAGCAAACTCGCATCTCTTCCGTGTTCTGGTAGCGGTGCCATTAGCAAAATTTCCCCAGGTCTATATTTAATGCGAGGCGAAGAGCGATCGCCTAGTTGCTGACTCAATACTTGATAGTCTTTCCAATCTCCCAAAAGCTTCAACACCGCGCCAGGTGGTAACTCGATTCTTTCTGGTGTAATTACGGTATTCATATTAGCTTACATTGTAAATATTGCCGTAGATGCGTTGGTGTAGCCTCTCGTAGAAAAGCAGCTTGTCGCCAGACATCGCATTACATGGAGGTTGAATCTAATGAACAAATTGTATCAAAGATTTTTGCTTACAAATAGAAAGCCACGGCTCTTTTTAGAAGCTGGATCATTTGTGAGCATTGCTTTCCATAAATCTGTTGTTTTTACCCACACTGGTGGATACTTGTAACGAGAAACATCCAGAATTAAAAATCTATCTGTTTGCTCATTATATGCTGCTACAGGGGAAATATGTCCTCCTTTTTCTTGACCTATCTCTTTGCGTAAATAGTTTATTAAAATAAAATTTTGCGGTTGTTTTAAATTTTCTGCCGCTTGTTTGCGGAACTGCTCTAAACTAGTATCGGTAGCGTGGTAAACATTAACTTTAACGCCATAGCTCGATAGTAATTTTCCTAACTCGTCTAAAGTCATACCTTGGCGAGACACAACTTCAGGAGTTAGTACTTTTTTGGTATTATCATTATTAAAAAAGTTTTCTTGAGTAAATACCCTATATGGTTTGTACTGTGCGGCTTCTGGTGCTGGAATCTGTAACCCATTCAGTACCATAACCATACTAGCAACACCACAATATGCCTGATTAGTTTGAGTGGTGAATTGCATACTCAGTGAAAAGAAGTCTTGATTTGACTTACTCTCAAATAATAATTTTTCACCTTCAGGTGTATTAAAACCTATTAAGTTAGAGGAAAGTGGTAATGTCTGAGAAAGAACGCTTCCACTAGAGATATATAATCCAATAGTTAAAGCTTTGAAAAATGTTTTACTTATTTTTCGCAACATAGTATTTATAATTAAGTACTATAAAATTTTTAAATCATATCATATTAATAATCTCACACTCAGATAGTAAGGGACTTCCGGTTAAAAAAATATCCCATCCCTGTGGGATGCTCCATGTTCACGTAAGTTAAATGGGTGGTTAGAAACCCGCATCTACAAGAGGCTTTACCCACCTCCGTGGGTTTCAAACACTCAATTTTTTTAGTCCGCGCAGGCGGACTACCCTGTGGGAAGGTGTAAAGCGTCTATGTTTGTGTAGCCGTGAATTCCATTCGCTGGGGCTTAAGTTGACACCTATGAATACCTTGCGCCCCAGTCGCTACATATATATATACAAATAATTTGGGATAATCTATTTTTTGCAAGTCCCTAAACAAGTATAAAATTTTAGGATAAATGGTAATAAAAATGCTTACTGTTGCTAAACCCAAGCAAGTTGCGATGCCTGCGGCGCACGTAGCCATCGCAATTTTTTCTTTCACCCTCGTTGTTTATAGCCAAGTTGCATCAGCCGCCTTAACTTTGCCCCTACGCAGCAAAAAGGGAATGGTGGTTTCAGCGCATCCTCTAGCAAGTGAAGCGGGAATTTTAATGTTACGCAAAGGTGGTAATGCAGTAGATGCAGCTGTAGCCACAACTTTTGCAATCTCTGTAGTTGAGCCTTTTTCCGCAGGCATCGGCGGCGGCGGCTTTTTGCTGATGCACTCTGAGAAAACTGGCGACATGAAAGCTTTAGATTTTCGGGAACGCGCACCCTTGAAAGCTACAAGAAATATGTATTTAGATGCAAAAAGAAAGGTGCGTCCCAATGCAAGTATTAATGGTTATTTGGCAGTAGCGACACCAGGAACGGTGGCGGGACTTTATGAAGTGCATCGTCGCTATGGTAAACTTTCTTGGCAAGAGGTAATAAAACCTGCGATCGCACTCGCTAAAGATGGTTTTATTATTAGTGATGTAGTAACTTGGCGTTCTCTGCAAGCAAAAGATCCCCGCAAGGAAGTAATTCTCAACAACCTAGCAGCGCGAGAAATTTTCACTCACAACGGCGAATTTTATCAACCAGGGGAGAAACTGGTGCAGCGTGATTTGGCACGCACTTTAACAGCAGTTGCCCAAAATCCCCAAAGTTTTTACACCGGAAGTATTGCTCGTGCGATCGCTTCTGATATGGTAAAAAATGGTGGTTTAATTACTCTAGAAGACCTGAAAGCCTACAAACCAATTTGGCGGACTCCTATTTGTGGCAATTTCCGCAAAGCTAAAGTTTGCTCAATGCCACCCCCATCATCGGGAGGCGTTCACCTATTGCAGATTTTAAATATTATTGGTGACACTGATTTAAAATCTTTGGGATGGCATCATCCTGACGCTATCCACTTAATGGTAGAGGCAATGAGAATTGCTTACGCCGATCGTTCAGAATATTTAGGCGATCCTGATTTTGTCAAAGTTCCTGTACAAGAACTACTCAGTCCAGCTTACGCCAAAGAACGCCGTCAAGAAATTAATATGCAAGTGGCTAGACCCTCGACCAAGGTCAAGCCAGTAGATAGAAAAACACTACAACGTTTTAGTCAGGCTAATAATCGGAGTTTAGGAGAAAATACCATTCCTTTATCTCATCAGTCTCTTAAACTGCACGCGACGCGGTATGAATCCACTGAAACCAGCCATCTTACTGTTGTAGATGAAGAACGCAACGCTGTAAGTCTAACTTTCACCATTAACCTCAGTTTTGGTGCTGGTGTAGTGACACCGGGAACTGGAATTATCCTCAACAATGAGATGGATGATTTTGCTGCTGCGCCAGGAGTGCCTAACGCCTTTGGTTTAGTTGGTAACGATGCCAACAGCATTGCACCCCGCAAAACTCCCCTATCCAGCATGACTCCCACAATTGTCACAGAAAATGGTCATTTTCGGATGGCAGCAGGTGCGCCTGGTGGTAGCACTATCATCACTCAGGTTTTGCAAGTCATCCTAAATGTGCTGGAATACAACATGGATGTTGGCGCAGCTGTTTCTGTTCCACGCATACATCATCAATGGCTTCCAGATGAGTTGCGTGTAGAACCTTGGGGTTTGGATGCTCTGACTCTGCAAGAATTACGCCGTCGGGGGCATAAAATTAAGGAAAGTACTCCTTGGGGTAATGGTAACGCGATCGCGGTTACATCTGATGGAACTCTAGAAGGCGCGGCAGATCCTCGCGGTGAAGGTTCCCCCAGAGGTCTATGAGCGAGTGAGGGACTGGCGAGACACAGAGATGCACAGAATAATAAATGACTAATGACAAATGATCAATAACTATTGATTTTGGATTGTTGACTCTACGTAGCTACTGCTGCCAAACTCATTGGCGCGTGCGCTAGGTACTAGTGTCCAACCTGCTTTGAGAAGTTTTTGATAAGTTGCCCAACCTTTAGAACCACCTGGTATTTGATAATCTGGGACTGTGAAATGTCCAAAAGCCGTGTAGGGTCGCCAAGGCTGATTGGGTTCTGTCTGCAAATACAAGATTTTCTCGCCGTCGCCACCAGACTTAGATAACCAGCACATTTGTCGATGCATTGCAAACTCCTTTGCTTTTAGCTAACAACTAACGCATAATATCAGACTTTTGTCAAGTTAATTCTCACCCTTGTGAGCTATTTTTGGACAGGCAGATAAACAGATTTGCCTCACCTTATGTATTAGGGTGAGATTTTTCTAATGTTATCCGCGTTTTTTGCGATCGTGTGTAACAATAACTACTGTTTTCAGCGTGGGTTAGGAATTTGCAATCTGCTCTATTTTTAACAAACAGAAGTCAGGAGCCAAAATTCAGTTCTAAACTCTGGCTCCTGATTACGTTGAAGGAGTGTGGGGGGTGTGGGAGGTGTGGGGAGTGTGGGAGGTGTGGGGAGTGTGGGAGGATGGGGAAGAAATCTGATTGCGCACACTCCGCACACTCCCCTTGGGATTAGCGGATAGTGTAGCGTGCGATCGCTGTAGAAAAACTCTAAATAGTTGGTGGACGGGTTTTTTTGCGATCAAAGCCCAATTCGATCGGGTTTTCCAAATACCATAGCCTTCTCGTAAATTGAAAAACCTAGCAGCAATACAACCGAGGTTTAGCCAAAGGTCGAGTTGTGATTGAGCATATCAATCTTTCTGGCCATTTTGTCGCCGACAATACCGCGAATTGTCTGTACTAATTGGGTGTATGCAAAGTCAGACAAAGCTGGCGTTGTTTCTTGCAAGTTAAATGATTGATCTAAATCAATCCATGATTTGCAACCGCCGTATTTAGGGTAATAAGGAATTTCTTGCTCTTGGGTTAGGTTATATGTCCGCAGGAGGAGAATATAAAGGGGCTGACGTGGTTTCCATTTAAGGCGATCGCTAATAAAATGCTCGTTCCAAATATGGAACGGAAGCAAGGCGTTGACAAGAAATTCGTCACTAACTGGCAAAATATCTGTAATTTCAGCCCAACTGCCGATGCGAACTGTCTCTGGATGCCAACCTGATGTTACTGGATAAACACAATTAGCATACTCAGGTTTGAGCATGAAAGCTTGTTGATGTTCATAAGTAGGGTAAAGCAAAATTTGCTTGTGGGCAACTTGGAAATGTCCATTTCGTTCATGAATACCCCCTTTGCGAAGCAACATAATTGTTTTGCCACCCTCCAAGGCATTTACGGCGACAGCCCATTCTTTGAGAGCATGAAAAGTTGTAGTCAATTCCATCAGCATCTACTGTAACTCTGATTTAATTCAAGCTAAGACCGATAAAGTGTGAAACTGTCCAAGGGAATGAATTAGAAAGCAGTTATAAACAAGCGATCGCTACCAACCCAGCAGATAATCGTGCTAAAAATAAACTGTTTCAATGCGAAAACTTTGAACATGCTCAATAAGCGCTACAAAAATTACGTCCCATAGCTCTTATTTATAATTGTACCCTTGCTCAGTTAGCTTTGCCGTGGCTAATTGCCCAACCCCAAATTAATGCTATTGCAAGGGCACATTATCCCCAACAAGCACTAGTACCGCAAGGCGGAATTAAAAATTAAAAGTGACGCTCGCAGACTCGCTAACGCTGCGCTAAAAAAATTAAAAATGAATACAGCATAAGGGTTTCGTTGATTTGGAATGATCGGTTTATTTCCGCCGTATTGTACTAGACAACGCATTAGCCGCCCAAATTAAGCTTTATCCTGGTCAATTGGTAAAAATTGAGGCAATTAGACGTATCTCTAGCAATTGTCTGGATTATAGTCAAATTATGTGCAATTGATGACAATGAAGTTTGATTATCTATGCTTAACTCTCGAAGATCCCCTCAAATATCTTAAAAAGACAGTCAGGGATCAAATATCTGGAGCTAGATTGCAAAATCTAACAAAACATCAACTTTAGTAAACTAAGAGTTGCAACTTAGAAACTGAAGTGATAACTTAAATAGTAGGACACCAAACAAAATAAAACCAAAACAAAAGGGCAAATGACTTAGTGTCCCCTGTCATCAACCCAAGCAAACTTCAGCATATCAAGATCACAAAAGTGGTAAAAGCCTGATGTAAAAGGTAAAGCCAAATCCCAAAGCGGAAAAACGCAAGAATGCTGAGTTTGTTAGTTGTCTAGTCCACCCTAGTTATTAACCTTCAATTACTTAATTAGTTTAACAATTTGAAATCTGTGAACTCGATAAAACCTGGTCAATCCTGATCAGGTTTTTGGTATTTTATTGTGATATACTTTTCCGGTACGGCAGATAGTACAGGAATTGACGCTTAAAGAGATAGTTGGGAAACTAAAGTCTTTTTAACAAAAGTCAGTTAATGTGCCCAATAAATATCAAACCTTTTGTTGGGTTACTTTATTTATTTTGTATATAAAAAAAGCCTACTAATATGGGCTTTTTTTTAAGAATATAAGAGGATGTTTAAAAAGTCCTCTTGTTCAGTTGCAAAATGTTTTAGATCCCCCTAAATCCCCCTTAAAAAGGGGGACTTTGATTCTGGTTCCCTCCTTTTTAAGGGGGGGATAGAGGGGATCAATAAGTACCTAAAATCACAGCTAACTACTTTTCAAACAACCTCTAAACTCAAATTAACTAAGTAATTTCCAAGCAGCGAATAAAATAGAATAGTAATGTATCGTATTAAAAAAATTGATGAAATATAATAGACTTTTCAATAAAATTACTACAGCTATTATTATCACGCTCCTTTCTTTTTCTTGTAAATCTTCTGTTAGTACAAAAGCGGAACAGGCACAGGCAACAGATAAATCGAAATCCGATCCGAATCTTGTCTATGGAGATTTAATTATTAAAGAACAATCAGATTATATAATGATTCCCGTTGTTCTTCCAGAGCAGAATGAAGATAAAAAAACTGATTTAAGCCTTTCACGTTCTTATGAAAGAAATAACCAATTGTCTAACATCATCTTTTATCGAAAGCAAGATGGTGAATCTCATATTTTATTAAATAAAAAAGCCATTATCGCCTCCTTTGATTTATTAGAGGTAAAAGCTGTAGAGAAGCCGCCTACAAGAGTTTGGTTTTATAAAATCCTTGAACAAGACACAAACATAGATACAAAGCTCAACAGCGACGATGCTACTGTTGGTTATCTTTCTGATTTATCAGGTAAGAATCTCCAGCAAATTACCCCAAACAATACTCAAATCATCAATTGGGTTGTTGTTCCAAGTCAAAATGCAATTTTTATAAAAATTATCAAAGACTCAGATAATGATAAAAAATTTACAGGAAAAGATAAAACTAATTTTATTAGGGTTAACTTAGATAAACCTGCTATGGGATCTGAGATTATTAGTAATCAAATAGAGCAAGAAATTAAGTCATCCGTTCTTAAGTGATTAGATTTATTGCATTGAATTGGACCCCGCTACGCTAATACCTCTCTACAAGGGTTCTGGACAACGCATATTTAATTTATGGAGACATCTAATTATGTAGAATCAGTGAAAATGCAGTTTAGATAGTAAAACCTTATCCAAGCCATGATAAATAAGATTGTGGAAGCTCAGGCATGAGTAATGGATGTGAATGGTAACATTACTGTGGTAGCCCAAACTACAGTAAATCCTGTGCGTTCCTGGTTATCAATTACCTCCTGTCATGGTTATGACTAAAACAACTAGGATTTTTGGCGCGAATTCTGTAAAAGTTAAAAGACAGAAGCAGCCAGGGCGTTGGCATAAAACCACACTGGCTCACTTTTTACGTTTGCCTTTGTACTTCCTGATAGCTTTGCTATGCATCTTGGGTTCACCCGTGCTAGCAAAAATTCCTGGCTCAATTAATTCCTCATCTCAATTACAGATTAACAATTTGCCATCGCTGGCTGTAGTTAATGACCCAGGTTCGCTACTAGAACAGGGAAAATTTTTATACAATTCTGGTAACTTTGCCAAAGCAGTAGAAGTATTACAACAGACTGTCCAAGCATATAAGCAGCAAGGAGAAAGCCTCAGACAGGCAGCGACACTGAGTAATCTTTCCCTAGCTTACCAACAACTTGGTTTATGGAGTCAAGCACAGCAGGCAATTACAGAGAGCTTAAACTTGCTCAAAGGACAAGATGAAAACCAAAATCTTCAAATCTTAGCCCAATCACTGGATATTCAAGGTCGTCTTCAACTGAGAATGGGACAAGCCGAGGCAGCTTTAGCGACTTGGCAGCAGACAGAAGAAATTTACAGGCGAGCAGATAATCAAAGTGGTGTGGTGCGATCGCTAATCAATCAATCACAGGCGTGGCGAACCCAAGGATTTTACCCCCGCGCTGTCAAAACACTGGATCGGGTAAGTCAGACGTTAAAATCTCAACCAGATGCGATAGAAAAGACAGTGAGTTTGCGATCGCTCGGTGATGCTCTTTTAGTCGTGGGCGATTTGGAAAAGTCACGTCTGGCGCTAGAAGAAAGTCTGAAGATTGCTCAAAATCTGCAATCAAGCGCAGATATTGCAGCCAGTCTGTTCAGCCTGGGGAATAATGCCCGTAAACAAAAAAACAACCTACTGGCGATCGCCTATTATCAAAAAACAGTTGCAGCATCTCCCCCACCTTTAATAAAAGTCCAAGCCCAACTCAATCACCTGAGCCTACTGATTCAAGATCAACAATGGGCAATGGTTCAAACTCTCTTACCATTGATTGAATCCGAACTGGCTAAACTCCCTCCTAGCCGTGCTAGCATTTACGCTCACGTTAACTTTTCCCAAAGTTTGGCAAAAGTCAAGGGTGGTATATTGCAAGCATCTAGTCAGCATTACTACTCAGGATTCAGCACCAAAGAATCAGCAGTATTACTCGCCAGCGCCATTGAACAATCCCGCAGTTTAGGGGACAAGCGGGCAGAAGCTTACTCACTAAAGAGTTTAGGCAGCTTGTATGAAGAAACCGGACAATTGTCATACGCGCAAGAGCTTACCCGGCAAGGATTAGCTTTAGCACAGAGTAGCAATGCACCAGAAATTACCTACACCTTAGAGTGGCAGTTAGGTAGATTACTGCGGGCAGAAAAAGATATGAATGGTGCGATCGCAGCCTATGATGCTGCTGTAGACACGCTCCAATCCCTTCGCAGAGATTTAGTAGTCAATAAAGACGTAGTTAACCAGGATGTACAATTCAACTTTCGGGACAGCGTAGAACCCATCTACCGAGAATCAGTAGAGTTACTGCTAAAATCCCAAGAAGGAAAACCAGATGAAAAAATATTGGAGAAAGCACGCCAACGCATTGAAGCACTCCAACTAGCAGAATTGGACGACTTCTTTCGAGAAGCTTGCCTACAAGGACAGAGAGTAGCCCTCGATCAAATGGTGGATAAAGATAATCCTACGGCTGCTATCCTTTATCCAATTATTCTTCCTGACGAACTTCAGGTAATTGTCAAAATTCCCAAACAACCCCTGCAAAGCTACACTACTCAGATTTCTCATACAAAAGTAGAGAAATTGTTAGTAGAACTGCGAAAAAATCTTGTCAACCCCACCGCTACTAAAGCCATCCAAACCCAGGCGCATGAAGTTTACAACTGGCTGCTTCAACCCATTGAGTCAAAATTGCAAAACAGTGGGGTAGATACCCTAGTGTTTGTCCTGGATGGTCCCTTACGCAATTTACCAATGGCAGCTTTATATGATGGTAAGCAATACTTGGTAGAGAAATATGCAATTGCTCTGAGCGTGGGTTTGCAACTCCTCGATCCTAAACCACTGGTAAAACAGCAGCTAAGAGCGCTAACCGCAGGACTGACTCAGCCACCACCAGGTTTTTCTAAGTTTGCTCCGTTGCTTGCGATCAAATCTGAATTCGACGGCATTGCCAAAGCAGGAGTCTCGATAACTAGCCTACTAGATGGAGATTTTAAGAAAAAGAATTTAGAGGGTGAAATTAATGCTGCTTCATTCAACATAGTGCATTTAGCAACCCACGGTCAGTTTAGTTCCCGCCTTGAAGACACTTTTATTTTGGATTTCGATGGTCAGATCAATGTCAAAGATTTTGATACTCTTTTTCGCAGTCAGGGCAAAACTATAGTAGAGTTACTCGTTTTGAGTGCTTGCCAGACAGCAACCGGAGACAGCCGTGCAGCACTGGGTCTTGCAGGAGCAGCTGTCCGGGCTGGCGCACGCAGTACCATCGCCTCACTGTGGCAGATTGATGATGAATCCACGGCAATGTTTGTTACTGCCTTCTATCGAGAACTCAAGAGTGGCAAAATCACCAAAGCCGAAGCTGTCCACCGTGCCCAGCTACAACTGTTACAACACCCTAACTACAAAGCACCAAGCTTTTGGTCTGCCTATGTGTTGATTGGCAATTGGTTGTAATTTAGGCACTTTTGGCTCATATAGAGCATGGGAATAGCTGATTAAAGGCTGCTGACTCCAGTAGGGGCGCAAGGTCTTGCGCCCCTACCCCAACGCAGGGATGGGATGTTTTTTATATCATGTCTGGTTAATTAGTCATGATTATCTTTCCCCCTGCCCCCTGTGGACTTTATGATAAGTCTTTAAACGGACATGATATTACTGAAAGTCCCCAAACAAAAATAAAAACACATCATATCTAAACCTCGTCTACCTTGAGAACCGTAGTTTTCCCGGATTTCTCACGATACTGTAGGCAGGGGAGTGTGGGGAGTGTAGGAAGTGTGCGGGGTCAGATTTCTTCCCCATCCTCCCACACCTCCCACACCTCCCACACTCCTTGATTTCTCACAAGTGAGAAATCAAGGTTGGGTGCAGCGATCGCGTAACTCAACATAAATAAGGTGGTAATTTTGGGTTGCGTTTCACTCCACCCAACCTACATGAATATATCTTTTAAAAAACTCTAGGTTTCAACATAGATGAAGTTTAAAAAATGATTGGTCAATTCACTAATCAAATTGTTGTGGTGACAGGAGCAAATAGCGTATTAGAAAAATGCTGCTGATACATTAATGGCACATGATTTACTGACTTATCTCAAAAGCTCATGAAGGTATGAAAAATACTACAACTTTTGCAAGTAGCTATCACATTAGCTCAAAAATAAGGGAATTTTAATAATTATCTGTTGCAATATGCCATCGCATACATTTATTATTGTCACAATCACCTAATTCACCACAGAAATATATTTATACTGTGAAACTTGCCATACGATTATACTGGTGATTACAGCATTACTGACATTCTTTTTTTTACAGATATTTAAAGTAAATTTATATACTTAAAACTTTACAGTAATAATTTCCATCTTTACTTCAATAAATCCAGCTATAAAAACATTCTCTTAAAATTAACTACTGACATTGCAGCAGTTTTGAATAATAAAATTCAAAGAAAGAATTTATTTAAGTCGTAATCTTACGGTTTTTAATGACTAATATTTAAAGTTACGATCTTACCCAAGGTGGTAAAAGCAACAGTACATTTATATGTACTTTATTGCGCCATCGAAAAATAGTTTAGCTTGAGTTTTTGTTAGCTCTTTACACAAATGTGAGAAGAGTTATCAGAACATTTTCTGCCATAGTTTATGAGGTAAGTTGTTTATTTTGATAGCGATTACAATCGCTGTGGCAGCATCTTAAGCTAACAAACTTTCTGACTTTCTCAATAAGTACTCTCTCAGGCTTTTGCCTGTGAAGTGCTATGGCTGACTGGATAACCAAGTCGGTTACAAACCCATTTGTCTATCGTTAGGAAAATGAAAATGAAAATGAAATCAATTCTTGAGTTGATTGAGCAGAAGAACCAGGAATATGCCAAGTTACCGTTCTTTGAGTATATGAAAGACGAGTCCATTGATCCACGCCAGAGACTGGCATTTGCACCTGTAATTGCTCCACTGGCACTGGAGTTCAGTGAGTTATGCAAACGAGTTCTTAGAGATGAACCAACGACTAATTATATTCAAGAGATGGTAAATCTGCACACGCACGAAGAACATTTTCACTGGCAATGGTTACTAGAAGACATGGAGAAGATGGGGATTGACTATCCTATGCGGTTTAGTGATGCCGTGCGATTCCTTTGGAGCGATCATACCAAGGTTTCCCGTTCGATGTTTCCTATCTTTGAGCGGTATACTCGGGGAGCAGATCCTATCATCAGATTGGTTGCCATTGAGGTATCCGAGGTGACGGCGAATGTTTTTTTCCGTTCAACCATGTCTGCGGCCTTACAACTGCAAGAAATGACTCAAACAGAGTTCCGTTACTTTGGTATGCGTCATAACCATATAGAAAATACCCACACTCTTCATACTCCCTCTTCTTTGCAAATCATGAAAGAAATTGAGGTGTCAGAAGAAATTCGTCAACAAGCACTTGAATTGATTGATGTGGCGTTTGTGTATTTTACAGACTTGATCAATGAGTTTTTGGTTTATATTAAGACTCATTCTTATCAAGAACCCTTTTCTAAAGTGTACGAACCAGAGCGATCGCTAACATCTCCCTAAGCTATCTGTTAAATTTTCTATTCATTCGGCGACGGTAAAAGAGTCAAAGCCTTTTATCGTCGTTTCTTTAACAGTGACAGCTACTGTATAAATAGCATTGCGCTCTTGCTGAATTGGTTGAATTACTCCATCATAGTCAGTGGCTCGGCTCATTAAGCTATATTGTCCTGGCGTTGGTGGAGTCCATTGAAACGTGAATCGTTGCCAAGCATATTGCAACCGTGATTCAACTTCAGCAGCTTGCCAGGTGATACCACCATCTGTACTAACATCCACCGACTGGATACCCTTGGATGCCCAGGCCCAGCCCGAAAGTGTTTGAGGTTGAAGGTATAATACTTTATTTTGGGAAGGATGAACAATTACAGACTCCGGTGCAACTTCCCAAACGGGTTTTAAAGTCGCATCATCGCCTCCAACTCGATCGTTATAGAAAGTTGTTGTAAAGGGCCCTGGCGATCGCTGATCTGTGACATAAATATGTGAGAGCCACTTGACAAAGTTCGTGCCATAGTAGCCTGGAACCACCAGCCGCAAAGGAAAACCCCGCTCTGCTGACAGAAACTCACCGTTCAGCTTGTACGCCAGCAGTACATCATTATCCAATGCTTTTTCGATAGGAATATCTTTTATATATGAATCGCTAGCAACTCCCTCATAAACACCGCGATCAGTTCCGACAAACCAGACATAACGGGCTTCAGGTTTTACTTGCAATTGATTAAGAATTGCTCTGAGCGAAACTCCACCCCATGTAACATTACTAATGAGTCTTGTCGGAACCTTGGGTTGAAGCGGATTGCCTGAACATTCGTGGAAAACTGTTAATTCACGATACTCCAGACTCAGCAAATTCTGATATGACAACTCAAGATTTTGCTCTACTAATCCCGAAATTTTCAACTTCCATTGCTCAATGTCAATGGCTGGGATTCCTAGATGGCTGAGAACGAATAGATGGTTTTCAGGAGTAATAAAAGACTGGAGATCGTGAACACCCAGTGGAAACTTTGCAATCATTCCTACATAGCTCATGCTCTGATCTTCTAAAGTTTGATCGAACTCATTCATTTAAGCAACCTGCCATTAACGATTTTTCAAACATTTTTTATCGAAACAGAATTCAGGAGTCAGGAGCCAGAATTCAGGAAAGGTATTTTGTGCGACACAACGAATAGCGGTAGTTGAGCGTAGCCGAAACTCGTCAACATAGGTATTTTTTTCATCAGAAATCACCTTAATACCCCCACTAAATCTGCATATTTAGTGGTGCAACAATTCAGTGGCGAGTCTGAATCCCCCACTGATAGCGCAGCGTCTTGTAGAGAGGAACGAGCGTCTTCATTCTGACTTCTGAATTCTTCTTCAAAATAGTACTTATATAAAAATACACGCAGTAGACGCAAAGCGGCTACTCTGCAAGAATGCCAAAGGCGAACCCACAGAGTATTGTAGCTACCTGAACCGTATTGAACTATACCGGGTTGAGCTAAATCAACCGAATTTCTCAATTTTTTACCTTCAGAAAATTACATCATGAATTGTGATACTTCGAGTTAATTAGGGAAAACTGAACTCAGGTTATCCAGTCGCAAGTTTTATGGTAGAAAATCGAGTCGATGTTCCCGGTTATGGGATTGGTGAAAGAATTTACACCAGCACTCGCACCCTGGTTTACCGAGGTTGGCGAGAGGCCGATCAAACTCCTGTTGTGATCAAACTTCTAAAAAATTCTTATCCCAGTGTGATTGAGTTGGCTCAATTCAGGAATCAGTACTCAATTACGAAAATCTTAAATGTTCCTGGGGTTGTTCGGATCTATAGTCTGGAAAGTTGTCAAAATCGACCTGTCCTGATTTTAGAAGACTTTGGCGGAATTTCTTTGAAGGAGTACACTGTTTTTAGAAGGAAAGGACTCGGTGAGACAGGAAATCAAGAAAATTCCTCATCTCTGCATCCTGATTTTTTGACTGAGTTTTTAGAGATTGCGATCGCACTTGCCGATATTCTGGCTGATCTCTACCATCACGAAATCATCCACAAGGATATTAAACCCGCCAATATCCTGATAAACCCTACCACAAAGCAGGTTAAAATCATTGACTTTAGCATTGCTTCACTGCTGCCAAGAGTTAACCAACTTTCAACCAGCCCGACTGTTTTAGAAGGAACTCTCGCCTATCTCTCTCCCGAACAAACCGGGCGAATGAATCGGGGGATTGATTATCGCACTGACTTCTATTCTCTCGGAGTCACTTTCTATGAACTCTTAACTGGGCAATTGCCATTTCAATCGGATGATTTGATGGAATTGGTGCATTGTCACATAGCAAAACAACCACCACTTTTAAATGATAGAGGAGAGATTCCCCAAATTCTCTGTGATATCGTCATGAAACTGATGGCAAAGAATGCTGAAGACCGCTATCAGAGTGCATTAGGGCTAAAGCACGATCTGCAAATTTGTTTGAAGCAATTGCAGTCAAGTGGAAATATTATCCCATTTCAGCTAGGGCACAGGGACGTTTGCGATCGCTTTGCGATTCCCGAAAAACTCTATGGACGGGAAGCAGAAGTGGCTATGCTGCTAGCAACTTTTGAACGGGTGCGCCAGGGAACTTCTGAAATGATGCTGGTGGCAGGTTCCTCTGGCATTGGAAAAACGGCAATTGTCAACGAAGTTCACAAACCAATCACCCGTCAGCGCGGATACTTTATCAAGGGCAAATTCGATCAATTTAATCGGAATATTCCCTTTTTTGCTTTGGTGCAAGCGTTTCGGGACTTAATGGCACAACTGCTGACAGAGAGTGATGCTCAAATTGACCAGTGGAAGACTCAAATTTTATCTACCTTGGGTGAAAGTGGTCAAGTAATTATTGAGGTGATTCCAGAACTCGAAAAAATCATTGGAAAACAGCCTTCACTACCGGAATTATCGAGTACTGCTGTCCAAAGCCGCTTCAATTTGCTGTTTCAGAAATTCATTCAAGTATTCACAACCCAAGAACATCCCCTAGTTATTTTCCTTGATGATTTGCAATGGGCAGACTCGGCTTCTTTAAAATTGATGCATCTGTTGATGAGTGAAGCCAGCAACTCTTATTTATTAGTGATTGGAGCATATCGGGATAATGAGGTTTCCTCAGCCCATCCCCTAATGTTGACCATTGAGGAAATGCGTCAAGAAGCGATTACAGTTAGTAGTATTGTTCTTTCTGCCCTTACCGAAACCGACCTAAATCAACTGATTGCAGATACCCTCAAATATTCAACAGAACAAGCAACTGCGATCGCCAATCTGGTGTATCAAAGGACTAAAGGTAATCCATTTTTCACTAACCAGTTTCTCAAGTCGCTGCATGAAGACGGGTTAATCGCCTTTGCTAGCAGAACGGGAGATTGGCAGTGCAATCTGGTTCAAATCCGGGCGCTATCTTTTACAGAAGATATTGTCGAGTTTGTGGCGGTGCAACTCCACAAATTACCACAGCAGACTCAGAATGTTCTCAAACTAGCTGCTTGTGTCGGCAATCAGTTTGATTTAGAAACCCTATCAGTTGTCTATGAAAAATCTCCAGTTCAAACCGCAGCAGATTTGTGGCCAGCCCTCAAGGATGAATTGATCTTACCCAGTGGGGAAGGGTATACATTTTTTCAGGATGAGTCTGTTGTCATGGATGATTTGACAAATGACAACACACCAATAATTATTACCTACAAATTTTTCCACGATCGCATTCAACAAGCCGCTTATTCACTAATTCCAGACTATCAGAAACCAGCAACTCACCTAAAGATTGGTCAATTGCTGTTGAGCAATACCCCGGAAACTGAGCAAGAATTACTGATTTTTGAAATTGTCAATCAATTGAATATTGGCATAGAACTGATCACATCTCAAACCGATCGCGATCGACTGGCACAACTCAACCTGTCGGCAGGAAAAAAAGCCAAATCTTCCACAGCTTACCAGGTAGCAATTGAGTATTTAACTACTGGGATTCGTTTATTGAGAAGTGACTGTTGGCAAAGTCAGTATGAATTGGCTCTGGCATTGCACGAATCAGCCGCCGATGCTGCTTATCTTAGTGGCGCGTATGAACAGATGGAACAATTGACTCAAACAGTCATCCAGCAAGCCAAAACTCCACTGGATCAAGTCGGCATTTACGAAACCAAAATCCAGGCGTATACAGCTAAAAATGATGTGCTGGGGGCGATCGCGATCGCGCGTCAAGGAATGAGTAAATTCGGCGTGGTTTTCCCAGAAACACCCACCCCACAAGACATTCAGCAAGCCCTGCAAGAAACTGCTAATCTGATTAACGGCCGTGATATTGCAGAATTGGTTGACTTACCTGTGATGGTAGCTGTAGAGAAGCTAGCTGTCACCCGAATTGTGGCAAACGTTGCTCCAGCCGTTTACATTGCCGATCCTAATCTGTTTCCACTACTGATTTTGTCTCAAGTCCAAGCATCTATTGAATATGGCAATGCTCCATTTTCTGCCTTTTGTTATGGCTGTTATGGCATTCTTTTGAGCGGAATTCTTCAGGATATTGAAACAGCCGATCGAGTTGGCAATCTTGCCTTGGCACTAACTGACAAATTTAATATTAGCGACATCAAACCCACAGTATTTTATGTCGTAGGTGCTTTCATCACCTATTTGAAGTCTCCACTGCAAAAATCTTTGCAGTTAATGCTGGATGGTTACAAGATTGCTCTAGAAACTGGAAATGTATACTACGTAGGTTTCAATACCAAAGATATCTGCCAATATTCCTATTTTCTCGGTCGAGAATTGAACTCGTTAGAGGAAGATATCCGGGCTTACTGTCATGTTTTGGAAAATTTTAAGCAAGGTACGACTCTAAACTATTGCCGTATTTTCTGGCAAACAGTTTTGAATTTGCTTGGCAAAGCTGAGAATCCCTGTATTATAACAGGCGAAGCACTCAACGAAGCCGAATTTGTGAATCAACTGGTTCAAGCCAATGAATTGACAGGGCTTCACTATTTCTTCCTCCACAAATTGATTCTCTGTTATCTGTTTGAAAACCTTTCTCAAGCAGTGGAAACAGCCGATAAAGCTAGAGTTTATCTAGTTGCGGGAACAGGCTATGCCACTGTGCCAATGTTTTATTTTTATGATTCCCTAACGGCTTTAGCAGAGTATCGCACAGCTATAGCCTCTCGCCAAGAAACATTATTAGAACGGGTTACAGAAAACCAGGAAAAAATGCAGACATGGGCGCACCACGCACCCATGAATTATTTGCACAAATTTGAATTGGTGAAAGCCGAAGAATGCCGAGTGTTGGGACAGATGGCCCAGGCAGTAGATCATTACGATCGCGCGATCGCCCAGGCAAAAGCCAATAGATATCTTCAGGAAGAAGCCCTCGCCAATGAACTGGCTGCCCGATTTTATTTAGAATGGAACAAAGAAGCGATCGCGCAAATTTACCTAGAAAATGCCTATTACATTTACCTTAGCTGGGGAGCGATCGCTAAAGTTAACCAGTTAGAACGCCAATATTCTCAATTATTGCTGAAGGTGTTTCAGCAGGATGAAACTACTTCTTCAACCCTTACCACTACAATCGAATTCAACCAAAGTAGTTCCACTGGGACTGAAGCATTAGATTTAGCAACGGTGATGAAAGCCTCTCATGCACTGGCTGGAGAAATTGAGTTAGAAAAGCTGTTGACAACCCTAATGCAGGTTGTAATCGAAAATGCCGGGGCTGATAAATCAGTCCTTCTGCTGCTTCAAGAGGATAATTGGGTTGTTGTGGCTCAAAAAACTAGCCAAGCGATCTTTGAAGAAGAGCAATTTCTGCCACACCCTACGCCTACCGATGAAAACTTGGGGATCATAAACCTGCACTCTCTCCCTCTTTCAGCGAGTCAGGATGTTCCCAAAGCGGTTGTGAATTATGTATCGCGCACCACCGAAACCCTAGTGTTAGATGATGCCCGCAAGGAAACTACCTTCGCCAACGATCCCTACATAATTCTATGGCAACCCAAAAGCTTGCTATGTACACCTATTCACAATCGTGGCCAGCTAATTGGCATCCTATACTTAGAAAACAGTTTGACAACTGGAGCCTTTACCCAAAACCGTCTTGAGGTTTTGCGGTTGCTCACAGCACAAGCTGCCATCTCGCTGCAAAATGCCATGTTGTATAACAATCTAGCTGTAGCAAAAGCTCAATTAGAAGATTACAACCATACTTTAGAGCAAAAGGTGGAGCAGAGAACTCTGGAGTTGAATGATAAAAATCAGCATCTCTCGGAAACTTTAGAGGAATTGCAACATACCCAAAGCCAACTGATTCAAACTGAAAAAATGTCTTCATTGGGACAAATGGTAGCAGGTGTTGCCCACGAAATTAACAACCCAATTAACTTTATCTATGGCAACCTCACCTATACCAATGAGTATTGCCAAGATTTGCTGCATCTAGTTGAGCGGTATCAGCACTACTATCCTCAACCGTTTCCTGAGATTCAACAAGAACTAGAGGCAATAGATTTAAACTTTCTCAAACCAGACTTACAAAAATTGTTGCAATCAATGAAAGTGGGGGCAGAGCGCATTCGTGAAATTGTCCTTTCTCTCCGCAATTTCTCGCGTTTGGATGAGGCTGAAATGAAAAGTGTCAATCTTCATGAAGGCATTGACAGCACGCTGTTAATTTTACACCACCGTCTAGAAGAAAAAGCACACCGCCCCGGAATCGATGTAATTAAGGAATATGGACAGTTGCCAGAAGTTAGTTGCTACGCCAGTCAGATCAATCAAGTATTCATGAATATTCTGAACAATGCTATTGATGCCTTAGATTCATCGTTCACAAATGAAGATAGACAAACAAAAATTCCCACTATCCAAATTCGTACCAAAATGACTGATGCTGATACAGTAACTATTCAAATTGCAGATAATGGATCTGGGATGTCTGATGAAGTGAAACAGCGCCTATTTGACCCATTTTTCACAACAAAGCCTATAGGCACAGGAACAGGTTTAGGATTATCAATTAGCCACTCAATTGTAGAAAAACATCGCGGACGAATAAGTGTAATATCCGAACCGGGAAAAGGAGCAGAATTTTCTCTTTCTATCCCTTTACATTGAGTATTTTGGTAAAGTTTTTGGTGTGGTAACTGTCGCGGTTCCGCCTCACTACACTAGCCATAGAGGAAATCCAAAGAGCAATCTTTGGAATCCCCCGCCATATCAGGTACTCTTGATATAGCGGTGGGAGGATGTAAAATTAGAGCCGTATATTTTTTCCAAATTGGGATGCCCCCCTTTAAAATGCCTTCTTTTTGCGTTTCATCCACAATCCCATTGCACCAACAACAGCTATGCTCCCCAGACTAATAGATTCAGGGACAGAAGTAGCAGTTTGCTCAAAAACAATTTCTGAAATGCTGTAATACTCCGGGAAGTTACCACTTGTCTGAAAATTGGAGAAGGTTACTTTATCAGTTACAACGTTTGCAAATATTGAATTAGAAAAATCAATCAGTTCATTAACTAGTCCATTAACATTATTAGGAGGTATTCCTTCTGGCTCAAACCCTATAGTAGAAAAGTTCTCAGTTATTCCATTGATTGTTATATTTACAGTGTCAATGTTGCCAGGAATACCATTTTCAGTAGGGCCAAATGAAAATAACTTGATGTTTGCAATTGCTAATTTTTGGTCAAGGAAAGTAGTAATTGTCGAGTTATCTGACTTAAAAAAAAGATGAGTGTTATCTATATCAGTTCCTATAAAACTATCATTTAGTGTTCCAGAGCCATCAGAGTAGTTATAGGTTCCATTGCTGCTACTGTTAATTATTCCATTATAATTATGGTTCCAAGAACCAAATCCTGACAGTTGTGTATTAGTAATATCATAAGAAGAAATTCCTACAGTAGCTGCATTTGCTAATTCTGGGAAAATATTTCCTATACCTAAAATTGAAATAGCTCCAAAGGTGGCAATTGTTATTTTTCTCATTTTTTTAATTATAATTGTTTGAGGCGAGTTATGTTATTTAAAATAATACATGATTATTATATTTTTATTTTTATAATAAAAAAATGTTAATTATACAGATAAAAAGAAAATATATACTAATGTTTAGCGCTCAGATCAATTTTTTGTTTTCTAGAAATGAGCATGAGTAATGGGGTCAAATAAACTGCATTACGTAGGCTAGCAAGAACCACAGGCATCATTGATATTTTTCATTTTTTCGGAGACAGGAACGAAAAGCGATCGCTTCAACCTAAAAAATTATTAGAGGAAAAATTGGTAAACAGCGATCGCTACCTGTAGTGGGTAAACTGGTGCTATACAGTATTGGTTTATATCTAATTCAGTGATGGGCTCACGCCAGAATAGTTAATCAGTCACATTATCCGTAGGTAGAAACTCTTTGAGTTCTTCTGCCTGAGCAGCCTTCAATACTGGAAGAGATAGGGGTAGTGAATTTGCGATCGCAAATAATTGTTCTAGTTGACTCAGACCTGTCAAGCTACCACATAATAATACTTGGTCGCTAACTCGCAAATCCATGCCGCCATCAGGATAGCGAATAAATTTACCATCGCGCCGGATTGCTTGTACCTGTACTCCAAATTGCTTGTTGATATCTAAATCTGCAAGGGTTTTACCTAGCGTTGGCGTATCTGCATTAACTGTAACCCACTGGCAAGCACTATTTTCTCCAGGAACAGCAGCTTGTCCCTTGGCGAATTCTGCCAAAGCTGCTAGTTCTTCATCTGCTCCCACTACCAGCAAGCGATCGCCATCTTCCAATTTGGTTTGATTATTGGGATAATCGATTTCATCGCCGTTAGCGCGACGAATTGCCATCAAACTCGCTCCTGTTAAGTAGCGCATATCTGCCTCTTCTATACTCATACCAATTAAGGGCGAATCTGCTGGGAGAGGATACCAGCGCTGATTTAAATCGCGGGTGGCTTGGCGCAAATCACGAGCAACTTCGGTTGCAGAACGTTCTGGCCGCAAATCTAAATAATGATCGTTGCGGATTTGCTGCATTTCTCGTTGAACGACTGCTGGTGACAACAAGCCTAAGCCAGTTAATAAATAGGTTGCCATTTCTAAGCTGGCTTCAAACTCTGGTTGCACCACTTCTCTAGCTCCCAATTGATACAGCACCTCAATATTTTTATCCTGGGTAGCACGGACAACCAAATCCAATTCTGGGCGCAATTCTAAGGCGCGTTTCAAACAAAGACGAGTACTCATCGGGTCAGGAAGTGCGATCGCCATTCCTTTGGCATGATTCACTCCGGCGGTTTCTAAAACGTGTAAACTCACGCAATTGCCATAAACATAGGACACTCCAGCCTCACGCAACTGCTGAATTCTACTTTCTGATTGGTCGATTACCACCACAGGGAGATTATGTTGCAGCAACAACTTCACCAAATTTTTGCCAACTCGCCCATAGCCACAGACTACTACATGGTCTTTGAATGGTAAATCTTCTGATACATCCAGTGCCTCTTGTTCTTCTAAGTACGGTTTCAACCAAGGCATTGATTCGGCAAAGTTAAATAAAAATGGTACTAACCGCAATACAAAGGGAGTCAGCATGAGAGTAACTGCGGTGGTTCCCAAAATTAATAAGTATATCTGTCGAGATACTAGCCCTAAAGACTGCCCTTCACTGGCGAGAACAAAGGAAAATTCCCCAATTTGCGCCAATCCCAAACCGGCAATTATGGCTGTTTTTAAAGGGTAGCGGAACAGTTTCACTAGGGGCGTGATAATCAAGAATTTACCGATGAAAACTAGTGCTACCAGCCCCAAAATTAATTCCAGGTTGTTCCACAAAAACACTGGGTCAATTAACATCCCAATGGCGGCAAAAAATAAACTGGCAAAGATATCTCGCAGTGGTTCGACATAAGTTAGGGTTTGATCGGCGTATTCCACCTCAGAAATCATCAAACCCGCGACAAATGCCCCCATTTCAATGGACAGCCCCAAATGCTCTGTCAACAGGGCAATGCCCAAACACAAGGCTACAACCCCTAACAAAAATAGTTCTCGGCTTTCAGTACGGGCTAACAGTCGCAATAAAGGCGGTATCAGCCACATCCCCGCAGCTACTGCACCAGCAGCAAATAAAGCAATCCACAGTAGGGCTGTCAGCACGGCGATGCCAATGGTTTCTGCTGGTTGGTTGAGGGCTGGTAAAACTGCTAACATCAGTCCCAGTGCCAAGTCTTGGACTACCAAAATCCCCAACATCACCTGTCCGTGAGGCGTTTCTGTTTCATTGCGTTCCATCAAGCACTTAAGGACAACGGCTGTGGAAGACAAGGATAGAATACATCCCAAAAACATCCCCTTAGCGGGTAAGGTTCCCCAGGCTCCGCTTAACCCGCACACTAAAACTGTCACCAAAATCGTCAAAGCAATCTGGAGTCCACCTCCACCAAGAGCGATCGCTTTTACCTTCTTGAGTTCCGCAAAGGAAAATTCTACACCCAATGCGAATAACAAAAAGGCTACACCGAACTGTGCCAGAGTCTCTACTTGAATAACTTCTTTAATCAATCCCAATCCGGCAGGCCCAATAATCATCCCGCCGATGAGATAGCCTAGCAGCACGGGTTGCCGTAAAAGTGCCGCCAACAATCCACCACAAGCTGCAACGCCCAAAACTAAAACTAAATCAACAATTAGCCTAAAATCTTCTTGCACCAGTTTTAAAAGAACTATTTATTAAGACCTATTAATTCAGGATACAAAGTTTTACGATCGCAAACAGCTTGTTTGGAAATTGGATATGGGGAATTGGGAATTGGGAATTGGGGATTGGGGCAAGAAGTTTTTTAACTGCTGTCTAATGCCCATTAAATTTTAGGCGAGCTAAGGGCACTCAATAATAACAGTGACCACGGTATTTTAATATCGGGTATAAGCCATGAGTAGTTTCTCAATATAGGTAATGCCGCAGGTAGCACAAAACGTAAAGAACGTAGCGATGCGGGACAATCGCCATTTTCATCGACAATTCCATATTTATCAGCGAGTTCGGCAACAATTTGCACACGTCCTGTACGGCGCATTAAATTTGGTTCACAAGCAAGTGCAGCAATTACCCGTCCAGTTAATAAGGGAGTTTCCCAGTTGTAGCGATCGCTAAGAAATGAGTTTTTTTGCTCAGTAGTATCGGTTTGATTCATCTCAGAAGCAAAACGGGAAAAAAGCTCAGTCCCAACAATACCCGGCCAGATTGAAACAGAAGCGACATTATGGGGTTTTAACTCAACAGCCATATCAGCCGCTAGGCGATCGCAAGCTGCTTTTCCAACACCATAAGCTGTATTAAAGATATAAGACATACTGCCCCACGAGGAAATGGTGCAAATTAGTCCAGATTTACGCTTGGTCATCATTCGCGCAGCAAAAACACTCGCTACATAGTGGCTACGAAGACCAACGTTGTTGCTTGCATCCCACAGACTTAGTTCACAATCCCAAAAGGGCTGCCCAAAAGCGTTTTTTATTGCCTCAACTCCTGAGTAAGCATTATTCACCAATAAGTCAAGTTGTCCATCCTGCTCGTCTTGGATGCGCTCAAACAGTAAACGCACCTGCTCATCGTCGCTGTGGTCTACTTGGACGGGAATACACACACCACCGGCTTCTTCTATAGTTGATTGGGTTTCACCAAGACTTCCTGAAACCGCATCACTAGAAGAGTTGCTGAGGCTGCGTCCCGTGACGTATACAGTTGCCCCAGCCTCAGCCAAACCAATAGCAATTCCCCTACCAATTCCCCGCGTAGCACCTGTTACTAATGCCACTCTTCCCTCAAGGTGTTTCACGATCACTTTTCCCTGTGATTAATTTATTTAAAGCTGGAAAAACCAGCCTTAAAAAAGGCAAAAACCTCTCAAAGTCCCCCTTTACTTAGGGGGATTTAGGAGGATCTACAACTACAAATAATGTCTACCACTCAATCTAAGTAAGTTGGCATGAAAAAACCAAGTATGTTACAAAACGCAAATAGGCTTAAAACCCTCACTAATGACAAATGACAAATGACGAAGGACAAATGACAGCTCTAGCCAGTTACCTTTAATTGCGCCGACCTACTAACCAATTAATTTCTGCCAGCTAGCAGGCCCGACAATCCCATCGGCATCTAAACCATTTTGCTTTTGAAAGTTCTTGACTACAACCTCTGTTTGTGGGCCGTAAACACCATCATTCTCAACACCTAAACGGTATTGTAAATATCTAACAACTGCACCACCAGCATGGTTTGGTCTGATAATTCGTTTTGCCAAAATTAGATTTATGGCATTCCATGTAGCTTCATCGGCAACTCCAGTTGGCTGAACTCCGACAACAGCCTGAAATTTTTCTACCGCAGATTTGGTGTTAGCCCCAGTGAAGCCATCTTCTACTAACGCCTTACCATTTTTATCAGTTATTTTGAGCCGATTTAAGGATTTTTGCAGTCTGAGAATCGTAGCATCTGCATTCTCCTCTTCATCTGGTACAGGGTTAACAGGAGTACTTGGCACTTTACCAGTTAAGCCTTTGACGATCGCATTAGCCATTGCTTCAGGATTAAAAAGATTCATATCTTTTTGCGAATCGATGAAGCAACATTCTACAAGAATAGCAGGCATATCTGTATTTTTCAGAACATACAAATGGGAACCACTCTTAACGCCGCGATTAAAAAATCCCAACTTGACGATTTCATCTAATACAGGTTTAGCGATTCTTCTACCAGTCTCACTAGTGGCAAATACTTCTGTACCATTAGCTTGGTTATTAAAAGCATTAAAATGAATTGAGACGTAAATATCTACTTTACTTCCATTAGCTGTAGAACATCTTTTTGAGAGTGAGTCACGGACTGTACTAGCACTACTCGGTCTACATACTACAACATCATTACCTAAAGCTCTTAACTTGGCTATAACTCTATTACCTACATCTAGAGTTAAATTATCCTCAAACTTAATTCCTCTGGCTCCTGTGTCTGGTGGACAATTGTGTCCGCTATCAATTCCAAATTTCATGATTTTATCCTCAAATTACTTATTTTTACACTAGTTCAAAACTCTTCAAATTTTAGAGAAAAAGTTTTGTTAATAAATTTGTTGAAGTACTTGTTCGCAATGTCCGCATTGTTTTAAGCATTAATACGCTAGCAGACAAAATAAGTTTTTCTGCGAACCTGAACAGCAAATTTATATGCTAAAATACCTTAATTAAAAGGTATGTTGTCACCAAAAACACAACCATTATAATTTATCAAAATCAAGAATAACAAGGTTAATTTTTGCAATAATTTTCAATGCAGCAATTCCCTTCACTATTCAGATAATAGCGCTTTAGAAAAGTAGGAAGCCATAAAAAACATACCTAGTACAGTTCGGCGTAAATAAGCCATCCATTTGAAATGTCTAAAGCCCTTACGCAATGGGAATTACGAATTACGAATTACGCTTGGCGGTACTAGTTAGATATTCAAATCCCTAAACCGACGCACCTCCTGATATGAAAGTGGGCTTATAGAATCGTGAACCATTTACAGACTCTACCCTTGGCTTGCTGTTAACCCTGAGCAGCTTAACACATAATACTTTACAGTATTAAAGAATACGTGATATTTTCTACACACCTGCGGGAGATTAGATATTATCGAGTTGCATACATTCACAAACTTGTCAGCACAAGAAATTCGTTCGCTGTGTAGAGGTACTACAGGAATTAAAATATCCCAAAGGCGTTGGTGATGGTGAAGTTCTAGCTACCTCAAGAAATTATTGACCGGAATCTGTGGGTAGATATATGACAATCAACCTGAAAGCACGTTTAAGATTTAAGTAAAGAAATATTTCGTAGCTTACAGGCATGAAACGCATCGTCTTGGTTGCTGGGTTTGAATCATTCAACGCTGACTTATACAGGAAAGCAGCTTTTTTAGCTAACTCTCGCTGTCCTGAGTTGGATATTCGGGTATTTAGCGATCGCAATATTACCAGTCAACGCGCCGAGGTAGAAGCAGCACTTGATAACGCTGATGTATTTTTCGGTAGTCTACTATTTGATTATGACCAGGTTGTGTGGCTGCGCGATCGCGTTTCCCAAATTCCCATTCGCCTAGTCTTTGAGTCAGCCTTAGAATTGATGAGTTTAACCAAGCTGGGTGACTTTGCCATTGGCGACAAACCCAAAGGAATGCCCAAACCAGTTAAATTCATTCTTGACAAATTTAGCAACGGACGAGAAGAAGACAAACTTGCTGGTTACATCAGCTTCTTAAAAATTGGCCCCAAACTACTGAAATACGTCCCAGTGCAAAAAGTCCAAGACTTACGCAACTGGTTAATTATCTATGGTTACTGGAATGCTGGCGGCCCAGAAAACGTCGCTTCATTATTCTGGACACTGGCAGAAAAATACTTAAATTTAAAAGTCGGTGACATTCCCCCGTTAATTGAAACCCCCAACATCGGATTACTCCACCCCGATTATCAAGGGTTTTTTGAATCCCCAAAAGCATACCTAGAATGGTATGAAAAGATCCCCCCTAGCCCCCCTTACAAAGGGAGGAATATTAGCCCCCCTTCTCAAGGGGGGTTGGGGGGATCTCAAGCGACAAAACCCGTTATTGGAATTCTCCTCTACCGAAAACACGTCATCACCAAACTACCCTACATTCCCCAACTAATTCGCAGTTTTGAAGAAGCCGGGTTAACTCCTTTACCCATCTTCATCAACGGTGTAGAAGGACACGTGGCGGTACGAGATTTGATGACAACCGACTATGAAATTCAGCAACGACAACTAGGTAATATAGAAACTCCCTCACTTTCTAGTGAAGCAGTTAAAGTAGATGCGATCGTTTCGACAATTGGCTTTCCTCTCGTGGGTGGCCCAGCTGGTTCAATGGAAGCAGGCCGCCAAATAGAAGTAGCAAAGCGCATCCTGACTGCCAAGAATGTACCTTATATTGTTGCTGCACCACTATTAATTCAAGATATTCACTCGTGGACGCGCCAAGGTGTTGGCGGATTGCAAAGTGTGGTGTTGTACGCCTTACCAGAATTGGATGGGGCTATTGATACCATTCCTCTCGGTGGTTTGGTGGGCGAAAATATTTATCTAGTCCCTGAACGGGTGCAGCGATTAATTGATAGGGTGAAAAGCTGGGTGTCTTTGCGGCAAAAACCTGCTTCGGAACGCAAAATTGCAATTATTTTATATGGGTTCCCGCCAGGTTATGGTGCTGTGGGGACTGCTGCATTATTAAATGTGCCGCGTAGTTTGCTGAAGTTTCTCCACGCACTGAAAGAACAAGGTTACACTGTTGGGGATTTGCCGGAAGATGGGGAAGAATTGATTCGCTGGGTGAAAGAAGCAGATGAAGCTAATCCTCTTGTGGGGCAGTCGTCTCGCCTGCCCCTAAATAATAGCGCTCATGTTGCCCACCCCACAAGTACTGTAAATTTCCGCACTCTAGAAAAATGGCTGGGATATTTACAAACTTCCCGCATCGAAAAACAATGGAAATCTTTGACGGGAACTGGTATTAAAACTTATGGCGAGGAATTTCAGATTGGTGGTGTGCAATTAGGTAATGTGTGGATAGGTGTACAACCACCTTTGGGGATACAAGGCGACCCGATGCGCTTAATGTTTGAACGGGATTTAACGCCTCATCCGCAATATGCTGCTTATTATAAATGGTTGCAAAATGAGTTTCAAGCTGATGCTTTAGTTCATTTTGGAATGCATGGGACGGTGGAATGGTTGCCTGGTTCTCCGTTGGGTAATACGGGTTATTCTTGGTCGGATATTTTGTTAGGAAATTTGCCTAATCTATATATATATGCGGCGAATAATCCGTCTGAATCGATGTTGGCAAAACGTCGCGGTTATGGTGTGTTGATTTCTCATAATGTACCGCCTTATGGTCGCGCAGGTTTGTATAAGGAATTGGTGGCGTTGCGGGATTTGATTTCGGAATATCGGGAAGATCCGCAGAAGAATTATGTTTTGAAGGAAGGGATTTGTAAAAAGATTGTGGACTCTGGGTTGGATGCAGATTGTCCGTTTGCGGATGCGAAGAAGTTGGGGATTGCGTTTACGCCGGAGAATGTGCGGATGTTTAGTGGTCATGCTTTTGATGCTTATTTGGTGGAGTTGTATGAATATTTGCAGGTTTTAGAGAATCGGTTGTTTTCTTCGGGGTTGCATACTTTGGGGGAAAGGCCGAGTGAGGAGGAGTTGGGGGCGTATTTGGAGGCTTATTTTGGGGGGGAAGAGGAAGAAAACGAACCGCAGAGGCGCGGAGAACGCAGAGAGGAGAGAGAGGAGGAGGAAAGATTAATAAGGGATTTGTTGATGCAGTCTACGGATGAGTTGACGAATTTGTTGAGGGGGTTGAATGGGGAGTATATTCCGCCTGCGCCTGGGGGGGATTTGTTAAGGGATGGGGCTGGTGTTTTGCCGACTGGGAGGAATATTCATGCTTTAGATCCTTATCGGATGCCTTCGCCTGCTGCTTATGAACGGGGGCGGGAAATTGGTCAAAAAATTATTGCCCAGCATTTGGATGAATATGGGAAGTATCCTGAAACGGTGGCGGTGATGCTTTGGGGATTGGATGCAATTAAAACTAAGGGTGAATCTTTGGGGATTCTGTTGGAGTTGGTGGGGGCTGAACCTGTTAAGGAAGGAACTGGTAGAGTTGTTCGTTATGAGTTGAAGCCGTTGGCGGCGGTTGGACATCCCCGGATTGATGTGTTGGGTAATTTGTCTGGGATTTTCCGGGATAGTTTTGTCAATATCATCGAATTGTTGGATGATTTATTTCAACGGGCGGCTGATGCTGATGAACCGGATGATCAGAATTTTGTTAGGAAACACGCTTTGGCTTTAAAAGCCCAAGGGGTAGAAAATGCCTCGGCGAGATTGTTTTCTAATCCGGCGGGTGATTTTGGTTCTTTGGTAAATGATCGCGTTGTGGATGGTAACTGGGAATCTGGTGAGGAGTTGGGGAATACTTGGCAAAGCCGCAATGTATTCAGCTATGGGAGAGAGGATAAAGGTCAAGCTAGACCGGAAGTTTTGAATACTTTGTTAAAAACTAGCGATCGCATTGTTCAAGAAATTGATTCGGTAGAATATGGTTTAACTGATATTCAAGAATATTACGCCAATACGGGCGGTTTAAAAAAGGCAGCAGAAAAACAAAGCGGTAAAAAGGTTACAACTAGCTTTGTGGAAAGTTTCTCGAAGGATACTACACCCCGCAATTTAGATGATTTGCTGCGAATGGAGTACCGCACCAAGTTGGTAAACCCCAAATGGGCGCAAGCGATGGCGAATCAAGGTTCTGGTGGTGCTTTTGAAATTTCTCAACGAATGACGGCGTTGATTGGTTGGGGTGGTACTGCCGATTTTACCGATGATTGGGTTTATGACCAAGCGGCTGATACTTATGCGTTAGATGCAGAGATGGCGGATAAGCTACGGAAGGCAAATCCTGAAGCTTTTCGCAATATTTTAGGGAGAATGTTAGAGGCGCATGGGCGGGGTTTCTGGGAAGCTGATGCTGAGAAGTTAGATAAGCTACGTCAGTTGTATGAGTTGACAGATGAACAGTTGGAGGGTGTGACAGTTTAGAAAGTAGATGCGTTAAAAGTTCAAGTAAAGACACTAACCATTAATAAAAATTATTGTAGAGACGGCGATTTATCGCGTCTTTGCTTAACCGAACCGTATTGAAAACGATCTCTCTTACGCTTGAGGTTGTAAAAATTTAAACCTTTGCAGCTAATGTTACTTCATTTATAAGAAAGGCTTAAGTTTTTCTTGCAAATGTATAAGCCGTTGTAGCAAATGCTTAATACTTTGCAACAAATACTCATCCATATATAAGAAATGCTTAAGCCTTTCTTGCAAATGTATAAGCCGTTGCAGCAATTGTTTAATACTTTGCAACAAATACTCTTCCATATATAAGAAAGGCTTAAATCATTGCAGCAATTGTTGTAATGAACTTATGAATTTATCTTTTCTTGTGGGGTGGGCAACATGAGCGCCCTATTTATGCAAGTTAAATGTGGAACAGCTTATTCCTGTTTGTTCAATTGCTGCACAAACGCATTATGTTCCGGCGACTTCAACCCTGCTTGCACTACCTCCAACACTCGCACCATCTGATTGTTTAACAGCGCCTCCACCGCTAACCACAAACCCGGAAACACCTGAGAGCGAATAATTCCATCTGCACCGGGAGATAGCGATTGATAGTCGCCATCAATTAGGCAAAACCATTCAATTTTATTCTCGTAAGATTGCCAGATTACGTACTCCAACACCCCATTACGGCGATAAACCTGCTTTTTACTGCCTCTATCAATAGCGGCACTACTCGCTGCAATTTCAACAATCAATTCGGGAGATCCTTCAATGTAACCGTCGCTGCTTAAACGGGTTTGTCCGCCTGCGTCTGGTTCAATAAACAGCACTACATCTGGCTGGGGTTCATTGTCTAAATCTAGTCTGACGGTTGGGGCATCACTCAAATCAACGCCAGGAGTCAGTGATTGGTAAACTCCTAACCAAGTTATCATCCGACTGTGGGGTTTGCCATGTTGCTCGTGTCTTAATGGAGATGCCACGTAAACGATTCCTTCAATCAGTTCTGCTTTCTTGATATGGGGTGCAGCCGCATAACGCCGTTCAAATTCAGGGCGAGTTAGGCGATCGCCACTTTCAAGCGGAGGCAGATGTTTCTGGGCTGAGTACTCTCTAACCATTTGCCAATCCTTGGAGTTGCCGGATATTTCTGACTTTAGCAAACCTCAGTTATCACTTAGAATTTCTTGATTTGCTTCTTGCCTCAAATTCCAAAAATCAAAAAACGTGATGTTAATTGTCACCGTGTATTCTACTGTGCGATCGCTTACTTGCCCAAGTTAGACATCGCCGACAATTGATGCTGCATAACAGCGTCCAACTAGCTATCATTAGCTAAGTGGTAAAGTGGTGTGCCAGATATATCGACGGTAATACCGTTTAGTTAGTAGTCTTTATAAACTGCTTACACTCGCACCCATAAAAATTAGTTTGATCCATTTTCTATTCCCTGCTCTGTATTATGATCCGCATTACCTAAAAGTTATCTCACTAGGTACGGGGTGCAAAAAATACAAAAAATTACTCAAGAATTAAGATTAAGGATACGGCTATGGCAACCGAACAGTTAACTAGAGACAGCGACAATCTCGATTTAAATCAGCTACTAAGAACGCTGAATGCTGTTAAACAGGGTGACTTCTCGGCTCGGATGCCTATAGATCATACTGGTGTGGCGGGGAAAATAGCTGACACGCTCAATGATATTATTGACCAAAATGAGCGGATGGCGGCGGAGCTACAGCGAATTGGTAACGTTGTCGGCAAAGAAGGCAAAATTGCTGAACGTGCTTCTCTGGGAGATGTTCGTGGTTCTTGGTCAAATTGCGTTACTTCTGTCAATACTCTAATTACAGATTTAGTTCAACCAACAGCTGAAACTACGCGGGTAATTCGGTCGGTTGCTAATGGTGATTTATCCCAAACGATCGCTACAGAAATTGATGGTAGACCTCTCCAAGGTGAGTTTCTCCAAACTGCTAATATCGTCAACACGATGGTAGACCGGCTTGGTTCCTTTGCATCGGAAGTAACAAGAGTTGCCCGTGAAGTGGGAACTGAAGGAAAGTTAGGCGTTCAAGCTGAAGTGCAAGGTGTGGCTGGCACTTGGAAAGATTTGACTGATAACGTTAACTTAATGGCGGGTAATCTCACCGGACAAGTTCGCAACATTGCCGAAGTTGCAACTGCGATCGCCAATGGTGACTTATCCAAAAAAATCACTGTTGATGTGAAAGGCGAAATTCTGGAGTTGAAAAACACCGTCAATACAATGGTGGATCAACTTAATTCTTTTGCGAGTGAAGTGACAAGAGTTGCCCGTGAAGTGGGAACTGAAGGTAAGTTAGGCGTACAAGCCGAAGTTAAAGGAGTTGCAGGTACTTGGAAGGATTTGACTGACAACGTTAACTTGATGGCAGGAAATTTAACAGCCCAAGTCCGTAACATTGCGGAAGTGACAACGGCGGTAGCAAACGGTGACTTATCTAAGAAAATTACTGTTGATGTCAAAGGCGAAATTTTAGAGTTGAAAAACACCGTTAACATCATGGTGGATCAACTTAATTCCTTTGCATCGGAAGTAACAAGAGTTGCGCGTGAGGTGGGTGCTGAAGGAAAATTAGGCGGTCAAGCAGAAGTTCGCGGGGTAGCGGGTACGTGGAAAGACCTTACCGATAGTGTGAATTTCATGGCGGGAAGCTTGACGGCACAAGTGCGGAATATTGCGGAAGTGACAACGGCTGTGGCGAATGGCGATTTATCCAAGAAAATCACTGTCGATGTGAAAGGTGAAATTCTGGAGTTGAAAAACACTATTAACACAATGGTGGATCAGCTTAATTCCTTTGCAAGTGAAGTTACAAGAGTTGCCCGTGAGGTAGGAACTGAAGGGAAGTTGGGCGTACAAGCAGAAGTCAGGGGAGTTGCGGGGACTTGGAAAGATTTAACCGATAACGTTAATTTAATGGCGGGTAATCTTACCGGACAGGTGCGAAATATTGCCGAAGTTGCAACTGCGATCGCAAATGGTGATCTATCCAAAAAAATCACCGTCGATGTTAGAGGTGAAATTCTGGAACTCAAAAATACCATCAATATCATGGTGGATCAACTCAGTTCTTTTGCATCAGAAGTAACAAGGGTTGCCCGCGAAGTGGGCAGTGAAGGTAAACTGGGTGTGCAAGCCGATGTGCGCGGCGTGGCTGGCACTTGGAAAGATTTAACCGACAGCGTGAACTTCATGGCGGGAAGTTTAACGGCACAGGTGCGGAATATTGCCGAAGTAACTACGGCGGTTGCAACAGGTGACTTATCCAAGAAAATTACCGTCGATGTGAAAGGTGAAATTCTGGAGTTGAAAAATACCATTAATACAATGGTGGATCAACTCAATTCCTTTGCATCAGAAGTAACAAGGGTTGCCCGTGAGGTGGGAAGTGAAGGTAAGTTGGGGGTGCAAGCAGAAGTTCGAGGTGTAGCTGGCACTTGGAAAGATTTAACCGACAGCGTGAACTTCATGGCGGGAAGTTTGACGGCGCAGGTGCGGAATATTGCGGAAGTAACTACGGCGGTTGCAACAGGCGACCTTTCTAAGAAAATTACCGTTGATGTCAAAGGTGAAATTCTGGAACTCAAAAATACCATCAACACGATGGTGGATCAACTCAGTTCCTTTGCATCGGAAGTAACGCGAGTTGCGCGTGAGGTGGGAACTGAAGGTAAATTGGGTGTACAAGCAGAAGTCAAAGACGTTGCCGGCACTTGGAAAGATTTAACGGACAGCGTAAACTTCATGGCGGGAAGCTTGACGGCACAGGTGCGGAACATTGCCGAAGTGACAACTGCGATCGCAAATGGTGACTTATCTAAAAAAATTACTGTTGCCGTCAAAGGCGAAATTCTCGAACTTAAAAATACCATCAATATAATGGTGGATCAACTCAACTCCTTTGCAAGTGAAGTGACGCGGGTTGCCCGTGAGGTGGGAAGCGAGGGTAAACTAGGCGTGCAAGCAGATGTGCGCGGTGTCGCTGGAACTTGGAAAGATTTAACTGACAGCGTGAACTTCATGGCGGGAAGTTTAACGGCACAGGTGCGAAACATTGCCGCCGTTACCACAGCTGTAGCTAATGGCGACTTATCTAAGAAAATCTCCGTTGATGTCAAAGGTGAAATTTTAGAGTTGAAAAATACCGTCAACACGATGGTGGATCAACTAAATTCCTTTGCAAGTGAAGTTACAAGAGTTGCCCGTGAGGTGGGAACTGAAGGTAAGCTGGGCGTACAAGCAGAAGTCAAAGGTGTAGCCGGCACTTGGAAGGATTTAACTGACAGTGTAAACTTCATGGCGGGAAGTTTGACGGCACAAGTGCGAAACATTGCCGAAGTTACGACAGCCGTCGCAAACGGCGACTTATCTAAGAAAATTACCGTCGATGTAAAAGGTGAAATTCAAGAACTTAAAAACACCATTAATACAATGGTGGATCAGTTAAATTCTTTTGCATCAGAAGTTACCAGGGTTGCCCGTGAGGTGGGAACGGAAGGTAAATTGGGCGTGCAAGCTTACGTCAGAGGAGTTGCTGGGACTTGGAAAGATTTGACGGATAACGTGAACTCAATGGCGGGGAACCTCACCGGACAAGTTCGCAACATCGCCGAAGTTACGAAAGCGGTAGCGAATGGCGATTTATCTAAAAAAATTACCGTCGATGCCAAAGGCGAAATTTTAGACTTGAAGAATACTACCAACACGATGGTAGATCAACTTAGTTCCTTTGCCAGTGAAGTAACGCGGGTGGCGCGGGAAGTGGGAACTGAAGGGAAGTTAGGCGGACAAGCGCAAGTCCAAGGTGTTGCAGGGACCTGGAAAGATTTAACAGATAACGTTAACTCGATGGCGGGTAACTTAACTGCACAAGTACGCGGTATTGCCAGAGTTGTAACGGCAGTTGCTAACGGAGACTTGAAACGGAAACTGATGTTAGATGCTAAGGGAGAAATTGAAACCTTGGCAGAGACAATCAACGAGATGATTGATACTCTAGCGACATTTGCCAATCAGGTAACTACAGTAGCGCGGGAAGTAGGAATTGAAGGGAAGTTAGGCGGACAAGCTAGAGTACCTGGCGCGGCTGGAACTTGGAAAGATTTGACGGATAATGTGAACGAACTTGCTGCTACACTGACAACTCAGTTGCGAGCGATCGCAGAAGTTGCTACAGCTGTAACTAAAGGTGATTTAACTCGTTCAATTGCCGTCGAAGCACTAGGGGAAGTAGCGATACTCAAAGACAACATCAACCAGATGATTGCCAATCTGCGGGAGACAACGCAGAAAAACACTGAGCAAGATTGGTTAAAAACTAACCTAGCCAAGTTTACCCGAATGCTGCAAGGGCAGCGAGACTTAGAAACCGTATCTAAACTAATTCTCTCAGAACTAGCACCCTTAGTAGGAGCGCAACACGGCGTATTCTTCCTGATGGAGTCTGGGGAAAATACACCGTTTTTAAAACTAATTAGTAGCTACGCTTACCGCGAACGCAGACATCTAGCTAACCGTTTCCACTTAGGTGAAGGTTTGGTGGGACAATGCGCTTTAGAAAAAGAGCGGATTCTGTTGACAGATGTACCAAGCGATTATGTGAGAATTGCCTCTGGTTTAGGAGAATCCTCTCCACTTAATGCCGTGGTATTACCTGTACTCTTTGAAGGACAGGTGACAGCAGTCATAGAATTAGCATCTTTCCGCCGCTTTAGCGAAATTCATCTGACATTCTTCGACCAGCTTACCGAAAGTATAGCGATTGTTCTCAACACGATCGCAGCATCCATGCGAACAGAAGAATTACTCAAGCAATCGCAATCTTTGGCTGAAGAACTCCAAACCCAGCAAAGCGAACTCAGAGAAACTAACAAGCGCTTAGAAGAACAAGCCCAATCACTCAAAGCCTCTGAAGATTTACTCAAAGGACAGCAAGAGGAACTGCAACAAACTAACGCTGAGTTAGAAGAAAAGGCAGAGTTGTTAGCTATGCAAAAGAAAGAAGTCGAGCGCAAAAATCGAGAAATCGAACAAGCAAGAATGTCTTTGGAAGACAAAGCTGAACAACTCGCCCTTTCTTCAAAATACAAATCAGAATTTCTCGCCAATATGTCCCACGAACTGCGGACACCGCTAAACAGCTTGTTAATTTTGGCCAAGTTGTTGGCAGATAACATAGATCACAACCTCACCGCCAAGCAAGTTGAATACAGCCAGACAATTTACTCAGCCGGTACTGACTTGTTGGCATTAATCAATGACATTCTGGATCTCGCTAAAATTGAATCTGGAACTATGTCAATTGACATAACCCAAATGCCTTTGGTAGAGTTGGGCGAACAAATTGAGCGCACCTTCCGGCAAATCGCTCAGAGCAAAGGACTTGCATTCACAATTGAATTTACTCCCGACTTACCCACAACCATCTATACAGATGTCAAACGCTTACAACAAGTGTTAAAAAATCTCCTCTCCAACGCTTTTAAATTTACAGAGCAAGGGGAAGTCCGCTTGCAGATTGCGGTGGCGAAACAGGGATGGAGCAACGACCAAGTAACTTTAAATCGCGCTCAAAATGTCATCGCCTTCTCAGTTAGCGATACAGGGATTGGCATCGCTCCCGACAAGCAAAAAGTTATTTTCGAAGCATTTCAGCAAGCCGATGGCTCTACTAGCCGCAGATACGGCGGTACTGGATTAGGCTTATCAATTAGCCGCGAAATCGCCCGTCTCTTTGGCGGCGAAATTAAACTAACAAGTCAACCCGGTCAAGGTAGCACCTTTACATTCTTTTTCCCCCAATTGAATGTTGAGCCTACATCAACACAACTCCTTACTCCCTACTCCCTACTCCCTACTCCCCACTCCCCACTCAGCACTCAGCACGGGCTAAACCTTAGCTATCCGCTAACATCACTGATTAATGACGATCGCGCTACTATTGGCATGGGCGATCGCGTTTTGTTAATCGTCGAGGACGACGTGAATTTTGCCCGCATCCTTATAGAGATGGCGCAACAGCATGGATTTAAGGTGATAACAGCCCAAAATGGCAGTACAGGTTTAGCATTAGCGCAGCAATTCCATCCTTCAGCCGTTTTACTAGATATCCGAATGCCAGAAATGGATGGTTGGACGGTATTGGATCGTCTGAAACATGACCCAAATACCCGCCACATTCCCGTACACATTATGACCGTTGAAGAAGGGCAACAACGCAGTTTGCAACTAGGTGCGATCGCATATCTGCAAAAGCCCTTAAGCAGCGAGACAATATCCGAAGCATTGGTCAAAATTAAAGGTTTTGTTGAGCGCCAGGTAAAAAATTTACTGGTAGTCGAAGACGATGACACTCAACGGCATAGCATTGTCGAATTAATTGGCAACAGCGATGTTCATACTACTGCTGTTGCCACAGGTGCAGAAGCCCTAGAAGCCATCCGCACCCAGCATTTTGATTGCCTCGTCCTCGATTTAGGGCTACCCGACATGACCGGGTTTGAATTGATCGATCAGATTAAGCTTCTACCTCACGGCAAAACATTGCCCATCATTGTCTACACCGGTAGAGATATTAGCAAAGCTCAAGAAACCGAACTGAGACGGATTGCCGAAACAATTATCATTAAAGATGTGCGATCGCCCGAACGTCTCCTCGATGAAACGGCATTATTTTTACACCGAGTCCAAGCAAATTTACCTGCACCCAAACGACAAATACTTGAACAATTGCATTCCATAGATTACTTACTTGCTGGCAAGAAAGCGCTAATTGTAGACGACGATATGCGTAATATTTTCGCGCTAACAAGTATGCTGGAGCGTTATCAAATACAAGTGTTATACGCTGAAAACGGCAGAGAGGGGATTAACGTGTTAGAAAATACACCAGATATTGATGTTGTTTTAATGGATGTAATGATGCCAGAAATGGACGGTTACGAAACAACAAGCTTAATCCGCCAAAACGAGCAATTTAAATCTTTGCCGATTATTGCACTGACAGCTAAAGCCATGCAAGGCGATCGCGAGAAGTGTATTGAAGCCGGTGCATCAGACTACATCACCAAACCCGTAGATACTGAACAACTGCTTTCACTATTGCGTGTTTGGCTATATCGGTAAGTTAAATTAAAGGAGGCAGGGGGCAACGATTTCAACCCTAATAGGGATTTAGATGAATTGCAATTCGTAAGGGAAGCTGTAATGGGATTTTTGCGATTAGTTTCAATCCCTAATAGGGATTTTGATGAATTGCAATACCACATACATAAGTTGCCAGAAAGAATTGGGATCGTTTCAATCCCTGATAGGGATTTTAATGAATTGCAATTCTAGAGTCATATTTTAATCGTATTAAATTTTCTTGTTTCAATCCCTGATAGGGATTTTAATGAATTGCAATCTGCCTTTAAATTCAAGTAGATTGGGTACTTCCAAGTTTCAATCCCTGATAGGGATTTTAATGAATTGCAATCTGCCACAGAAAAGTTGTTGTTTAGCTTAGTGTTGTTTCAATCCCTGATAGGGATTTTAATGAATTGCAATCGGTGATTTTATTTTTCTTTATTGTGTTCTGGCTGTTTCAATCCCTGATAGGGATTTTAATGAATTGCAATAGTTTACGCACAATGTACGCTTTGATTGAGGAAGGGTTTCAATCCCTGATAGGGATTTTAATGAATTGCAATTTCAATAGCAGCAGCACTAGGGGAAGCACCAAAGTTTCAATCCCTGATAGGGATTTTAATGAATTGCAATTATGGCAGCCATAATCGATCAGGTGTGCCCAGAAGTTTCAATCCCTGATAGGGATTTTAATGAATTGCAATGCAAGATTGTTGATGCTGATAGGTAAATCTCGTGTTTCAATCCCTGATAGGGATTTTAATGAATTGCAATTTCAGTTGCTTTGATTCATTCTCAAGGCTTGAAAGTTTCAATCCCTGATAGGGATTTTAATGAATTGCAATGAACTGGAAATCCTCCTGATGCTACTCCAACACGTTTCAATCCCTGATAGGGATTTTAATGAATTGCAATAGCGGGAGGCTGAAAGCCAAGCTGTATTTAGTTTTCAAGGTGCGGTTGCGCGATTCAAGGGCAATCATAGCATTAGAGAATTCGTTTGGAAAGAGCGCCAGGAAACTTTAAAAGCTAAAACCCTATTTTGAGAAGCATTTCAGAGATTGCGCGGATGAGGATTAGGCGATTAATGGGTTGAAAACCTTACTGGAGGTTGAATAGAAGCACTTTTTTAGACCTGTGGAATTTGTACACCTACCCTTCCGCGCATTTTACATACAGAAACCTACCCAGAAGGGGACTCAGCAAAGAAAATTGTTTCGTCTCGTGGCTGTTCTCCGCCAATGCGTTCGACTTTTCGCTGACAACAGCCACAGAGAAAATAAAAGCGCACGCTATCGGTATCGGGTTTAATCAATTTAGCTAAACGCGATCGCAGTTTAGCATACTGAGTGGAAGTGATATTGCACTCAAACACACTCAGTTGCATCCATTGTCCATAAGATTTAAGAATCGAATGGATTTTTGTCCGACGCTTATCTTCTGGAATGTCGTAGCTGACAACAATATACATGTGAGTGGGGGAATTATTTGAGAATTAAAGGAGGATATTTATCGATTTCGTTCATGAGGTATTTAGCCAGTAACCTCGCTTGAATTTCAAAGGATTCTTGGTAGGTGCATTTGTTTCCCAAAACTGGATGTTTGAAACTCGATAGTTTCTTTTGTTGATAAGCGCGAAGAAATGTATGCAGTCCTTCTTTGGTTAAAGACACAGCACCACTAAGCGGTTCGGTGGTAAAGTCAGTTAGGGTTAGCGATCGCTTGTTAATCAGCGACAACACTACAGCATCCACTATTAAAGGACGAAATTCTTCCATCAAGTCCAAAGCTAGGGAAGGTCTACCATAACGTTCAACGTGTAAGTATCCTAGATATGGATCGAAGCCAACAATATTTAAAGCACTTTGCACATCATGGCGTAGTAATGAATACCCAAAACTCAGTAGGGCATTAACCGGATCGGTTGGTGGACGGCGGTTTCTGGCTTCAAATCGGAATTCTGGGGTTTTGATTAGCTCTTGAAAGGAACCAAAATAGGCTGCACTACCAGCACCTTCTAAGCCTCTAAGGGAATCAATACTGCTAGTTTTTTCAATTGGTGCGATCGCGTTTTCCAATCGAGTGATGTTATTATTCAGGTCAGTATCAGGATGTTCTCGCTGAGTGCGAAGTAAGCTATGGCGGTAATTTTTCAATTTACCCCGGACAAATCCTCTGACTAAATGGATTGCTGGTTCTGATTCTCCCACAGCTTGCCATTGGGCTTTCCGAACAAAGATATTTTTAGTAGCTTCTGGTTCTAAACGTCCTAAATATCGTCCGTTTTGTGTGAGAAATGTTAAACAAATGTGACGTTCTAAAAGTTCATTGACGACGGCAGGAGAAATAGTAGCCCGTCCTAGTACTACAATCCCTTCTATTTTAATTAAAGGGATATCCAAGATTGTTTTTTGTTCAGCTTTAACGGTGAGACGTTCGTCAACTTTACCGATAAAAGCATCGGCTTGTGTTACGTAAAGTGTTCCCATTTTTGATTCTTCCTAGTAATAATTAGGGATTGAGTAAATAGATTTATCGGGTATAATTAAATACGGTTTAACAAGGCTTGTTGTGTAGATGATTGGTCTTTCAAGTCGCGATAAATCGCGTCTCTACATGATGGTTTTGGGATTATCTGAAATGTATTGGGGTATGATTTAATTTACTTCTTGATAACTTTTGACTTTATCGGTTGCTTTGGGCAAACATTGCGAATAAAGACTGCATCCTTGGCAGCGTTTGCTGTAAACTGGTTTTGGCATTGCTCCTGTTTCTAGGAGATTTGTCACAGATTCAATAGTAGCGATCGCACTTTGTCGTAACTCTGCATTAATCTCTACTAATTGCCGTTTATGCGAGTGGGCATAATAGATATATCCAGTAGTAACAGGTTGTCCTGTCATCTCTTCTAAACATAAGGCTTGGGCACAAACTTGCAACTCATCGTTATCCCATTCGCCTTTACGTCCTCGTTTATATTCCACTGGATAAACTTGACCAGATTCGGCTTCAATTAAATCAGATTTACCAATTAACTTGTATTGTTCAGACTTGAGCCAAATTGCCCGAACTTGCCAAGTTTCTCCTCGCTGTATATCGCTTGTAGTGTGGACGCGATCGTGTAAGGTTGTGCCTTCAATTGTGTATTGATTATCAATAAACTCCCCTGCACAAAACATCCGCCAACAGCGATGCGGACAATAGGCATATTGATTCAATGCCGCAATAGAAATATATTCACTTTGGTTCATAACTTAAATGGTTTTTAAATAATTATTGAAATTAGGGAGAATACAGCCGTCGCATCATTCCCATACCCATTGTTGTTTTTCTGCCGACACCAGTATATAAAGCAAAGTCAGCTAAAGCGTTAATTTGCTTAATTTGTATTGGTTCAACTGTCCCTAAAATCTTGTAGGTAACTTCGCCAAGGATGCCGATAAATTTGCTGCGAGAATCAGCTAATATTTCTGTGTGAATGTTGACAAATGAGGGAAATATTGACTCGATCGCAATCTGAGAGAATTCTATACCACTGTATTTATTCCAGCGCGAAAGTAGGGAATTAAAGACAGATTCTCTGGTAGGAAGGGTACTGTCATACTGTCCTTGACGGAAGGCGGTAGGCGTGGAAAAGCTAAGGTTGATGGAAGAATTGCGTAGGCGTAGCCCGTCGCAGACATCGCTAGCTTCTTCATATAATTGAGCATAAGAACTGGCATTTGCCCAAGGTTGAATAGATTGGGGTGTGCCTTGAATACTGGTAATATACAAGTCAGCCGGGCCAAGATGCCAAGGGCGATTGGGATTAAGATTTAGCCAGAGTTGGGTAAGTTTGCCAAATAGAGTGTCATCTAATAAAGAGATGCGCCACCAACAAGGAGTTCCGGCGGGAATGGGTTGTTGATGTGAATATTGCAATTTAGATCCCCCCTTACCTCCCTTCAAAAGGGGGGAATTAATTTGTAAGGGAGAGAGAGTGAAAGCTTTATCTGCGGTGGAATCGTGCAAGCGATCGCCCAATGTGCTATCTACAGAACTAACGAGGGTTAAAAATAGGGCGTGGAGATGTCTACCTGTGAGATACTGTGGTGGAATGGGCGATTGAGGTAGCAAGTTCAACACTAAACTATGAGGCATACTTTCTTTTTTTGGTTGTAGACTGAGTGCTTCTTGACTCTACAGTAAACTCAGGGATTTCCTGGAGTTCAGCATCACTCAAACTATACTGTTCACAAACTAAACTTAAGCGATTTCCTGGGGTTTTGACAGCGTTAACCGAATGGGTTAAATCACCTTGAAAATAAACTAAAGTATTGAATTGGGGCTTAATTTGCCCAAGTTGGCGTTTGTGCGATCGCAATACCAGTTCTCCCCCTTCCATATCCGCAGGTACGCGCACATAAAGAACACTGACAACCGCAGGCGGTTCAATGGTTTTGGAGTAGGAACGTAAGGAGCGATCGATATGCGGATCGACGCGGGAGCCTTCTTTTAGCTGTAAAGGATTGAGGTAAAAAGCATTACAATTGGGCTGGAGAGCCAAATCGAGGTAAGGCTTGAAGTAGGGAAACTGCTGTTCTACTTTTGGTAATCCAGAGCGCTGAAATACTACAGAAAATCCTTTAGTGGCGACAAAATCGCGGTTGAGGTTGTTGATAGCGAAGTAAGGACAAGCTTGGATTTCTCCCCACAAGTTGTTTAGGTAATCGCTGGGGAAGGCGTTGGATTGTTGTTGATAGTGTTTCACTGGGGATAGAGGAGCGATCGCTGAATGTGGTATCTAAAATTTTAAAGACTGTCGTGTGATGATAGTAGTATTCTTTTAAGTGAGAAAAACTACGTATGGAGAAAAAGCAATGAGAATTGATGATTACAATACAGCCAAAATATTAACTGAAAAACTTAAAGAGAACTTACCCATTAAAGCACGAGCCGGGAAGGAGTTTTTAAAGACATTAAAGCAAAAAGGAGTAAACGCCGATCCAGACAGAGAATTTGAAATTGATTTCGTTGGCTATTCAGGAGATGAAGGCGGGATTATGTGCGGACTAAAAGAGCCAAATAATCCCGAAAGTAAAGAACAATATGTTTCTTCAATTACTCACCTAAAGATTGATCCTAATCATCCTCTAGCTGCTGAAGTGCAGACTTACCAACGCCAGCGAATACGTAAGTTAATGTTGCAAGATTCTAGAGGTTTTAAAGCCGAGTTAATGACGATAGAGCCTCGAAAAAATAAAAACCGTAGTAAAGGTTTTGGGAAATGATTAATTCCGAAAGCGATATTCTATCCGAACTGGGATTTTTAAGTTTTGAATACCATCAAATTGATAGTATTGACCTCGCATTTGGACATTCTGAATTAAGCTAACTGGAGGCATATTTACAACATCATAGCTAATCACTTGATTGGTGAACATCACATCTAAAGGATTTAATGGATGTGTACAAGTGAATATACCTTCAGCAATTTTAGGTTTCGGTAATGGTTCAACCGTTACTTCAGCCTTGCTCATCCATTTACCCAAGCGAATCCACTTTGATAGTTTGAGTTCTTTTTGAGATATAACAAAAAACTCAAATTTGCTTTCTGCGGCTATTTCTTTCGCTCTACCAAAACTAGGAATATTTTTTTGGGTTTTCTCCATTTCAACGTGGTAGTTGTTGTTAGCATACTTCCAGGTGTTGAGGATGGAAGAATGATTGAGCGATCGCGCCGGAGTTACGTAAAATCCTTGTTGATTGAGTGGCGTTAAATGCTCCTCATATTTTGGCACTTGTTCGGGGCAGAAATAGCGATAAGAATGTTCTTCAGCAACCGTAGTAGAGTAGATTTGGCTATCAACCAAACCCAGTGCATAACAAAGAGCGTAATTGTGAATTATTGGCTCTGTTTCATACAATCGCCCGATTTCACGAGTTGCGAAATAAAGGCTGTCATGCAACTCTAATTGACAGCGATAAATAAACACCATTACTCTTTCCCCGCTTTAGCAGTAGTTTTCTTCTTGCTAATATGCTTCTTGGCATAATCTTTAGCTTCTGCATCAGCTTTTTGTAAAATTGCCTGAATTCCTTTCTCACTTCCTGTTAAAGTTTTGACTTCATTAATTAGGGATACAAAAGTATCACCAATTAAATCTGTGTGAACAATAAACTCATCAGCCATTAACGCCTCAATAGCATTCTTTGCAGCAGTAATCACATCATCTTCATCTAGTGGATCGGGGGCATTTAAAGTATTATTAGATTTCATTTGGTCATATATTGCCTGAGTCCAACGCAGGTTACTAGTAATTTCTCCATCTGCAAATACAACACCAATCAACTCATTTCTGACGCGACCTGTACGGGTGGTTTGCGCTCCATAATGACGAGTTCGCAGAATATTATTAAAAACGTAAAGGAAGCTAGCTTCAGTAGGGTCTTTCAAGGTAACAATACTAGGGAAGAAAACTTGCGGTCTAATATGGTCTTGTTGATTAATTCGACTGGTAACTTCACCAGGTTTAGAACCATTTTCACCCTTGGAAGCCATCGTGCCATTTTCATAAGGAGCGTTGAGGGTGAAAGTTTCGTGTGATTCATCAAAAGCTGTAATTGAAAATGCCGTATCTACTACAACTTTTGATTTTTCAGAGCCAGAGTCACCAATAGCAAATCCGTAAATGATGCAATCAGGATTATCCATTGCAAAATTTACATTGTATTCGCATTCTTCAGCAGTCATTAAGCCATAGTTACGCAGCAATTCCCGACCAACTAAACGCTCTGGAGTAGACTGTTTGCGCTTGAACATTGACAAACGGCTAATTGTAGTTTTGTCTTTAACTCCTGCTCTTACTCGTGCTTTATTCAGTTCTGCATCTGTCTGGAATAAAGGATAAGATTCAGTAATGCGAATGGTCAAGAAATGAACATATTTCCCCATTGGTTTGTAAGGAATCTCAGTTTGAAAGAATTTGGATTCAACAGTTTTTAAAATTGCCATGATTTTCTCCAAAGAATTATTCACTACTTGTTTACGTTTCCAGCAAAAATGCTAAGGGTAAATCCCTAATCATTCTCGTTATCTATTTCCACAGACTTTTCATTTTTACCTAGACTTCATAGATTATCAATAAATTCTTGCATCAGCTCCTTATCTATTTCCACAGACTTTTCATTTCTTCCTGCATTTTCTTTGTCATCTTCAAGACGATAAAGAAATTCACAGGTATCTCGAATTAAGTTGAGTTGACGACCTGCCAAACGAGCGCGATCGCCTGCAAATGCGTTATCAAATACATCCACTACAAAATACTTGGCAAAATCTAGAACAGCTTGCCGTTCTTCTTCTCGTTTGCTCATGATCCAGCGTCCTTCAGCAGTAGAAGAATGAACGCGATCCATGAGTTTAAAAACTTCTGCTGCAACAGCCACAACTAATGTTTCTCCCTGAAACACACTTGACTCAGCTTTGAGTATAGTTTCAGCTGCAATATCAACTGGTTTCAACACAGCATTAGACTTAGGATTATAACGTTTATTAGCTCGGTAAAATCTGCGGTATAAATCTGTTAATTTCTTAGGATGATTCAGGCTTGATGCTTCTCCCACAATTAATTGCTCCATATTAGTGTCATATTTCACATAAGGGTCAAAACAAGGATAAAAATGATAGGCATAAAGCCGGATTTTTTCAATTCGCGCTGTTTCCGATCCTTGGTTACGTACCCAGCGATTGAGATAAGAAAAGACGTACAACGGACTGGTTTCAAAATCTTTAGCCAGTTCTGTAAATCTCCCCCAGTTGGCATCGTAACCAGACTTACCCTGTCGCGCATTCACATCTAAATGAATGGCGTAAGCGGCGGTAAGCACATTTAAAGGTGCTGGGTATTGAATACCGTTTTCATTCCAGCCTTCGAGGATGTAGTCAAGACGGAAGCGATCGCGCCTTACTAAAGCACGGAAAGCATGAGGCGCACTATCAAGGAAAACGCTTTCCTCAAATTCAGCCCCATCATTAAAAGGTGGAATTGGTGACTCTGAAACCACAGTTTTAACATCTAAAATCATCGGGAAAGCAAACGCTAACCAAGTTGGCATTACCCAAGATTCTGTATCGGTGCTGTCTCTTCCTGGCGGGAGTGCCATGAAGTAAAATGTTAAAGGCTGGTCTTCAGGATAGGAAAGCTTAAAGGTGCGATCCTTGTCACGCTGGAGGTTTTCATCAATTAAGAAACTATCTACACTTTGGTAGCGATCGCGCCCCAAGTTCGCCTGTAAATCCTTACTGATAAAATGATTGCGGACGCTGGTATCAAAGCGAGTTTGAGCAATACCATTGTATGCTTTCTGCAAAAACTTATTAGTCTCTGGAGTAAAGTAATAAGTAGGATAAAAATAGAGATAGCGATATTTACCATCTTCAAATTTCTTACCTACAGCTTGAGTTTGATTCATCAAGATTTGCCTCAGCATTATCTCCATACCTGCAATACTGGAAATATTACGTTTAGCGTTAGCACCTCTTAACATTTGCTTATTGGTATAAACTTGTGGCGTAAATAAAACTGCTGATTCCATTTGCTCAGTAACCGTGTAAGCAGAATGAGAAATTGAGCAGATTAATTGTTTCCCTCGCCCTGGTTTTTTCGCGGCGTTGTAGTTTGCCAACTCCTTAAAAAAGATTTCGGCTTGGTCGGTAGGTGATTTTTGTCGCGTTTCATTTGGAAGCATAATCACGCGATCGCACCAATCCCTCAAATCTTTCCATTCATCAGGTAGTTTGTACTGATTAATGATCGGTTCAATAACTTTTATCCATTGATTAACCAGACTTTGACAAATTTCACGAACGTTCTCTTGTCCTGGATTACGTTTAAGGTATTGCGTTGCAATATAATACCAGTCATACGCGATGCCTCCAGTATCTTTAAGTTGCTGAAGTGAAATAATTTCAGATTTATACTCAGATAAATCAAGAAAATCAATAGCTATCTCTGTAAGATTAATATTTGGAATTGGAGGGAGTTCTTTGTTATTTTTAATTAGGGCTTTAACTCTGTCAAGATACTCTTTCCAAAATTTTCCAGTTATTAAAGCTCCTAATTCTGCCAAATTATCTATACGAATATCTTCTGCAAAATCGATTTCGATATTCTTCGCTAAAACACCTTTACGCTGGAATTGAGCCAAATTAGTAGTTTTATCTGCTGCCTTGCTGGTTTTTACTTTACTCGGTACTGCATCAACAGTAAACTGCATTAAGCCTCTGATGTCGAGGAAGAGATTGTAGTAATCAGCATATTTCATCCCAATATTTCCCCGACTGAAGCCAACTTTTCGGAGTTGAAGTTGATTAGCGCAGAGTTTTTTTATGGTGTCAATAACGCGATCGCCTAATCCTTCTCGACTAATTTTTGGAGCATCTTTTCTAGCTAAATAAATTACTCCTGTGGGTAAGTAAAGCAGTATTTCGTAGTAGGTTTTATCCTCAGTGTTGAGGCTAGTGTGTGCTTCCATCAAGGCATTATTAACTACATTAGTTAATACACCCCGATTTTCAGCAATGCTATGATATGTAAATTTCAGTTGTCCATCACTCAAATTATGTATAACTTCTTGGAGCCTGGAATTCTCTGCATCCTGGGGATGTTTAACAATTGAGGCGAGAGAATCAGCCAAACAAGTTAAATCAGATAGACTGCGAAGGGTACGGTCTTTGAGAAGAGGATTCAAGCCGAATTCAGAAAAATTCCAGTTAGTATCCCAGCGACGTTGAGCATTATAAGCCATGCACAACAAATCATCTAGATACTCTCGATAAGCTTCAGGATTTTCTGGATTTATAAAGTTATTCAGCCCTAACTGGTGAACTTTTTTATCAATAATTTCACGATGTTCTGTTAGCGGTAGCTTGCGGCAGTTTTCAGGTACATCAGGAAATTTTTCAAAATCATGTAAAATAAATCCAGCAATTACTAATCTACGCTCTCGCTCTTTTACCACTCGCTGCACTGTGGTATTAAGTTTTTCTAAACGTTTTTCAATTAAATTTGCTGGGAATAATCCATTTAGTAAGTGAGTATTCAGCGATTGGTCAGCAGCGTTATCTCGTCTGACTTTAGTTTTTCCTTCAGCTTCTCGTTGTTGGTCAATTTCATCAAAAAACTTACCGCCTTTGGCAGTTACACCAATTGCTATCCGCAACAGATTTGGTAAAACATATTCACCAAAGTCTGCCATTACCTTATCATCTGGATTTTGAGCCTGAATTGCTTCTCGTAATAGCTTGAGTGTTAGTAACTCGCCTTCAGTTTCAATAGTGCGGTCTGAAGAATCACCATCAAAACCAAAATCACCCGATAACCAATCATGATTAGACATTTTCAAACTCCATTTTTTTACTCTACGCCTTCTAACAACTTGGCAACTTGCTCTGGAGCCGGAAGCTGATTTTTTAATTCTTGAGGCAATGTTGAAACCACTTGATAAGTTCCTACACCAATTGGTTTATTCGATTCTTTCAACGCATATTCAACAATCGTTCTTTGCTTAGACTTGCAAAGAATAATTCCAATAGAAGGATTTTCATCAGGTAGCTTTACCGTGTCATCTAAAACAGCTAAATAAAACTGCATCTTGCCAACATATTCAGGTAAAAAGTTACCAATTTTCAGTTCTATCGCTACCAAACACTTTAATCGGCGATGATATAATAAAATATCTATAAAATATTCTTCTTCATCAATTTCTAGCCGATATTGACTACCAATAAAAGCAAATATCCCACCCATTTCTTGCAAGAATGGTTCAACTCTTGTTAAAATTGCCTGTTCTAGCTGGCGTTCACTATGTTCATCTGCTAGTTCCAAGAAATCAAAAGTATATTCATCTTTGACGGCTAGTTTTAATTGGTTACGGATTTCTGCTGGAACAGTTTTATCAAAGTTAGTCTGATTCAAGAGAGTCTTTTCATAGGTTTGATTTTCAATTTGGTGAATCAAAACATTCTTTGTCCAGCCAAATTTACGAGTCATTCTGATATAGAATTCCCGTTCTAGGTCATCTTTGCACTTCTCTACAATGACCAGATTGTGACTCCATCCAATTTCTCGCACCATTGGTGCGAGTTTTTCATTGTTGACATAGGATTCATAAAAAAGCCTCATCCGCCAGAGGTTAGCAGCAGAAAATCCGCTAATTCCTGGAAACTCTGTTTGTAAGTCTTTTGCTAACTGTTCTACTACGGATTTTCCCCAACTAGCGCCCTGCTGTTGAGTAACAATTATCTGTCCAATGTCCCAGTAGAGGTTAATCATTTCCCGATTAACTGCTTTTAGTGCTTCGTATTGGGCTGAACGAATACGCTGTTGTATTTCCATTAGCAAATGTCTGTAATTGTCTGAAATAGGGTTACTCATAACGGAAAAGGCTCAACTCGCTCATGACTAACTAGCCGACGCGCATAGATCAAACAGGCTTGTACATCTTCTCGTTCTAACCAGGAATAACCTTCTAGCAAGGTTTCAATAGTATCTCCCGCCGCCAACATCCCCAAAATATGTTCAACTGCAAGGCGGCGACCTCGAATAATTGGTTTACCACCAAAGATTTTGGGGTTGACTGTAATTCTTTCTAAAAGTTGTTGTTCGTTCATTGTTTAACTTCAAAATATTTAAGTTTATTGACTATTTCCTATGATTGGTAGGAAAGAGGGAAGCTTTGCTAAAACTTATTGCTTTAAGATTTGGTGTTACCAGAGACTCGCTCAACCATCAGCTTTCAATCTGTTGGGGATAGAGACTACCTACGCCTGACCTTAATACCGCAAGCTGCTAATGAACTTCCCTCTTAGATGGGGATTCTCTAATTTAGCTAGAGAAATCCCCAGATAAGCTATCGCATCAGTTATGCTGCCAATAACCGATATTGAAATTGGTTATGAGCAACTTTCCGTTTTTCAATTAAGTAGCCTTTCTTGCGAGCTTCAAATACCGTGTGTCCAAATCGCCAACTAACTTTTATAGCTAGTTCGTCGCTGGTATGCCACTTACCATCTTTGAGAACTGAAACTAGTCGCTCAAGGTTTGTCAATTTGACAAGCATTATTATCACCTCCTTTAAAAACTGTGTCATACGAATACTTCAGCCCAAATGCTTGTTTTGCAAGGACTCCAGTAATTTGTATAATCTGACGCTACATAATGCGATAGCTGTTGTCAAGCATTTTTTTGACTTTATGATTAAGCTTAGACTTATTCAACAATTTGTAAGCTTTGACGTATTCAACCACCTATTAAATTCCCTATTAGGGATTGAAACGGATAGATGTTTACTTCAATGTATTTAAAACTAAAAGCCTTGATTTATTCAACTATTCATGAAATCCTTAATGTATGAGGAGCTTTACGCGCACAAAAAACAATCCTTTAAAATCCCTATTAGGGATTGAAACGAATAAGTCTGTGCTTAAAACCGTAAGCTCTTGTCATAAATCAACTAAAATCCCTATTAGGGATTGAAACTTCAAACAACCCATATCTCATCTCCTTTGCTTTTAAACGTATAAGCAAGCGTATCCAGCAGCAGCGCAGAGTGACCAAAAGCGATCGCATACGGTGCAGTTGCATCATGAAAGCTATACTGATCGCTGATGCCATAAATCTGAAAATTCATTGGTAGCCTTAGCCGCATCCGCACTTCAGCAAGAGGACGGCGAATCACGTAACAAACCAAACCTTCCTTTTTTAGGCGTTTGTTAATTTCCACAACCCAATAGTTATCAGGTTGCCAAATTTCCACACCAGTCAAAACCTGAACTTTCCAAGCGTCAGCAATTGGCTGCAAGTTTCCAGAATAGGTAAACTTCCAGTTCAGCCGTTCCTCTCGGTAAGAACGCAACTTCATAAATGCTAGACAATGAGCAAATCTACCTTTGGCAATGGGTTGTCCCGTGCGTTCTGCGGTTTCTTTGAGTGTCCGTATAAATGCCGCTTCCGTCCACATTTCAATTTCTAAATTGCCCAAAATACCCGGTAAATCGTAGGTTTTAAACCTATCTGCTTCGTTTTCTTCCGTTAAGTCGTATAAACCACATTGCAAAGGACTTGAACCTCGAAAACTAGCAGCATCCTCAGCAATAGGATTTCCTGATTTACCTGAAAGTGCTTGCCAATCTTTCGCCCATCCCGAAACACTTCCAGCCGCAGACTTCAGACTTGTTTCAAATACTTGTTCACAGGCTTCTTGAAACTTGTCTCGGCTTTGGGCATACTGTTGTTTGATTGTGCGATCGCCCAACTGATAAAACAGCCAAAATGATTGCACAGCCCCCCAACGACGATAATAACCATGAAAATCGTTGATTTGTCGATAATTCTCAGTAATTGTATTGTGAAAAGAAGGGCGATCGCAAATACTATTCACTTCTAACGGTGGAGTATCCCCTTTAAACAAACGCTCTACCAAAAAGTTAGGAACTAAAGAAAAAGCTGTAAAGTTCTCAAACTTAACTATCTGTCCATCTTTTTCATATTCGTCATGCCTTCCTAAGCGTCCTAAACGTTGGATAAAGTTACCTGCATCGGATGATTCAAAAATTAGGAAATTGATTTTGAAATCAACTCCAACATCAATTGTGCTAGTACCAATAACCAAGTCAGCAGCAAGACTTCGCTCCTTTTCTCCTTTTCCCGATAGTCCTGTATTCTCTCCAACTTTCAATCCGCAATGCTGTAATATTTCCCGAAAAAACTTAGTTAGGCGTTTGACTGCTGCAATTGAGTTAAGAATGATTGCGCCTTTACTTCCTGGATACTGCTGAAACTGAGCCAAAATCAAATCACTATTTTCTTTTAGCCAGGTTTCCGAAGCTTTAAAAGACGGTTCCAAAGGAATAAAATTCAATGTAATTGTTCGCGCTACTTGCCGCCATTCCTGTGTTTGCAGTTGCTGCCCTTCTTCTGGTGTATCGGGAAACTGATATTTATTTTGTTTTAGAGGATCAATTTCTTTACAACGAAATCCTGCTTTTTCTAATCGCCCAATTAAGTTTGTATCTGGTGTGGCTGAGAGAAACAGAAATTTCTTGCGGCGATTTGTGCAGCGAATCAACAACATTGTGTTAATCACACTAGCAATTTGTGGAGCTGCGAAAACATGAAATTCATCAAAAATAAACAAGTCAAAATCTTTATCAATTCTGCCCCATAACTTATCTGGACTATCGCCACGAATTATATAAGCACCTCGATGTAAGTAGTGAAAAATATCAGGGTTGGTTAATAATGCTTCTCTCTGGTTAGTCAGAGTTGCGATCGCAGCTCCTTTTTTCAATCCTTCATTTTCAGCATAAATCTCTAAATCAGCCCCACTCAGTCGCACTACACGCGGCTGATTCTCTGGCTGAAATTTTTCTACATATCCTCTAATCTGCGTTTCTTGATCGCGGGCAAGTTCATTGGTTGGGTAAAGTCCGATCGCAGAAAATTCACCCTGAAGTACTTCTAGGTAAGCCGCGAGACTTTTACCATCGCCAGTCATCGCAGTGTTGAACACGACATCAATATTTGGATCGCGCAACGCTTCTAAAGTTGCAGCTTGATGCCAAGAAAGCAACCAATCTTTGGGTAATTTCACCCCGTCAGGTGTCGGGAAAGTTTGGGAGTAAACAGGCTTGAGAGTAATTTTGTATGCTTCCGTCATTTGTCTTTTCCCTCCACCTCAATATCCTGATATTCTTGAATACTTCCTTGTCGAATTATCCATAATTTACCAGTCACATCTGCTGCTTCAAGTCCAGCAATTAGAGTTTCTGTAACTGTACGATAATCTTCAAAACTAGGACGGGATGGTAAACGAATGACTATAATTCCTGTATAGTGAGAAGGATTATATTTAAGACGATTTCCAAATCCTCTATCTATCGTTACTAAACATCTATTCTCGTTATGGCAAATATCAATTAATTCCTCATCAGGAGTTGAAATTAAATCCTGTTCTCGGACAGTGGCAACATCATGTCCTGCAAGACGCAATAATGTAGCTACTCGTAGACTACCAAGATTTTCATCAAGTTTAATATTCACTTTTTTGGTTCCTTTTGCAATCCTAAAGGAATTTCTACATAGCTATCTCTTGTCATCTCAGCAGCATAAGCAATACAGGCTAGGATATCTTCTCGTTCCAAACCGGGATATTCTTCTAAAATCGTCTCTATTTTTTCTCCACTTGCAAGAAGGTCGAGAATTAAACTAACCCAGATACGATGACCTTTAATACAAGGTTTACCGAAACAAATATTTGGATCGATGGAAATTCGAGATAGTAAATCGTTCTTAGTCATTGAAACTTCTCCAAATTTGTCGTAATTCTTCTCAATGAATCCTCTTCTCCTAATTCTATATTCGGACTTACACTTAAATAGTGTCCGTAACTGGTTGTTAAAAACTATATTGGCACTCAAAATAGAAGTTGACAAGAGAAAATAAGTACAAAGTATACGGACATTTTTAATGAGTCGAAAAGGTCAATCTATTACACTGTCGATATCAGAACATGATAAAGCCGAGCTAGAAGCGATCGCTCGTGAATTCGGTATGATGTGGGGAGAGGAGCCTAACATCTCTAAGTTAATTAAAGCGATCGCTCAACGTAAGTTACTCATCGGTAACAATAACGATTGGAAAGAACCACGCATCAGGGCATTACACAGATGTATCAATGCGTTGACAGACATCGGGCAAATTGAACAAGCGCAAATCATTGCAAACTTACTTCTCGAACGCAGCGAACTATCATTACCGTTGCGAGGCGAAATTGAACGTTTCTTAGAGAATTTGCCCCCATCTTGGCGCTTAGAGATAGACCGCTACATCTTGCGCGAACAGCCCTTTCAGCTTTCCTATCAAGATGCAACTGGACGTTTATTAAACTTTACGGTTCGCCACGCCAAAGTAGCACCCCACGAAAAGCGACAATATCTTGATTGCTGGTGTGAGGAAACAGAAGGAAATTTTGATATCCCAGAACTGGTTCACAACTGGAGTTTACGATTAGACCGAATTACGGATGCGGCGGTGACTTTAATTTCCGGTGAGTGGCGTACTAATTTGGATGAGATAAAAGTAGAAATGCACTTATTAGCAAATTTGGCTTTTGCTTATCAAGCTAAACCAGAAGATGATATCCATGAATGGCTACCAGATAAACCAAAAGTTCGACGAGTGATTAGGCGAGTATCTAGTACATTTTGGTTTAGCCGCGAAGTTATGCAGTATGCGCCAGATTGTGTAGTGATATTACCTGAAAATGTGCGCGATCGCCTTAAACAAAAACTCCTCACCCTATGCCAGTTATACGATATCGAAACCAGGTCTTAACTCTTTCCCTCTCCGAGTCGGCTACGGTGTACAGACAAGTCCAAGTAAACTAATAACAGAAGGAGTTGTAGGGAGTAAGAGGTGGTGGAAAATCCAATAAGAGTTCACGCTCAACTGATTCAGGGACGGGATAATCCTGAATTGCCTGCAACTGTTGCCTTTTCGGACGAGCAACTGCAATGTTTTGAGGTGATCGCAGTTCAGGCGATGAAAGCCGACGCACAAGATTATCATAGACTTTTCCTAAAGTCATAAAATAGAGGGTATGGTAAAATTCTTACATGGATGAGGATTTTAGCGCTATTTCAAAAATAGTAATCTCTCTATGATAACCTGCGGGATGTGGGCTTGAACTCTATCCGCTCAATTAATTCACGATGTCTCAGCAACAGCGCACCCTCTTAATTGTCGATGATTCCCCAGAAGATCGAGAGCTATATCGGCGGTATTTGTTGCGCGATCGCGAATATTCTTACACTTTCCTAGAAGGAACCCTGGGACAGCAAGGGCTAGAACTTTTCCAGCAACACCAACCAGATGCCATTTTACTTGATTATCGACTGCCTGACATAGACGGACTGGAATTTCTGTCTAAATTGCAAACCTCAACTCAACAGCAGTGCCTACCTGTGATTGTTGTCACAGGGCAGGGCAATGAGGCGATCGCAGTTCAGGCGATGAAAGCCGGCGCACAAGATTATATTGTCAAAGAGCAAATTACCGCACAAGGGCTACAAATAGCAATCAATGGGGCAATTGAAACAGTGCGGCTACGCACCCAACTGCAACAGCGTATTGAACGAGAGCGCGTAGTCGCGCAAATTACCCAGCAAATTCACTTATCTCTGAATCTGGATGAAATTCTTCAGGCAACAGTAGCCGAGGTGCGGCAGTTTCTCCACACAGATCGCGTCCTGGTTTTTCGGTTAAATCCTGGTGGGGATGGGACAGTAGTGGCAGAATCGGTTGGGACAGAGTGGCGATCGCTTCTTTCTTCTACTATCCAAGATCCCTTCTTAGCTGAGACCTACATCACCTCCAATCGACCGCAACTTGTCAGCTACGCTCCCGCCTTGATCAAGAATTATATCGAAGGCTATTATCAAGGGCAAGTAACGGCAGTATCGGACATTCATGACAGCAGTATTGACCCATGCCACGGTGAATTGTTGGCACAGTTTCAAGTCAAAGCTCATCTGGTTGTACCAATTCTGCAAGACAACCAGTTTTGGGGATTGCTAATTGCTCATCATTGTACCTCCCCGCGATTTTGGCAGCCCTTAGAAATTGACTTGCTTAAAGAGTTGGCAACTCAGATGAGTATCGCCTTACGACAGGCAGAACTGTATCAGCAGGCACAGCGTGAGCTAAAGGAACGCCAACAGGTAGAAGCAGAACTACGCCAGAGCGAACAACAGCTGCGATTAGCACTATCAGCTTCTCGGATGGGAACATGGAACTGGAATATCCAAACGGGAAAAATTTCCTGGTCGGATAACCTGGAAGCCTCATTTGGACTGGAGCCAGGAGAGTTTGACGGCTCATTCGAGATGTTTGCCGCGCGAGTCCACCCTGACGATCGCGATCGCGTTCTAGCAGCCGTCAATCGTGCCATCGCCACCGGAGAAGACTATGACATTGAGTTTCGAGTCGTATATCCTAATGGTACGATTCGGTGGGCACTAAGTCAGGGTAAGGTATTCTACGACCAACACGGGCAACCGATTCAGATGGCGGGTATCGATCTCGATATCACCGAACGCAAACAGTCAGCCGAAACTCTGCGCGAGAGTGAGGAACGTTTTCGGCAGCTTGCAGAAAATATTGATGCGGTGTTCTGGATCAAAGAGGTACAGGAAAATCGAGTTAGCTATGTTAGTCCTGCATATAAACGCCTGTGGGGATTGAACCCGCAGGAATTGTATAAAGGACAACAAGCATGGGTCGATCGTATCCACCCAGAAGATCGAGAAGCGACAGACAGAGCGTTTCATGAAAAAGCTGTCGCAGGTAAATTTGATGAAGAATACCGGATTATTTTAGCCGATGGTAGTATTCGTTGGGTTCACGATCGCTGCTTTCCCCTTCGAGATGAAACCGGAGAGATTTATCGGTTTGCAGGTATTGCCGAAGACATCAGCGAACGCAAACAGGCAGAGCAAGCCTTGCGAGACAGTGAAGAACGCCTGCAAATGGCACTGGAAGGTTCTGGTGGCGGTCTCTGGGATTGGAATATTGTTACCAATGAAGATTATTTAAGTTCCCAATGGCTGGAAATGTTGGGATATGAGCAAGGAGATTTACCTGGGGACTTTAGCGCTTGGGAGCGACTGATTCATCCTGACGATAAAGTTTGGGTGATGGAACGGTTGAATGCTCATCTTCACGACGATTCGGTGTCTTACAAATTTGAATATCGAATGTTAACCAAGTCTGGGGAGTGGAAATGGATAGCCAACCACGGAAAGGTAGTTTCGCGGGATCGACAGGGCAATCCACTCCGCCTTTCAGGCATCCATCATGATATCACCGACCGCAAACAGGCAGAACTTTCTCTGCGAAAGAGCGAAGAACGCTTCCGCACCTCAGTTGAAAATATGCTGGACTGCTTTGGGGTATACCGTGCTGTAAGGAATGAGCAAGGACAGATTGTCGATTTTGTGACTGAATATGTCAATAGTGCGGCTTGTTTCAACAATCAAATGACTTATGAGCAGCAGATTGGACATGGATTGTGTGAATTACTACCAGGGCATCGTGACAGTGGATTGTTTAATGAATACTGCCAAGTAGTAGAAACAGGTCAGCCGCTCATTAAAGACAGCCTAGTTTATGAGGATGAGTATGGAGAACAACGCTTAGTTAGAGCCTTTGATATCCGCGTGGCTAAATTTGGAGATGGATTTGTTGCCACTTGGCGAGATATCACCACTCGCCAACAAACCGAAGAAGCCTTGCGCCAGAGTGAAGAATTTAAAAATCGTATTTTAGACAGCAGTTCTGACTGCATCAAGGTATTAAGCCTCGATGGACGGCTGCTGTACATGAATACAGGTGGACTGTGTTTGATGGAAATTGATGACTTAAATGCCCATCTCAATAATGAATGGCTCTGTTTCTGGGAAGGCAGTTCTCGGCAACAGGCAGAGGAGGCACTTACTGCCACTAAAACAGGCAAAGTCAGCATTTTTAGCGGATACTGCCCAACTGTAAAAGGTACTCCGAAATGGTGGGAAGTGGTCATTAGCCCGATTTTGGATGCCTCCGGGCAGCTGGAACGAATCTTGTTGATTTCACGAGACATTACCGATCGCAAAAAGATAGAACTCCTCTTGCAGGAGAGCGAAGCCCGGTTAAAATTGGCGTACAAAGCGACGCAATCGGGATTATGGGACTGGGACATTATCCACAATAGCGCTCATGTATCTGAAGAGTACGTCAATCTGTTTGGGCTTGATCCAAGCATAAAGGAAATCACATATCAACTGTGGTTAAGTCTCCTGCACCCAGACGATCGCACCTCAGCCGATGAAGGGGTGAGTCGCACCATCCAGCAACAGGAAGAGTACTATGAAGATGACTTCCGCACTATACATCCTGATGGCATTCGCTGGTTAGCGGCTAGAGGTCAGGTTTTCTATGATGCTGCGGGCAATGCGGTGCGGATGGTGGGTAATGTACAGGATATCACCGATCGCAAACAAGCTGAAATCCAACGCGATCGCCTATTTCAGCTAGAGCAAGCAGCCAGAGCCGAAGCCGAACGCGCTAATCGGATCAAAGATGAATTTTTGGCGGTTCTCTCCCATGAATTGCGATCGCCTCTCAACCCAATTCTCGGCTGGACAAAACTGCTGCAAACCCGTAAATTTAGTGAAACCAAAACAGCTGAAGCCTTAGCCACCATTGAACGTAATGCCAAACTGCAAACTCAACTGATTGATGACTTGCTGGATGTTGCCAAGATTCTGCGCGGCAAACTCACCATAGATGCTGCACCTGTGAATCTGGCATTTATTATTGAATCTGCGATCGACACGGTAACTACAGCAGCCATTGCCAAATCAATTTCCTTGCATCCGGTGCTGCCAAATATTGGGCAAGTCTCTGGAGATTCCAACCGCTTGCAACAGATCGTTTGGAATTTACTTTCCAACGCTATCAAGTTTACCCCCAAGGGAGGACGGGTTGAAATCCGATTAGAGCAAGTAGATGAGCAGGCACAGATTATCGTCAGTGACACTGGTAAAGGCATTAACCTTGAGTTTCTCCCGTATATTTTTGAGTCATTCCGTCAAGAAGATGTTTCAATTACTCGCAAGTATGGCGGGTTAGGATTGGGATTAGCGATCGTCCGGCAGTTGGTTGAGGCTCACGGCGGCACCATAATGGCTGACAGTCCGGGTGTTGGCTTGGGAGCCACCTTTACAGTCCAGTTGCCACTACTGAATCTTCAACCAGAAATCAAGCAGATAGATGAGTTACCACAAGCAGGACTTGAACTCACGGGAATTCGAGTTCTGACAGTGGATGATGACCCCGATGCCCGTGAGCTATTAACAGTATTGCTTACTGAATATGGAGCTACAGTCTTGACTGTTGCTTCTGCGGCAGAAGTGTTAGCAAACCTGGAGTCCTTTCAACCGGATGTGTTAGTCAGTGATATTGGGATGCCTGAAGTCGATGGTTATTCCTTGATTCAACAGATCCGAACTTTAACCCCCGAAAAAGGCGGACAAATTCCTGCGATCGCTTTGACTGCTTATGCCAGAGTTGATGATTACCAGCGAGCTATAACCAGTGGCTATCAACGCCACGTTACCAAGCCCCTCGATCCAGAAGAGTTAGTTCAAGCTGTGGTAGCACTCGCACAGATCAAGATGGGGCAGGGAGCAGGGGAGCAGGGGAGCTTTCAAGGGTAGGTATTTAAAAATCAGGCAGTAGAGAGAGTGATTTGAGAAACATTAAGTTGTGGAGTAAAGCTTGGCCAAGGCTCAGGGAAAAAACCACCGATTGGTAATGGAAGACGATTAAGAACAGCGGCCTTAATCACTAAAAATCCACGGCGGAAGCAACTAAGCCAACGGTGAGGGAGACTATTTTCCAAGCAATAGGAATTCCGCAACCTCGGTAAACAATACTAATTGCTAGTACAGTAAAGCGATCGCTCAAAGTCGAGGCATCTGCTGCCAGAGCCAAACGCTTTTCGTTCTGCGGCCAAAGGCTTAAAATCCAGCACAGTAGTGGACTAAAACAAGTTGTAATATCTAATGAAGTCCGTCCTGTCTTCGTTTTATCCTCAGCATCTCGATACCATTCTCGCAGTTGCTGGCGCACAGTATTCTCTTTTTTACCCAGCAACTCTGCTAAAAATACTGAAACTGTTGTTAGTCCACTTGATTGAGTCATCACTATCCCAAAACTCCACATTGCCAGTACTACTGCTTGCGGCTTTGTGAGATTCGGCATTTTTTCTATGACTTTTCTAGTCCATTAATACTTTTTCCATCTGTTGCACACCATTCTGATTCCTCTAAATCAACATAATTTTTTGCCCATTCATTAAATCTTTCTGCCAGCTTATCGAAATCTACTCCCATCACTACACGTCGGATTGTTGAGTATGATGGTACTCCATGTTTTTCAATCCCAAATTTCTCTATTAATACCCGACTATGCCTTTTGACAAAATCTCCCCACCCCCTATATCCCACATATCCATTCATTGTTCCCATTATCACCAACAGCAACACTAACCACAGTGGGTGTCTTCGCCCATCTGTCGTTCTAAAGTCTGCTACTTGCTTCAATTGTTCAATCAGAACTGCACCCATCATTTTTATCCCCTCAACCCTTGCTATTTTACCTGTTTTAGGGAATGAAACAGCCCTGCTTTTTTAAGGGGGGTTAGGGGGGATCAAGAAATATTTGATACTTCTCAGACATCCTCTAAGGGAATTAAACCCCACCTCAAACCAAAACAAAGCCTGTATAGACAGGCTTTGTTGTAGTAGCACCAGACTATAAGTCTGTGGGCGCTTTCAAATTTTTACAAGAATTAAATGACTAATTTCAATCAACCGCTCTCTTGACTGCATTGCCTGCATCCTCAGCTGTGCGCTGAACATTTTTACCAGCATCCTCAGCCCCACGCTGAACATTTTTTGTCAAGTCTTCGGCAGCATTCTGGGTATTTCCTTTGAGATTTTCAAATCCACGCTGAGTCCCCTTAACAACACCTTCACGCAATTCCTCAGCAGAACTACCAACATCTTCACCCAGGTTCTTCACTCTTTCACCAAGGGGTGTACCTTGCTGAAAATTCTTGCCATATTGCTCTCGGCTGTCAATTCCCTTCTGTTCAATATTTCTTTGAGCATTCTTTACTAGCGCATCAGCTCTGTCATTCGCTGCCTTTTCATCTCTCGCTCTGGGATCTACATCACTAAAGTTATTCATCCCACCAGCAGGAGAATTCAGAGGATAATCTTTTGTAGGATCGTATCGCTTGACGTTAGGTGCTTGGGAACCTGGCTGTGGTGGCTGTGTTGCTACTCCTGGAGCCCCACAAGCTTGTGCCATAAATAGAAACATCCCTGCTAAAAAAACAGTTAAAACTTTCAAGGGACGAATGTTTTTTAGCCAAGTAATCGCTTTTTTCATAGTTCTCACTCTTGCATTTTTGTGACTAAGTTAAACTTCAAACAAGATGGCATTTGGAATTATTTTTGTATCCCAAGCATTCAGAAAGAATAATAACTTTACCTAATAGTATGAATAATGAAATAAGTTTTACCTCTAGCGCAAGTCACATTTTAATTAGTACAAAAGGAATAGTTTGATCTAACTCTAGGAAGATATAAACTAAAATAATCTGATTGTTGTAAAAAGAGCTACGTCAAACTGTTTGATATTTCAAAAGCTTTGGATATATCGTTGATGTGCCATAAAATTTGAGGCATTTAGCCTTTGTTGCTCTACCGTTAAATTACTAAATTCATGAAGCAATTTTTACGCTGGATAATTTTGGGGGGAACGCTGTTTTTTTTAGCGAAAGCCTTGAAGGATAATTGGATTGGAGTGACTGCTATTCGCATTGATGGGGTAGGATGGGCAATTATAGCGATCGCTACAGGCGTAACTTTACTAGCGCATACTTGGGCAGGCTGGATTTGGACTTGGATTCTGCAAGAGTTAAATCAACCTGTATCATCTCCCCAATTTATCCAAGTTTACCTAAAAACGAACATCGCTAAGTATTTACCAGGTAATATCTGGCATCATTACGGGCGAATTGTCGCCGCCAAAAATGCCAATATTTCTGCTGGTGCAGCCACTTTAAGCGTTTTGCTAGAACCCCTACTCATGCTAGCGGCTGCTTTAATCATCATTGTCTTATGCGGTAGCCAATTTGCGGCGGCTAATACTACCCTTGCTATTCAAGTACTACAATTATTGAGTTTAGCTCTAGTTCTTTGTGCAATTCATCCCCGGTTTTTAAACCCAATTATTCGCTTTTTATACAGATTAAAAGCAAAAAAGTCTGCTGCTACAACTCAACCAACTGTTCCCTTCAGTCTGAAAAGCTACCCTTTACGCCCTTTATTAGGAGAATTGGGCTTTATGGGACTACGCGCCACTGGGTTTATATTAACTATGTCCGCCCTAGGTTCGTTGAACGTAAATCAAATTCCTTTGTTGCTAGGGGCTTTTAGTTGCGCTTGGCTGTTAGGTTTTGTGATTCCGGGTGCGCCTGGTGGGTTAGGTGTATTTGAAGCGACTGCATATCAACTTTTGCAACATCACTTTCCAGCGGCCCTAGTATTCAGTGCGATCGCTCTATATCGCCTCATTAGTATTCTAGCTGAAACTGCGGGCGCTACCCTCGCTTACTTAGACGAACGCCTTCCTAAATAATAAATTAGGCAAAACTCATTTGGGTCTATCTACTTTCATCTGTGAAAACACACGATAACCATCCAGATTCAACTGCGGATTACTGCTTTGTTGCTCTTCCATCTTAATCAAGTTATATTCTACGTTTTCTGCATAAATTGCAAACGTGATATTAAAAATCTCCATAAAATTGATTACACCTTTACATTCATCTTCAGAATAGTTTTCGTAAAAACGAATCAGATGAGCAATCCGAGTTTCTAAATGACGACGGGAATTATTACAAATTAGAATTATTTTCAAAAGTATAATTACCAATGTTAGAGCATGACCTTGACTAATTAATAAGATAAATAATGACGAAGGTTCTTTGCTGTTTTCTATTGTCAAGTAATCAATTACTCGATTACAAGTTCTCAAAAACAATTCTTTAGTAATAACTTCCTGATTATAATCCTTCTTCCATGATGATAAAACATCTATAAACTGCTGCTTCCAAGCCTCAACTGATTCTTGTTTGCCTACAGAAAGAAATAGATATTTTTCGAGATTAACTTTAAATTGTTCTAGAGTTTGATTTTGAGTTTGTTTGAGAAATATATGAGCAATATTCTCATGACTAAAAACCCCTCTTTTTAAAACAATTGCTTTAATTAAACGTAGAGCCTGGTCTCCCAAAACACTAGGATTTTTATAGCGTGCTGTGCTAGAAACGGTAGATTGAGAACGAGCAATATACATTGCCAGTTCAAACTTAAATTTTTCTTTTATCTGTTTAGAAAGCTTTCTAGCAGCCTCTTGCTGCTCTATGGGATTATTTTTATTAACAGATTGATCGATTAATAAATAAGAACTATAGCGATTAGCCCAATGACCTTTAGATGATTCATCATATTTATCAGCAAACAATTTCAATTCTTGGTAGTCTTTGCTGTTGACAAAATTCTCTAGCCAAGTCTTACAAATCTTTACTACTGGATCGTTATTGTCTTTGATCTTGAGATTTTCGTTAACAAATAAATTAACTAATTCTTGGATATATTTATCTTTTCGATTAGTCTTCCAATTATTAACTATAATGTAGCAACACCGCTTGAGTGTATTACATAGTTCTTGCTCATTATCATCTAAAAAAATACTGTATATCCCAGGAATATAATCTGACTCTTCTGAATCAAGACCGTCTATAAATAAACCTTTGAATTCTCGCAAAACATCATCTGGTGACAGTTTTTTGACAATTTCCACGAAGAAGCTATAAACCTCTTCTTGTGCAATTTGCACATTTATCTGGCTAGAGTTAGATGTAACACTATGGGGATTTTCCTGACTAATTGATAAACTATTAGCGTTCATTCCAGTTATCAGGACAAAAAGGCTTCCTGTTCATATTATTACCAGCTTAACCTTGGTGAACACTAGCATCAATCTATTCTTCTGAAATTCAGCGATTTTTTTACACAAATTTGATAAAATCCGACCATAAATAAAGTATTAAATCTAAATTGTTTAATACTTCATCAAAAACCCCAGTGAAATTACTTAGTCTCAATAATTATAAGAGTATCCCTTGGACGGCAAACTACTTTACAGCCAAGCATTATATGAACTTTACTATGAAGATTATGAGATACGGCTACAAACCTTCCTTTTGCCCAATATGCTAACCCTAGAAATAGCCATTCAAAAAATCCAAGTAAAACAAGCTAGCTGTTAGGCAAGTTCACACTGAAGGTATTTATCCTAGTGAGGTAGCTATTTCAAGGCTATTGGCTAAACCAGGATGTTTTCGCGACAAAAAATTTCGCGCTGCTTTAAGGGCAGCGCGAAGAGAAATTTGTTTGGAACCATAACCTTGCCACTCTTTATTAGAAGCATAAGCTTACCGTTGCGGCAAAGTTATGGGTAAAGTCACAATAAAAGCTTTTTGGCATTTTCAATTTTTAGTGGGGGTGGAGGGACTTGAACCCACACGACCTATTACGGTCAACGGATTTTCATCCTCCCGCAGTTTTCACTGCTGCCTGATGACAATAGCCAAATCAGGTTTTGAGAATTGGACTCTCCCTTTACCCTCGACTTTACGTTAGGGTAGCTCCCGTCGGGTCTCTGCACCTTCCGAACATTTATGAGTTAAGAGTTAGGAGTTAGAGTTTTAAATTTACTCAGCACTCAACACTCATGACTCAGGACTTTCTTCGGCTTGGCTCAGGATTGCCATGTCTGTCACCAGATTTAGGTTTCCCTGAGTTTGAGAGCTTCCACTTGAGGGATTTCTCCTTCAAGGCTCAGTTATCTAAGTCCGTAGCGTCTACCATTCCGCCACACCCCCGCAGGTGTTTGGTAATTAACTAGATATAAACCTAGTTATTTTTGGAGGCAGCAAATACCGCCTTATCTATTCCACCATCAATTGTGTCTTTTGTCCAACTAGATTGAAAATATTTTTTCTAGATTGTGCGATCGCTTCCTAAATCGGAAGTTTTATTCGTAATCAACCTAGATGAGTTTCTCATCTCGTGTGACTAAAGCATTTGTTTGCTAGTAGATTTACGATAATAGCACAAAATTAGCTTTTATCAATCAATTTGGATAAAAAAAGGAATTATGGCGTAATGATATTGAAAGCATCATGATTATACTTCCCTCAGTTTGGCTCTTCAGCCTATGATGGAAAACAGATGCTTAGACCAAAAAAGTTATGATTGTCGCCCTGCTATATCTGATTTTGGCTGGAGCTTACCTTCTGGTAATCCCCATTGCTGTATTGTTCTACCTGAAGCAGCGTTGGTATGTAGCTAGCTCCATCGAGCGTTTGTTGATGTACTTTTTGGTGTTTTTCTTTTTTCCAGGTTTGTTGGTTCTATCGCCGTTTGCAAATTTCCGACCCCAACGGCGACAAGTTCAAGTTTAACGAGAATTGGTAGGTCATAACTCTCATGCGACGGATTGACGCTATTGGAATTAGCTTAGGTGTTTTTATTGCCGGCGGCTTGGCTTATGTAATGTTGCAGCTAGTCGGTTTGGACACTCAGAAAGCTGGTATATGGAGCCAAGTCTTACTAGTCAGTGGGTTAATTGGCTGGTTAGCGACCTATTTTTTCCGTGCGGTGGGACAAAAAATGACCTACCACCAACAACGGGAACAATATGAGCAAGACTTTCTGCAAAAGCGGCTAGATGAGCTTACTCCAGAAGAGCTAGCACGAATTCAAGCTGAAATAGAACAAGAAGAGCAATCTCAGGTGTAAAGTTATCATTGGTTAGTTGTTATTTGTCCTTTGTTATTAGTCATTTGTCCTTTACTAATGACCAATGACTAATGACCACTGACCAATGACCACTGACTATTGACACTTGACTAAAATGACTGCGATTTCTGATTGCTTTGAAAACCTTGGGCGGAATCATGAGTGCGCTCTGATTCCGTTTATTACTGCTGGCGATCCAGATTTAGAAACAACAGCAAAAGCTTTGCAGGTTCTAGATCAGAATGGAGCCGATATTATTGAACTGGGCATACCTTATTCCGATCCTCTAGCTGATGGGCCAGTAATTCAAGCTGCTGCTACCCGCGCTCTACAAAGGGGCACAAAATTGGAGCATGTACTGGAGATGTTGCAAGGGATTACTCCCAAATTGCGATCGCCCATTGTCCTGTTTATCTATTACAACCCAATTTTGCATCGGGGAATTGATAAATTTCTCCAGGAAATAGCTGCGGCTGGGGTAGCAGGATTAGTAGTACCAGATTTGCCCTTGGAAGAAGCAGCAGGCTTGCTCGAACCAGCTAAGGAGATGGGAATTGATGTAATCTTATTGGTAGCTCCCACCAGCGATGCTAAACGAATCGAAGCGATCGCTCATTCTTCTCAAGGATTTATTTATTTAGTCAGCGTCACTGGGGTTACAGGAATGCGATCGCAACTGGAAAACCGCGTGTCCGATTTACTCAAACAAATTCGTGGTGTTACTGAGAAACCCATCGGTGTAGGCTTTGGCATCTCCGAAGCGGCACAAGCCCGTCAGGTAAAGGAATGGGGCGCAGATGCAGCGATCGTGGGTAGCGCTGTTGTCAAACGGTTGGCAGAAGGTACTCCAGAGCAAGGACTAAATGCGATCGCCCAATTTTGCCAAAGTCTCAAAGCAGCCATCAAAACCAGCACAAATACTCCTCTTGATTAGAACGGAAAAGTAGATTAAAAAGTATAACAGCGTAGTTTTTCTATCCTTGTTTGGTAGACAATTTGACCATTATGGTTTTGAATATTAACATCAGATATCATGATGTAAAAAAACTAGCTGATACGGTCGCTTATAGTTTGAGTATTATGTGAAGTCAAGTAGGCATAATTTATGAGTGTGAGTGTGAGAGTGAGTCAGTCACAAATGATTATAGTTACGTCGCAATTGAGGAGCAAAGGCGATGAGTGAGAGTATGGCGTTTATCGGCGGGGTCGCCGTAGCTGGGCTGGCGGCTCTCGTATTGCTCAAAGGAACAAATACCCCCCTACAACCTAATTTTGCTGTTGCTCCGCAAATGCCAGGGGTAGTAGCACCGGGAATACAGCCACAAATGTATCCTTACGGCCCTTATGGGCAACCAATGTATCCCAATCCTAATCAGCCACCAACCGCTACCAGTGCTGACCAACGTCTGGAGATGGAAAAGCTGAATACGCAGATGCAGCTGGAGCGTTTAAAAAACGACAATGAACAGTTGAAATTGCAAAATCAACAACTCCAAGGACAAGTTCAAAATTTCAATACTCAGCAGCAGTGGCAACAAGCCCAGCAGTATAACCAACAAAAAGTAGCAGCACTCCAGCCGCAAACTTCTTGGTGGTCTTCACCCATGCTTTGGGCTGTGGGAGGCGCAACTCTGACTATTGGTGGTGGTGTTGTAGTCGCTGGAGTATTGGCTTTGTTCTCGCCACGGCAGCGTCCAGCCCGTACTGTACAGGTGATTCACCCCTACCAAGGAAATACACCACCCTTGGTTCCAGTGCGTCGCGCTGAGTTTTTGCCAGCCTCGCGGATGGAAGCAAGACGAGTTGAAGCCCCAGAATACGACGAAATGCACTAATCGGGAAAATCAAATAACAGATAATCAAATAGAGGGTGGAAGGAGGTGAGAGTCGCTTGCCTATTTCCACCCTTACCCATGTACGATTATCATTTTCAATCAGACTATTTTGAGTATTTTAATTGATTGACAAAAGGCGCTTAATCTTAGCCTCTCACCGATGAGGCATAGCTGATTATCCTTTAGATAGTGAATTCAATATTTATTGACCAGCTTTGAAAATTTGTTCTGCCGTCAAAATTAACTCAGGGAAACTAGGAGATATAATGCGATTGCTACCTCGAAACTGACTGACTTGGTATTCTCCATCAATTAGTTGATAAACTGAAACAGTGGGTTGTTTGGGATTACCAATAAACTTCCTAGCCGCCAATGCTGCATAGTCAACAATCCAATATTCAGGGATACCCATTTCTTCATAATCGGCAAGTTTCAGATAATAATCATCGCGCCAATTGGTACTGACAACCTCAATCACTAAAGGAATTGATGCACCCTTAGTAAGAGTAGAAGACTTTTCCCAAAAAGGTTCATCAACCAAAGCAGCGTCATTTATTATTAATACATCAGGGAAATAACCTGATTCTCTTTCTGGTGGTTTTACAATTGCTTGATTGGGAATAAAATAGGGGAGATTTAATCGCCTAAACTCTAAAGTCAATTCAGCCGCCGAAAATCCTTTTATCCTTTCATGTTTCCCCGTAGGCTGTGACATTTCGACAATTTCCCCATTGTGCAATTCATAGCGTACCGCAGAGTTTTCAGGATACCAGGTGATAAATTCGTCAAAGGTAACTATTTTTGGTAAGGCTTGGGTCATAATAATTGATTACTGTGAGTTTGCCTTAGTATTGGGATTCTCTGTATTAGCAGGTTGGTTAGTATCGGGAAGTTTTTGTTGGCTACTCTTGGGATTACCTTGATTTTTTAGTTGAGTTAGTGCCTGTTTTGCCAGGTTTTCGGCTGCTTGTTTAAATAATGGTTCTATTTTGTTTCGCCAGTATTTAGTATTAGGCAATTTTTCTGGATGGTTTCTATAATCTAAAACTTTATCCCATTTACCATCATCGATTGCTTTGTTGATCTCATTAGATAACGCCTCTGCTTTCGCCCAATCGTCTTGCCACTGGGCAATCATTTTGCCCGTCTCTTGGATACCAGAAGCAGCATTTGCTGGAATTGATTTTAAAAGTGCGATCGCTCCAACTATATCCCCTGAATCATACTTCTGTTTTGCTTGCTCTATAATATTGGCACTGTTATCACTAGGCTGCGATCGTTCTGATTTGTCCACATCGTCAGTTGACCCCTTCGGCTTTTCTGGTAAGGGAGTTGCTACATCACTAGATTTTGCTTTTGGCTTGGGAGTCGGTCGAGTAGCAATCAAGCTACTATCATTTACTGTCTTAGTTGCAATACCTTTTTCGCGCAGGCAAGAAGCCCATTCTTGATTATTGATGATCACGGCCGGGTGTGCCCAAGCTAAACGACCAGATTTAAGTTTAACTTCTATCCAACCTCGTTTTGTCCGCTTACCTGTTACCTCGAAACTGGTGTTATCGGCAACTGTTTGTAAAATATTATCAGAATTTATCGAACTAGGTTCAGAACGGATATTAGAATTTCCGACGACAAGAGCCGAGCATTTGTTTACTAAAGTAGTATCCTTACCTGTAAGATTTAAAGCTAAATTTTTCACAGTTGGATATACATTTGCGACTAAGGCAGCCGCACCACCCGCTAATAATATGCCAATTAATATTGGCCATGGGTCGGATTTACCAGAGTCTTTACGGACAGGTTTGACAGGATTTGCTGGTGCAAATGCAACCGTTTGCAGCCGAGATACTTGAGGTCTAGATTTGGTGGATTCTTGGGGTTGGGAAAGTGTAGCTACAGGATTAATCGCATCTTTACAGGCTTGCAGTGCTTCCGTGGCGTTTTGATAGCGGTCTTTGAAGTGATAACGCACCATCTTCGTCAACACTGCCGCCAGTCGGTAGTTTACGGTTACTGATTGCTGCCAAATGATTTCGCCCGTTTCTGGGTCTTCTTGCAATGCTGTTGGCAATAATCCTGTTAGTGCTTGAATGGCAATGATGCCGAGGGAATAAATATCACTGTTAGGGCGGGGTTTACCTTGCCCTTGTTCTGTGGGCATATAGCCAGGAGTGCCGATAACTACTGTGGCAGATGCTTGTCCCCCCACTGTTACCATCTGTGTACGCAGTTGCTTCACTGCCCCAAAGTCCACTAAAACTAACTTATTATCTGAGGTGCGACGGATGATATTATCCGGTTTGATGTCCCGATGAATAACGCCTTGGCTGTGGACAAATTCGAGAATTTCCAGAACTTCTTGTAATAGTTGAATTACTTGGCTTTCACTCCAGCGTTTACCAGGTGTAAGTTCTTCAGCTAGGGTATGTCCTTCAATATATTCTTGTACTAAATAAAATTCTTGGTTTTCATCAAAATATGCTAGCAGCCTTGGTATTTGGTCATGGTTGCCCAGTTTTTCTAAGGTTTCGGCTTCGCTGTTGAAAAGGCGTTTAGCAGTATCAAAAACTCTGGGGTCAGTTCCGGGTTTGAGGTGCTTGACAACGCAAATGGGGTTGCCGGGCCGCCTAGTATCTTGGGCAATATAAGTTTGACCAAATCCTCCCATTGCGAGGACTCGAATTACTTGGTAACGATGGTCTAGTAGCTTGCCGATCATATTCCCTCCCCAGAGTTATTACCTAATTGTCCAGCTGGTAATAAATATCTCCAAATTTTCTTCAATGAAATCCGCTATCTTGAGAAAAGATTTAGATTAAAAACGCAGCTTTTTTATAAACGCAGACTGTTTATTTTTCTTTTAGTGCCCCTGTTTATTACCAATGCCACCGAAAATAACAAATCCAGTTGCATGGCAGCAGGCTGAAATCCTCATGCAACCTGCTTTCATTCGCGTTATCGATAATATCCGCAAGTCCCTTGATGAATCTTCTTGGACGGGAACTTACCATGATGTCCTGATTTGGCCGCCTAACACCACTGATGAAATCAAAACATTAGTGACTGAGTTGTTGCAAGCAATGGAAACTGCAACGCCCAAAGAAGCCGATGAAATTAGAGAGACTCTTACTCGTTTGCCGATGCCCCATCCAGGATATCATCTACGTTTGCAGCGTCAACAGCAAGAAGCGAGTATCGATTTGTGGGAATTGTGTTATGAAGTGTGTTTTATTGAATACAGCCCACAGAAAGAAGCTGCTGATATTGATACTAGTTTAATTGATGAACTGAGTGAAGTGGATTGGCTGCGTTTGGATGCTAAAGCAAAGGATTTAGTTGAACAGGCGTTTGCTAAATTGCCAGAAGGATGAAGGAGGCAGGAGGCAGGAGGCAGAAGGCAAGAGGCAGAAGGCAGGAGTCAGAATCGAGATGCTCTTGCTAGCAAGATTCCCGTAGGAGTGCGCGGACTCGTTCATAGGTTACTATGCCGTACCTACTTCGTGTAAGCAAGCTACGCGCAGCGTCTCGTAGAGAAGGCTTTACGAGACGCTGCGCTATCCGCTTTTTCGGTCAGAATACCTTTCCTGCATTCTGACTCCTGAATTCTGAATTCTGAATTCTGTTCGATAAAATTAGTAAAGGCACGGTATAACCGTGCCCTAATTCGCAAAAAGTATTATTTTGAAAGGTTTTTGCTTTACATTAAATTTAATACTGGCGTAAAATTGCAGACAATGAACTATTTTTACGAAGATCCATTAAGTCTGCCAAAGAATCTGTGCGCGTATCCAAGTGGTGCTTGTGTTCTGCTGGCAGAACCGTCACCAGATGTTTTGCTTTAGGTTGCATCTGCATTAGCGGCATCAGTTGTGGCTGTGGCACAAAAATTGGTTGGTTCTTGGGAAGGCGTGGTTCCAATCTTTGGTACTGGCTTTGTGCCAAGCGTGCCTGATGTCGGTTAACCTGTTTTTGGACTTTTTGCGGTTGCGTTTTCCGGTTGAGCATTTTGAAAACGAGCAAAGAACCACCACCACAACTGAGGACGATCGCAGCTACCATCCATAAAGGTGTAGGGTTACTATTCTCAGAGGGCACACTGATTGGTTCTTCAACAATAACTGGGATTGTTTCTGGTTCTTCTTGTGCTACCTGTCCAGCATTACCTAAGCTATACAGGGCAAAGGCACCACCTCCTAAAAACATGGCTAAACACCCAGTTAACAATAGCCAAGGATGATGTGTTACCAGATATATCAGAACATTCGAGCTTTGTTTTAATCTCGATTTCCTGTTTGTCAGCTCTGGAGTAGCCCTTCTGAGTTGGGTTGGCTCGCGCTGTACACTCTGACTTTTTTCCATGATTACTTTCAGATTTGTACCCCTCTAGTCAATAAATTGTACTGGAGGAGTCAAGCATCAGGTATCCGTAACAAAATTTCAGATTCCAGTAGCTTTTTTGTAAAACAGAAGCTACCAAATCCGACTAAGTTTTGTCAAAATTGTGTATTTCTTATGACTTCTCGCCTTAATGCTCTGAAATCAGTTTGCTTATTTTTTCTGTCAGTTAGGAGAATACCTTTCAAGAGCAAGTTGAATTAACCGATCAACTAATTCTGGAAAGGAGACTCCACTATGGGCCCAGAGTTGGGGATACATACTCGTCGCCGTAAACCCTGGCAACGTATTGATTTCGTTAATCAAAACCTCTTGTGTCGCTTCCACATAGAAGAAATCGACCCTTGCCAATCCCGCAGCATCAACAGCTGCAAAGGCTTCCAAAGCCATGTCCTGAATTTTACGAGCGATCGCATCTGGAATCGGTGCTGGAATCAGTAAATCTGCCCGACCTTCTGTATATTTAGTTTCATAATCATAAAAATCGCTATTATAACTAATCTCTCCAACGATAGAGGCTTGGGGTTGATCGTTGCCTAAAACAGCACACTCAACTTCCCTGGCGACGACACCAGCTTCTACCACCAGTCTTCGGTCATAACTGGCGGCATTATCTAAGGCGGCTTCTAATTCTTGGCGCGATCGCACTTTGGCAATCCCCACTGATGAACCCAAATTAGCAGGTTTGACAAAAGCGGGATAACCTAATGCTGCCTCAATCTCATCACACAATTTTGGGAACACGCAAGGATTAGACCAAACTTGCGCTCTAGTTATCGCTTTATATTTTACCTGTGCTAGTCCCGCTTGCTCAAAGGCCATTTTCATGGCAATTTTATCCATCCCCATCGCCGAACCTAACACCCCAGAACCAACAAAGGGGACTTGCATCAAAGTTAATAACCCTTGAATTGTCCCGTCTTCACCGTTGGGACCGTGGAGAACGGGAAACCAAATATCCACTTGGGCAACTTGAGAGGGAGATTCCCATTTACTTAGGGTTTGGGCTTGAGGATTGGATGTCAGATTTCCCTCAGCAGTTTGTTCTGCTTCCAGAAGCGGATTGCCTGTTTCTAAAACCTTTTGGGGTACTTCTCCCGCTAGCCAGCGTCCATCTTTTTGGATGTAAAAAGGAAGTATTTCGTACTTACTAGCATTTTCCTCTGCACTCAGGGCTTTAGCGATCGCCCGTGCTGATTTGATTGAAACTTCATGTTCTCCCGAACGACCGCCAAACAGTAACCCCACGCGCAGCTTAGTCATTTTCGGTTCCTCGACACTTCTCAAGCAGATAGCGTATCACAACCTACAAAAATTGCCATATTTTTCTATATTATTTTTTTGCCCCTTCAACGAAGAGGCAGGGAGCAGGGAAGGATTAGGGGACGAGGGGGACAAGGAGGACAAGGAGGACAAGGGGGAATTATTGAACAAGTCTCTTCCTTGTCTCCCCCCTCTTCCTTGTCTCCCTTGTCTCTTCTCTATGCCCCATGCCCCCTGCCTTCAATTGAAACAATCGTGTTGTCAGCTACAGTAATATTCCAGGAAAATGGGCAACAATATTGATCAATAACTAGAAATGCAGCCCTACCTGTAAAAGATGCTGCCGTTTCATGAAACCCAGAATTATTGTTTGCGGCTTAGGACGTACCGGATATAAAACCTTTCGTTTGCTGAGACATCAGGGAGCCTTCGTTGTTGGCATTCATCACCAATCTATCCCTGGCGAAACCGCAGGAGATGTGATTGTTGGCGATTTACAAGCAGCTTCTACCCTAACAGCAGCAGGAATTCAACAGGCACACACTATAGTCATCGCTGGCTCTAAAGATGCTCTGAATTTGTCTATTATGATGCAAGCGCGGGTGCTGAATCCTCAGATTCGGATTATCAACCGTTTTTATAATACAAATTTGGGCGAGCGCCTAGATCAAAGTTTGCCAGACCATTTGAGTATGAGTGTTGTGGGATTAGCAGCACCCGTATTCACCTTTGCAGCGATGGGAAACCGAGCGATCGGACAAATCAAATTATTTCAGCAAACTTGGCCGATTCATGAAGAATACATTGATGAAAACCACTTCTGGAAAGGTCTAAAGCTGAGTGAATTGTGGGAAGACCGATCACGGATGCTAATTTATTACTTGCCAGTCAAAGGTGAGATGGATTTGGTATCAGCTGTCATATCTGGACAAGAGATCCAAGTAGGCGATCGCTTAATTATTGGTACACAACCCCGTATCCGTTCTCCCCGCAGGTCATTGATTAAAAAACTGCTGAAAGTCATGACTAATTTTAAGCAGTTTCAACAACACGGGCGATCGGTATTGATAGGTGCTGTTGTGTTACTTGCAGTTATTGCGATCGCTACACTCACCTATATGTCGGCTGAGTTGAGTTTATCTCCTGTCGATGCTCTCTATTTTTCTGTAGGTATGATTACAGGAGCAGGTGGTAATGACAAAGTAGTAGAAAATGCTCCTAACACTATTAAGTTATTTACTGTTGTGATGATGTTGGTTGGAGCGGTGGTGATTGGTATTTGGTATGCAATGCTCACCGATTTTGTCTTAGGAAGCCGCTTTAAGCAATTTTGGGATGCAGCCAGAATACCTCAGCGATATCACTACATTGTCTGTGGCTTAAGTGGTATTGGGGTGAGAATTGTCCAGCAACTCCACGCCAGCGGACATGAAGTTGTAGTAGTTGAACCCGACTCCAATAACAAATATATCAACACCGCCCGCGAACTCGGTATCCCCGTGATTCAGGGTGATGCCAGTTTCCGCACAATACTCAAATCCAGCAATATAGACTCTGCTGCCGCAGTGATTGCTGTTACTAGCAATGATGCCACTAATCTGGAAATTGCCCTCAAAGCCAAAGGTTTAACACCCAGCATTCCGGTGATTGTTCATTATGCCGATCCCGATTTTGCTGGCATAGCTCAACAGCTATTTGGCTTCGAGGCAGTACTGAGTCCGGCTGAATTAGCAGCACCAGCTTTTGCTGCTGCTGCACTAGGGGGACGCATTCTGGGCAATGGCATCACAGCCGATAGCCTTTGGGTAGCTTTTGCAACTGTGATTACACCTTTACACGCCTTTTGTGGTCAGTGGGTGAAAGATGTAGCCATGTCTGCTGACTGTGTACCTCTGTACGTAGAAACGAATCACCAAACCCTTCACGGTTGGGATTTATTAGAGACAAGCCTCAGTGCTGGTGATGTTTTATATATGACTATGCCAGCGACACGGCTATATCAATTGTGGCGGGATGAGCGAGTTTGCGAAACACACGCTTAAATAATTCGTAATTCGTAATTCGATTCGTAATAAATACACTACTTCCCACTCCAATACTGTTCGGTTAAGGCAAGAGACGGCGATTTATCGCGTCTTTGTGATCTAAAATTTTCATCAAAAAACCTTAACCAAACCGTATTTTCCCTACTTTCCACTTTCATTTACTTGTTAACTACTCGTTCTTGATATTCCTGTTCAGTAATCATATCAAGAGTGCTTTCTAGGCGATCAACAAATACGATACCGTCGAGATGATCGTACTCGTGTTGAAAAATCCGAGCAATAAAATCGGTTAAGTCTTGCTTTTGTAAATTGCCTTGACAGTCAGTGTATTCCACTTCAATAGATTTATAGCGAGGAACTAACCCTCTAATTCCGGGAACACTTAAACAACCTTCCCAATCTTTGACAACTTCAGTTGAATGAGCAATGATTTTGGGATTAATCATAGCAGTAGGTTCCATTTCCGGCGCGTTGGGATACCTGGCATTAGGACGGGAAGCCACAATAAATAAACGATAAGATTGTGCTACTTGAGGCGCAGCAATTCCCACGCCGTTAGCCTTGGCAACAGTGGCAATTAAGTCTTCAATTAATTTCTGGATATGCTCATCTTGAATATTCTCAACCCAAACAGCTTTTTGGCGCAATGTTGGATTGCCTAATTGAATGATTGGTGCTAATTCAGTCATGATAAAACTATATTGGGGAATGGGGAATGGGGAATTGGTATTCACTAATGACCAATGACCAATGACAAATGACCAATGACAAAAATTATCCTTCTCGTCTTGCGGGTAAAGCAGCAGGTTGAACTGCTATTTGGACAATTTGCCCATTGCGTTCCACCTGTATTGGTAACTTAGTACCGATTTTGCTATTTTCTACCAGCTTTTGTACTTCTTCAATTTTAGTAACAGGCTGGCTGTTAATGCTTTTAATCACATCACCGACTCGTAGTCCAGCCACAGCTGCTGGCGATCGCGGCACAATCTCAACCAGCAAAACGCCCTCATCTGCTGTAAGATTTAAGCGATCGCCTGCTTTATCTCTTATTTTTTCTTTAATTTCTGGTGTCAGTGTCACCATCTGAACACCCAAATAAGGATGATCGACTTTGCCTGTAGCAATTAATTCCTGGGCAATTTTTTGTGCAGTGTTAATGGGGATAGCAAATCCCAAGCCTTGAGCGCCTCGGATAATAGCTGTGTTCATCCCTATTACCTGCCCACGAGCATTAAGCAATGGCCCACCAGAATTACCAGGGTTAATCGCAGCATCTGTTTGGATGTAATCAACCCGCTTGTCACTAGCACCGATATCTCTACCAGAACGACCTGTAGCACTAATAATCCCAGAAGTGACGGTATTATTCAAGCCTAAAGGGTTGCCAATAGCTATTACTGCTTCTCCTGGTTGTAAAGCATCAGAGTTACCTACAGATAAGGTTGGCAGATTATTAGCATCAATTTTGATCACAGCAACATCCGTTACTGGATCTTCACCTAGTACTTTACCGTCAAAAGTCCGGCCATCTTTGAGTATGACAGTCACTCTATCAGCACCATCTACCACATGGGAATTGGTCAAAATTTGACCTGAAGAATTAATGATAAATCCAGAGCCACTACCGCGCTCTACCCGTTGTCTAGGCTGTGGTGTTGCGTCTCCAAAAAACCGCCGGAAAAATGGATCGTTAAATTCGTCTGGTACGCGAGAAGTGATTGTTCGAGAAGAATCAATGCGAACTACCGCAGGCCCCACATTTTGTACTACTTTTACCACAAAATTAGGATCTCCAGACGACGAGAAAATCGGCGGGGGGACAATTCCCTGATTGGGTTCTATTGTTTCTTGGGGTTGAGTGTCACTTTGTCGAGTTTCAAAGGTCTTAGCTGGTACAAGAGAGCAGCTTCCCAAGAACACCATCGCTACCCCATATAAGAGCATCCACCACCTCTGGGGCAAACCCCTGGTATCAGTTTTTTTGGGTGCTAAGTCATGGTTTGTTGTTTTCATGTATCGTTGCTTCTCCGTGTCAGTCGGTGAGTGTTAGGATCTTGCCTACTGGGTATGTCCCAAAATGATTACAACTTAAAAGCTTATTCTAGGTCTAGCGTGTCTGGATGCTAAATTGATGCTTTATCTTCTATTGTGACGATTAGCAGCAAAGGTGGTGGATAATGGAAATTCCCATAGAAAGTCTGTGGAGTCAGGTACTAGAGCGCCTACAGGTTGAACTATCCCGACCGACCTTTGAAACTTGGATAAAAACTGCTAGTGCGGAGCGATTAGAAAATAATTGCTTAGTAATCCGCACCCCTAACCCATTTGCTCGTAATTGGTTACAGAAGTATTACATCAATACCATTGCTCATGCAGTACAAGATATTCTTGGTCATCCCGTAGGAATTTACATTACTGTTGCTCAAGGTGATGAAGTTTCTCATTTTAGTGAACGCGAGGTTTCTTGGGAATCAACAAATCCTAGCAGTATTCCTGAAGCTGTTTCTCATCACAATCATAAAACTACTGAATTAAATTCTAAATATGTCTTTTCACGATTTGTAGTTGGTGCCAACAATCGGATGGCTCACGCTGCTTCTTTGGCAGTTGCAGAATCTCCCGGTAAAGAATTTAATCCTTTATTTTTATGTGGTGGCGTAGGTTTAGGTAAAACTCATCTGATGCAAGCTATTGGTCATTATCGCTGGAAAATTTGTCCTGATTGTAAAATATTTTATGTTTCTACTGAACAGTTTACTAATGATTTAATTACAGCAATTCGTAAAGATAGTATGCAAAGCTTTCGAGAACATTATCGAGCTGCTGATGTTTTATTAGTTGATGATATTCAGTTTCTTGAAGGCAAAGAATACACTCAAGAAGAATTTTTTTATACTTTTAATACTTTACATGAAGCTGGCAAACAAGTTGTGATTGCTTCCGATCGCCCTCCTAACCAGATTCCTAGCTTACAAGAACGTCTTTGTTCTCGGTTTTCTATGGGGTTAATCGCAGATATCCAAAAGCCAGATTTAGAAACTAGGATGGCAATTTTGCAAAAAAAAGCCGAGGATGAAAATATTTGTCTTCCCCGCGATGTGATTGAGTATATTGCTTCTAATTATACTTCTAATATTCGAGAATTAGAAGGAGCTTTAATTCGGGCGGTGGCTTATATTTCTATTTGGGGCTTACCGATGACGGTAGAAAATATCACACCTGTTTTAGAACCGCCTAACGAAAAAATGGCAGCTACCCCAGAAGCAATTTTAAAGGTTGTAGCGGATAATTTTGATGTTTCAATAGACGATCTCAAAGGTAACTCACGACGAAGAGAGATTAGCTGGGCGCGTCAAATAGGAATGTATCTCATGCGTCAACACACATCTCTGAGTTTGCCGAGAATTGGCGAGGAGTTTGGTGGTAAAGACCATACAACGGTAATCTATAGCTGCGATAAAATTACCCAACTCCACCAGAGCGATCGCACTTTAGCACAAACAATCCGCCAACTGAGCGATCGCATCAACATGACTAGTACCGCAAGGCGTAATTCGTAAAGACTGATTATTGTAGAGACGGCGATTTATCGCGTCTCTTGCCTTAACCGAACAGTATTGCGTTGTAGGGGAAATTCATGAATTGCCCCTACAACGGATGTGGTTCAAATACATGAAAAGTGCTGTAAAAGAGTGAGAAACCAAACTCAACTCAAAATAATTCAAAATATTCTTTTTGTTCCCAGTTAGTCACCTGCTTTAAATACTCTTCTGGTGGCTGATCGGCGACGGACTGCAAAAAGCGATTAATTTCACTCTCTTTCATCTTAATGATGAAGTTTATGAACTGCTGCCCCATTTTTTGAGCAAAAAGTTCGCTTTGGCTCAAATATGCGATCGCCTCTGACAAACTTTTGGGTAAGATCGGATTTTCTGTAGTATAAGGTGACTCTGTTGGGGAGCCAGGGTCAAGTTTACAATCTACACCATCTAAACCAGAAATCAATTGCGATGCCATATAGAGATAGGGATTAGCTGCTGGTTCTCCAACTCGGTTTTCAATGTGGGTACTGGGGTCATCAAAACCGCCTTGTAATCTAATCATTGCCCCTCGGTTTTCCAATCCCCACCCCGCACGGTCAGGGGCTAGAGAATAAGGTCTAAATCTTTTGTAGCCGTTAATTGTTGGGGTTGTGAACACAGAAGCAGCATTGGCGTGTTTGAGAAGACCACCAACGAAGTGTTTAGCTAAATCTGACGTGAGGGTTTGGGAGTTTGCAGACATGAAAGCGTTCTCGCCTGTAGTTCGGTCTACAAGAGATTGGTGCAAATGCCAGCCATTGGAAGAAGAACCTTGCAGCCCTGGACGACACATAAATGATGCGATGTAACCTTGTTGACGGCAGATTTGCTTGGTTGCCATTCGGAATATCATCATTGTATCGGCAGCTTGCAATGCAGGAATCGGTTCAAAAGTAAATTCAAATTGACCAACACCCCCTTCGTTTTCTACACTCCTTAAAGGCAATTTCATTTCAACTAAGTTTTCTGCCAGAAGGAACAGCAAATCTTGAATCTCTGGATTATGAGATTCTAAAAGGTATTGGAAGCTATGGTCTACGGCGCTAACTTTAGCAGGTTCACCGGGTTTTCCAGAACTACCAACATTAGCGGTCGCTAACATCGGATCTTCCAACTTTGCCAAATACCACTCAACTTCTAAGCCGACAATATGCTCCAACCCTCTTTGATGTAACTCTACCAATGATTGGCGCAAAATACCGCGACTAGAAAAGGGCATTGGCTGACCATTTTGAAAGTACTCATCACAGAGAATAAAGCCAGTACGTTTTGCCCAAGGCACAATTTTGAAGGTATCAGGATCAGGAACAGCCACAAGATTTGGCGCACCTGTCATCAAAGGCATATCTAAACTACCGCCAGAGACAAACGGGTTAAATACTATTGCACCACCACTATCAAACAGGAATGTCCCTGTGCTGATTTGCATACCGTTTTCCAGGGCGCTGAAAAAGGCTTGGGGTAAGAGCGACTTACTGCGAACAATGCCATGCTGGTCTGACCAAGCGGTACGAATCAACAATAAATCCTGTTCTTTAACAATAGCCTTAATCTTTTCAGATGCTTCTTTTTGGATTTCTGTCCACAGGTGATGACGCTCAATAAATCCAGGTCTTTTCATTGGGATTGTCTAATCATGTTCAACTGCTTGTGTGGTTAGTTTGACACTTCTTTCGCCAGTTCCGTGAATAATATGGAACTAGTAGTCTGTCTCATTAATTCTGAAGGGTTATAAAAGTTCGTAGTAAGGACTTTAATCCTTGATTTGAGCGATAAATCGCTCACTACAAACCTAGTAAAATTAATGCGATAGACCACTAGTCTTCAAGTTTTGTAGGTTGGGTGCAGCGATAGTGTAACCCAACATAAATAAGGTGGTAATGTTGGGTTGCGTTTCACTCCATCCAACCTACATAAATATATCTTTTAAAAAACTCTTAGTTTCAACATAGATGAGGTTTATTTCATATTTCCTATTGCCTATTGCCTATTTTTTATTGCCTTATCCCAACGACAATTATTTATGCCTACTTACTTAGTTTGAGTAAGCGCTCGCTCGCTGCTTGTAATGTCTCAGGTGTTTTGCTAAAGCAGAATCTGATCAATGCATGGCCTTTTTCTGGTTGGCTGAAAAAGCTGGAACCAGGAACTACGGCAACACCAATATTTTTAATTAGATGGTAAGTGAATTCAATATCTGTTTTGTAGCCAAATTTAGAAATATCTGCAAGAACATAATAGGCTCCTTGGGGAAGGAAGTAAGGAATGCCAACTCCATCGAGTATCTGTAAGATGGAGTCTCGCTTCTGGTGATAAAGTTTGCCTAATTCTTCATAATAGGATGGTGGTAGTTGCATCGCGGTAACTCCGGCTCTTTGCAATGGTGCGGGAGCGCCAACGGTAAGAAAATCATGGACTTTGCGAATGGCTCCCGTTAATACGGGGTTTGCCAAAATGTAACCAACTCGCCATCCGGTGACACTATAAGTTTTGGATAGACCGTTAATGGTAATGGTGCGTTCTTCCATACCGGGAAGGGTCGCTAGGGCAATATGTTGAGTGCCATCATAGAGAATATGTTCGTAGATTTCATCTGTGAAGGCTAACACATCCCATTTTTGACAAAGTTCAGCAATTAGGGTGAGTTCTTCACGAGTGAAGACTTTGCCGGTGGGGTTATGGGGTGTGTTGATAATAATAGCTTTGGTATTGGCATTGAAAGCTTGACGCAACTGTGCTTCATCAAATGTCCAATGGGGAGGATGCAGTGTTACGTACCGTGGTGTGGCACCAGCTAAAATCGCATCGGGGCCGTAGTTTTCGTAATAAGGCTCAAATACAATTACTTCGTCACCAGGATCAACTGTCGCCAGCATTACAGATGCCATTGCTTCTGTGGAACCACAGGTGACGGTGATTTGGGTTTCAGGGTCGATATCTAAGCCGAGATACCAACGAACTTTGCTAGCGATCGCATGACGAAATGCGCGATCGCCCCAAGTAATGGCATACTGGTTGACATCTGCCTTTATTGCTTCATAAGCTGCCTGTTTCAACTCCAGGGGACATGGAAAATCAGGGAACCCCTGAGCCAGATTCACTGCACTATATTGCAGTGCCACCCGTGTCATTTCCCGAATTACCGACTCTCTAAACTGGTCTACCTTCGCTGATATTTTTTTACGCCCAATCTCACTCACTCCCATACCTCCGTTAATCTCGATTGCGGTTATACAGGAATTTTTATAAAACCCATAATACCGATAGCTTTATCGTAGTATACTCAAATTCGAGATTCAGAGGGAATGCAACCTTATAATCTATATACTTAATTATTGATATTAATAGTCAATTACTGAAGTACTGATCCAGAATCATCATGAAATCTTTGCACCGTCCCGATCTCTATAGCTGGTCTAATTTCAATCCGGCAAGAAATATTGATTTCAATGGGATTGCCTGGATTCGCCCAGATGGAAACATCTTGATTGACCCAGTAGCCCTATCAAACCATGATTGGAATCATTTGAAATCCCTCGGTGGTGTAGTCTGGATTGTGCTGACGAATTCTGAGCATGTCAGGGCAAGTAAAGATATTGCCGATCAAACTTATGCTAAGATCGCTGGCCCTGTGGCAGAAAAAGACACTTTTCCCATACCTTGCGATCGCTGGCTGTCTGATGGTGAAGAATTTGTCCCAGGACTGGAGGTAATTGAACTCCACGGCTCGAAAACTCCCGGTGAATTGGCTCTGTTACTGGAAGAGACAACTTTGATTACAGGGGATTTAGTCAGGGCACGTAAAGCAGGTAGCTTAACTATATTGCCAGATGACAAGCTACTGAATCGAGAGGAAGCTATTGCTTCGGTTCGCAGGTTGGCTCAACTGAGTCGAGTTGAAGCAGTGCTGGTGGGGGATGGTTGGCCCGTCTTCCGCGATGGACGCGATCGCTTACAGGAACTTGTAGCCACGCTGTAAATGTGTGGGGCGATGCCTATGTTCAGGGCTAGCCCTACGCTCAATTTTTACTGAGTGTTGATATCGTCGCAGAGGTGGCGATCGTCTTTCATCTTAGGGTTATTTTTTAGATAATCAGATGCCCAGCTACAGGCACGCGCGAGTAAGTCATCTAAGTCGGAATTTAGATATATTCTTCCCTCATTGCTATCAAGAGCAATTGCCTTACTGGCATTGAAATTAAATCGCTCACCTGAGAACGAACTAATGGAAGAGAGAAATGTCTCTTTGTGCCAAATACCATCAAGAAGATGCAACTTTGCACCTGAAGCAAGTATTTTACTGTCTTCGCTGAAACTTAAGCTGCCAGAATCGCCAGAATCATCTTTTAGAGATTTGATCAATTTACCATCCAGGTTCCAGAGATTAATACTGCTGCCACTAACAGTAGCAATAGCTTTACCATCAGGTCTAAAATGCACATTACTAACCTTATCGGTGCTTTCATTAATGTTCTGAATTAGGCTACCATCAAGGTTCCAAAGTTTTATAGTTTTGTCATCACTAGCAGAAGCTATAGTTTTTCCATTGGGGCTGAAACTTATGCTATTAACTTTATCCTTGTGTTCCGAAATTGTTTTGAGCAATTTCCCATTTCTATTCCAAAGTTTTATAGTTTTGTCATCACTAGCAGAGGCTATAATATTATCAACAGGGCTGAATGTAACACTGTTAATCTGGTCGCTATGACCTTGCAGGGTTGCTATCAGTTTACCATCAAGACTCCAGAGTTTTAGAGTATTCTCTTTACTCACGAGTACAACTGTTTTCCAATTTTGGCTAAAGCCAATGTTAGTGTGACTTTGAATAGTTTTTATAACCTTGCCATCAAGACTCCAAAGCGTCACCAGATTTTTTCCATTAGCAAGTCTGCTAAAACCACTAATAATTTGACCATTAGAACTAAAGCTGATGTTATAAATGCCAATATCTTCATCAACCCCATTACTAAATCCGGGAATGATTCTGATGGGTTGACCGTCGCTAGTTCTCCAGATGATGACACTATTATCAGAACTCGCAGAAGCAATAAACTTGCCATTAGGGCTAAAACTTACATCGTTTACTCCTTTACTATGTCCCCGCAAAGTTCGCAGTTTTTTCCCCTTTCTATTCCAAAGGTTTATAATATTGTCAGCCCTGCTAGTAGCAATCATGGCTCCATCAGGGCTAAAACTTACATCTGTGATTTCATCATTATCTCCTTTGAAGGTTGCGAGTGAGTCTCCCTCCAGGCTCCACAATTTTACTGTATTGCCTATATTAATAGAGGTAATAAAACTACCATCAGGACTGAAACTGGCACTCTTCGTGCCAAGGTTATCAATAGATTTCAGTAACTGACTATCGCTGGTACGCCAAAGTTTTATTTCGCCACTTTCAAGGCTAACAGAGAGAAGTTTACTGCTATCTTGACTAAATTCGATACTTGTTACCTGGCTAAGATGCCCAGTCAAGGTGTCAATTGGAGTACCATCATATTTGTAGAGTTTTATTAAATTGTCATCACCGATAGTGGCAAGTATTTGGCTATTGGGGCTGAAAAGAACACTTGTGATGCTCTCAGTGTGACCTAGTAAGGTTTTAATTAAGCTGCCATCACGGCTATTCCACAGTTGTACCTCATTTTCATCGCTGATAGAGGCAATTATTTGGCTATTTGGGCTGAAACTAATACTAGTAATTCTCTGATTTTTTCCTGGCAAAGTTCTAATAAAATCTCCGTTACTGCGCCAGAGTCTAACTGAGTTATCCGTGCTAGCAGAAGCAATCAACTGATTATTGGGACTGATATCGATGCTTGTAGTACTATTGCTGTGACCTTTTAAAATAATTTCTTGTTTACTGTCAAGTTTCCAAATCTTTAAAATATCGTCAGAGCTTCCAGTGGCAAGGGTTTGATTATCTGGACTAAAACTGAGAACTGAGCTATCTCCTTGGATAGTGTTGATGGTTTTGCCTTCACGATTTTGGAGGCTTATTGTATTATTATTTCTTCCAATAGCAGCAACTTTACCGTCAAAACTAAACCTGATATTAGTGATTTGCTCTCTGCTATTTTCAGCAAAACTGGAAATCTTATAGTTAATATTCCAAAGTTTCACTACTTTGTTTTGACTGACTGAGGCTAGTAGTCTTTTGTCAGGACTTAAGCTTGCATAAGTAACGATGTCATTATGTTCAAGTCCTTCGCTTACCCTGGTACAATCATTTTGATCTCGTAGAAGTAGATATAAAGACCTTCCGCTATCTGATATCATAAATGACTTAGCATCATCGCTAATACCTAAAACTTTACCACCATAGTCTCTACAACCTTGGTTACTTTTGATTAAGAGTTGAGTATTTAGAGTAGACCATAGACTCAGCTTTTTATTTTTATTAAGTAAATTAATAGTTTGACCATTCTCACTAAACTTAATGTTAATAACACCATATTCACCAATATTACGATTCTGTTTTCCTTCAATATCCAAAAGTTTAACAGTATCGTAAAGACCCCCAATGGCAACCACTTTGTTGTTGGGACTGAACCTGATGACTACTCCTTTATCACTCAGCCCTGATAAATTTCTAATTGCTTTACCATCCAAACTCCAGATTTTGACTGTTTTATCCTCACTGGCGGTAGCCAATAACTTACTGTTAGGACTAAAGCTTACGAAGCTTACACTGCCTTTGTGCCCTTTCAAAGTGTTAATTTCTCTACCATCAGGGAAACTCCAAATTTTGACAGTTTTATCTTTGCTAGCTGTAGCAAGCATTTTTCCATCAGGGCTGAAACTGAAAGATGTCACACTGCCATTATGTGCTTTTATAGTTTTAATTTCTTTACCTTCAGGAATACTCCAGACTTTCACCATACCGTCTTCAGTTCCCGTAACTAACATTTTGCTGTCGCTGCTAAAGCTCAGGGCTGTAATAGTCTTATCATGACCTTCTATACGATTAATTTCTGTGATACCCTGAATTGCTTTACTCAGTTCTGAAATAACTTTTAGCCGAGTTCCAGGTATTGTTCCTATTGATAGTTTTTTCAGTTCTTTGCCTGCTTTGAGAGCTGAAACTAACCGATCAAGTTCTGTGTTATTTTCAGAAGAACCACTTAAAGCGGTCAAGGAAGTATTGATAACAAATACTATGGCGGCTGCAATTCCACTGATTGCTGCTAGGAGTCCTGCTAAGATAAAAGTTTGTCTCCGTGCTGTTTTTAGTTGTTGTGTTAAGACTTGATTGAGTCTAGCTTCAGTGAGTTTTCGTTGTTCTTTTTCTTTCTCCAATTCAGCAATTAATCGGGCTGATTGTTGTTCACGAACAAATGGTACTAGATAGTCATGAACCAATTGATAACGATCAGCCGGAAATCCTGGCACCTGAAATACTAAGCCTGATTTCACCAAGATTTTTAAAATTAAATCTAATCTTGTAGGCTCTAATGCCAAATCTGCTTCTAATTCAGCACGAGTTTTTAAAGGGCGAGTATTATTTTCATCAGTTAACAAATATAAGACTAACTTGGCAAATTGTTCATTATTGTTACCACAGTCATTAACTACCTCTTCTAAAAATCGCCCTACCAATCTTTCTTTAGGGCCTTGTTCTTGATACTGAGCTAGTGTTGTAATTTTCTCTGTTTGCAGTTGCGCTCCGACAACTTGTAATTCAATGGGGCGAATTTCGTTTAAATCTCTAGCTAAATCTTGCACTAGCTCATCAATCAGCGGTGGTTCTAGGTAAAATTGAGAACTTTCTGTTAAACTTTGAATTACAGAACGAGCATCTTCTGGCGAAAAATTTCCTAAATAATAAAGAATCTTTTTATCTAATATGTTGTTCTCAATGGCTTCCAAATGTGTTAAACGATTACACTCAAGTAAATAATGCAGATAGTCTTCTCGTAAGGACAAGATAACTTTTACATAAGGAATATTCAGACAATCTCGAATAAATTCAAAAAAAGGTCTTCTTTTATCTTGGTCTTTATAGGCAAAGAAAAACTCTTCAAACTGGTCAAAAATCAGAACAGTTAACAAACCTTTCTCTATATTTTTATTCAACTCTTCGACAAAACCTGCCATCGAGTCTAAGAATAGAGGAAAGCTTAAGCCTCTCACTTCTTCTAGTGATTCTACTAAGCGACTTCCTAAAACTTTTGTCCAATCTGTATAAACTTGCAACAGAACAGGTACAACATCACGAGCATCTATAGCTCTTTGTTTTAAAGCTGGTAATAATCCTGCTTGAACCAGGGAACTTTTACCTACTCCTGATTGCCCATAAATGACTGTCAATTTGTGGTCATTGCGACTAATTCTTTCAATCAATCGATTTACATCTTGCATTCTTCCAGAAGCAGCAATTTCTTGAGTTACTGATGCCAAAGCAGCAGTAACTGCTAGTGCAGGATTAATAACTTGTAGCTTAGATTGTAAGCGTCCTGCACCGACAAAAGCTCGTAATCCATATTGCTGTTCAATTGAGCGTTGCTCTAGCTTGACTTGGAAAGCTTCTAAATAGTTACCTTGCTCATAGGAGAGCGATCGCAGCCGAGCTAAAATACGAATATAAAGCAGGGGATCGTGTTGAGGATTACTCTCAGAGCGAGCAGTTTCTAAGTTAGCGATCGCTTCTCTAACTTGATTAAGATTTTGTTGAGCTTCTGCCAACAATAGTAAGTATAAATTTTTATAAAGTTTTCTTTCCCATTCCCAGTTAATTGTTTCGCTTGATGAAACATTTGCATTTGTTTGTAATGCTAATTCTGCATATTCTTGAGCCTTTACCCACTGAGATTTTTTCAGCAATACCTCAGCTATGAATCCATAACTGTAGCCAAGTCTGATTGGTTCAGGGTAAGTTTTGTGTAAGTCAATAGCTACTAGGGCAACCTTTTCTAGCTCATCCCACGCCTCTAACCTGGTTAGAACTTCACCCCAACCGTTAATAAATTTTGCTGCTAAATCTGGATAATTATGCTGCCTAAACTCCTCAACAGATTTTTGAAAGTAATCTTTGGCTTTTAGGCAAGCTTCGTAATATTCAGAACGATGCAAAGTCGCATACTGTCGCCACCACAAACCAAGATGCCAAAGTAAACATCCGTAACGTTTCAAATCATCAGATGAGACATTTGTTTGATTTTTGACCTTCTTTTCCCAAATAGCTAGACTTTGCTCATAATAATCTTTAGCTTCCGATTTATGTCCACTAGCATCTGCTTCTCTACCGAGCATAAATTGCAAGCTTGCATTTAACTCAGGGTCTAATTGTTCTGTAGATATCTGCAAAGTTCTAACAGCAGATTTAATTTCCGATAAATGGAGAATACCAAGATCAAGATTTAGGGAAGCATTATCTATAAACTTTCCAGCACCAACGTTGATAATTGCCGCAAACAGGGAATTGACAATTTGATGCAAATTGTTGATTAACTGATTCGGAGCAATTTTAAACTTAATCGAGTTACCTGTCCAACTCTTAAAATCGGGCATTAATTGAATCAGTTTTTGGAAAATTTCATCATTTACCCAAATTACTATGGGAAACTGGAAATTCTTCCGAAATTCTTCTCTTACTTGATTCGTAGAAATTAAAACTTGGTCAATTGCATCTACTAATTCCAAATCAAATATCATCAAAGCTTGAGGTAGTTGATTTCCCAGGTTAGCTTCAATTGTCGTGTAAAGTGTTTTGATAGATTTTGACAAATGTAGCTCTCGAATCTCAACTTGACATTCTTCCTTGATCTGTTGCACCATCTGGTCTCGCAAACTGCAATAGTTACAACGTGCCAAAATTAACGCAAAGTGCCCCTGAGAATTCGTAATTGAGCGGATTAGTTTTTTCAGGGAGCGTTGATTGTAGACAACTACATCTTCAGGTTGATAAGAGTCACTCATAGCTTAAATTTCTTCGATTCTGCGATCGCAGGGTTAATATCAAACCAGCGTCCATCAATATCCCGGTATTCAAATAAAAACATACTTCGCAAAAGAGTTTGGTATTCGTCCTCTCCTTTAACATTGTCTTGCTGTTTCAGAACTTGCAGCAGCAGCGTCCATTCACTATCACTAATTGCTGAAACTAAGTCATCCCGATACTCACGAATAACCATTTCCAAACAGTCGCGCCCAATAGGGGGGTCATCTTCTTGCAAACAACTGTAAAGCAAAACTAACAGATTTCGCACATGTCCACCGCTAACCCGACAAAGACGGTCTAAGGTTTCATCTGAATCAAAAACTTCATTAATACGACTCAACCGTTCTATTTCACCTAGCCAAGGAAACGCCCGTGCTAAAACCATTTGTCGCAGGAGCTTCATCCCTTCTAAGTTATAGGTTTTTTCACGGTTCTTAACTGTCACCATTGGTAAGAGTACAGGCTTCACCCCGAAACGATTTGTCAGAGTGCTTAATTCATTGGAGAAAATTAATACTAGGGGAATAGTATAAACCAAATGGCAATTAAGTTTCTTTAACTGCTCACCCCGGTCAATAAATAGATATTCTGGCTGAGAACGACCAGAGGCTTTGGGAGAGATATCGACGCGATCTAGATTGTCGATAATTACCACCAATCCCTGATAACCTTGTAGCTTTAGCTGCTCTTTGGCACGCTCTAATACTTGTTGATTAATAGCTTCTAATATGCCGCTAGTCCGAGGTTCTAGGTATTGTCGCAACTGGCTGCGGAGTCTGGGACTATCTTTAGTCTTGGCAGTGACTTTACCAATTCCCAAAGGTAATGAAAATTCAAATTCTGGAACTACTGGTGTTTGTAAAAAATCCGCAATTTCATTAAATAAATCGATAAAATAGCTTGGTCTGAGTTTGATTTTAACCTTTTCTAAACTGGCGCTAACTTGACGAGTTATTGCTAATAAAATATCGCTGACATCCACATCTGCCATATCTAAATCTGCACTGGACTCAAAGTAGACTACATGAAAGCCTTGCTTTTCTAATTCATCTTTGAGTCGAAATAGTTCTGTAGATTTACCACAGCCAATATGTCCAGTGAATAATTGGCAGGTTGACTCATCTGGTTGATTAGCGATCGTGCGTCGTAAACGTTGAATTACATTGCCTCCACGCACTGGCGAGAAGTCAATATAGTACTGTTGGTCTTCTTTATTCTCAATTTTTAGAGTCTTACTGGGATTACAGGCATTAAAAAACTTAATAGGGTCTAAAGCCATTACGGTTTCCTCTTATTACTTAATAAATAACAGTATAAAATACTACTTATTGTCATTAATTATAGTTTCAGTATATACTAGTAGATGCAGATAAAAAATCTTCGTAAACTAGAATCTCACTTACTTAAGCAAAAGTTGCTACCAAAAAGATAGTTGTCCCATCTTTCGCAATCCAAGCGATCGCTTAAAGGAACTTGTAGCGACGCTTTAAATGGTTGGGTAGTACAGCTAGCTGTGCTACCCAACACCAGATTGTGGTTCAGATAGATGAAAAAGGCTGTAATAAAAATTGTAATATGAATATTACAGATTGATGCAATTTAAGACAGCTAATAACAGCACCTGAATTTGACTCTGTTTAATTAATTATTTAGGAGCAAAGCGCGAGTCTCCTGTGGAAAGGCTGCGCGATCGCGTGCAAAATATTTACAGTGTTGCCGCCTAAAATTATGGATAATTCCCCAGTGGTCGCTCAAGCAGATGCATCCTTACCAAATTACACTCAGGAAAATATACATCTAGTGGAGTCAGCAGTTATAAAAGAAAAGATCGGAACTGATTTTGACTCTCGCATGATGCTGCGGTGTTTGGAACTTGCTCGCCGCGCTTTAGGACGGACTTCCCCAAATCCTTTGGTGGGAGCGGTGATTGTCAAGGATGGCGAGATTGTCGGCGAAGGGTTTCATCCTCGTGCAGGTGAGCCTCATGCAGAAGTGTTTGCTTTGCAAGCAGCAGGCGATCGCGCTCGTGGTGCAACAATCTATGTGTCACTTGAACCTTGCAATCATTACGGACGGACTCCCCCTTGTTCGGAAGGATTAATCCAAGCTGGAGTAGCAAAAGTGGTAGTGGGTATGGTTGATCCCAATCCACTGGTAGCTGGAGGTGGTATTGCCCGTTTACGTGCGGCGGGGATCGAAGTGTTAGTAGGAGTAGAAGAATCAGCTTGTCATCAGCTAAATGAAGCTTTTGTGCATCGCATTCTCTACAAACGACCTTTGGGAATTTTAAAATATGCCATGACTTTAGATGGCAAAATTGCTACCACCTCTGGTCATAGCGCCTGGGTGACAAGCCAAGAGGCCCGCAATGAAGTACATCAACTACGGGCGGCTTGCGATGCAATAATTGTCGGCGGCAATACAGTCCGACAAGATAATCCTTATTTAACTAGCCATCATGCTGAGGCACATAATCCCCTGCGGGTGGTGATGAGTCGTCATCTCAACTTACCGGAAAGTGCCCACCTGTGGCAAACTGCGGATGCTCCAACTTTGGTGTTGACTCAAAAGGGTGCTAACCCCGATTTCCAAGAACTGTTGCTCAAACAGGGAGTGGAAATCGTGGAATTAACATCACTTACACCAGATAACGCAATGGCGTACTTATATGAACGGGGTTTTTGTAGCGTCTTGTGGGAATGTGGCGGTACTTTAGCTGCTAGTGCGATCGCTCAAGGAGCAGTGCAAAAAGTTTTGGCATTTATTGCCCCAAAAATCATTGGTGGTAGCATTGCTCCCACACCAGTGGGCGATTTAGGTTTTACTACCATGACTGAGGCATTGTCTCTAGAACGTGTTCGTTGGCGTGTAGTCGGCTCTGACTGCTTAGTGGAAGGTTATTTTCCCCAAAAAGCCAGTAGTCAATAGTAATAACACTTGACTATCAATCAATTCATCGTGATTTTGCTATCATGAACACTGGCGTTCATGGGCAATATCACGTATAAGGGCTAGCCGAGATTGAATGTAGTGGCAGAGATAATCAGTTTCGTTAGGATCTAACAAAACTTGTGTTTCGGTTTGTTTCACTAACCACTGCACCAAGCTAGCATCATCCAGTTGTAAGAGGAGCTTGGCTTGCGCGGTTTCAACCACTGACCAAAGCTGACGCATGATTGTAGGAGTCATCAGACCTCGATTGAATAATGAGCTATTAGCTGTCTTAAGATTACACAATTCCGATCGCAATTTACGACATGAATGTAGAAGCTGAGACAAGTATTATTAAAAACTTAATAATGGTATTTATAACTTTATGAAGATTAAGAATTTGAAACTCAGGTTGAAAATGGGAATTGGCAATTGGCAATTGGGAAAACAGATTTTTATGGGTTTAGTTGCAAAAACTAGAAGACAAATACATTAATTCTAAAAACTGGGTTTTTGTGTTTGCGAAGACCGAAATTATGTAGATTTTAGTCCAGTAAAGACAGTTTTTCAAATACTATATTGAATCTTGAATCTGTCTTCTAAGATACAAAAATTAAATTTTTGAGAGCAACGTTTTCTAGAAAGTTAACATCTTTTGGCTGTCGATGGACTCACAAAATCATGTAAATTTTCATCCCAAATGCTAATGTAAATAAAATTACATTCTTGGCGGATAATCTGGCCCTTGACTGAGCCATTCTGAAAACGGAAATTATCAGACTGACCCTGTTGTACCTGTTTAAGTCCCTGCTTAATTTCTTCAGTTGCTTGCCCATCTAACAATCCATTCAAGGTAGCTTGCATCACCTGCGGGTCTACCGATTGGGCAAAAGATACCTCTGTTTGACGCAGCACTTGAGAATTACGATCGAATAAGTAGCCAAGATCAATTTTGTTTGGTACTAGTTTGTAAACAACAGCACGCGTCTTACCCCATGCACCTCTTAAATCTTGATTTGGTTTGCCGAGGGTAGCTTCTACGGCGCTTCTGGATGTACCTGTAGGAAATGCGGGAACGCTTTGACTGCTGCTAGTCACAGCTACTTTACTAGGCGGCCGTTCGTTTTTCTGTGGTGTAGAAGGTGCTTCTGGTGTGGGAACTGCAATATTCTCTGGTTCTAGCTGTGGTGTAGAAGACACTTCTGGCGCTGGAGTATCTGAAATTACAGGCTCTTTTTCTGGCTGTGGTATGGATACAACTGGGGGATTAACGGTTGGTAAAGGATTGAGAATTACTCGCTTTCGTGGTGGTGAGGCCGGTACAACTGGGGCTGGAGAAGTTTGGGAAGAAAGGGGCGATTCGGTAGATGCGGGAGTAGGCAAAGATTCTAGCGATGGAGTGCTACTTGTGACAATGGTTGTTTCTGGTTGTTGCTGACGAATGATGTTAGGAATCACTACTGCACCAATCAAGCCGCCTACCAGCAAACTACCAATAATTACGGCAGGTTTTTGCCAGTTTCCAGGAGTGGAATTCCCTATCACAGTTGGTTTTTGTGGGGAATATAATGGCTGGGTTTGTCGAGTCGATGTCGCAGGGGGATAAAAATTAACTGTAGGAGTATTTGCAGCTAACTCAGGAGGGATATTACTAGCAGACTGCAAAGCGTGTAACATTTTACTAGCAGTGCTGTAGCGATCGCCAGCATGAGGCTTAATTGCCTGATTGAGTACCGCCGCCAATTGAGAAGAGACGTTAGGGGCGTGTTCCTGCCAAAGTATTTCCCCAGTTTTAAGATCAGTTTGCAATTCTTGCGGGTGTTTGCCAGTCAGCAGATAAATCGCCGTTAAACCTAAGCTGTAGATATCAGTGGCGTAAACTGGGCGGCCAACGGCTTGTTCGCTGGGCATATATCCAGGCGTACCAATAACGAGCGATCGCGTGGGGTATCCTGAAGAGTTGACCACAGAACGGATTGTTTCTTTGACTGCACCAAAATCAATCAAAACTGGCTTGTTATCAACAGAACGGAGAATAATGTTTTCAGGTTTAATATCCCGGTGAATAATGCCTTTACTGTGGACATAATTTAACACCGAAAGCAGACTCAAAAGAATTTGCCGAACAGCAACTTCACTCTCAAATCCTTTGGCTTCGACAATTTTCGTCAGAGTTTGACCGTGAATCCATTCTTGGACAAGGTAAAATTGCCCGTTCTCAGAAAAGTAGGCGTAGAGTTTAGGAATTTGGTTACTACTTTCACCCAAATATTCCAAGGTTGCGGCTTCCCGTTCAAACCGTTGTTGGATTAGTTGGTAATTTTGCGGATCATTATTAGTTATCGGTTTGAGTTGCTTAATCACACAACGACGGCGAGAAGGCATGTGAACATCTTCTGCCAGAAAGGTTTCGCCAAAACCCCCAGCACCGATTACCTGGATAACTTGATAGCGATTGTTTAGCAGGGTTATTGTCATGAAAAATTATAAGCGTAGACACCCAGCGCGGAGCCGGAGACTTCCTATCTTCTCCAGGCTTGTCTCAGACATCGCCCTTTCCAAATGTACATCAGATAAGTAAAGCGAGGGCGAAAGATATCTGGTCAAAAGAGGCAGGGGAGCAGGAGGCAGGGGGAAAGACTGAGACGGGGCTTGTACTTTGCCCCAGTTCAAGCGTCCTGGAAGAACAGGGCTTCTCTTCTCTACGAGAGGCTGCGCGAACGTACCCATGTTTCGCTTTGCTCCATGCAGAGGAGAAGGGCTTTCTCCCCACGCTCCCTGCTCCCTTCCCCTCTACCTCTTCGGTGAAATTGAATATGCGTTATTCAGAACCCATGTAGAGAGATAGCAGTGGCAATACTTCTCTACATTCTTTTTTACCAGATATCTAATGTAAGCCGACGCATTACCAATGTAGGTATTGCCAAATTTAATTTGCGATGAATGAATCGGTGTTGCTGATTAAATATATGAATTTTGGTATAAAGACGTTGCATTGCAACTTCTTTACAAGGGTTTTGAAATTACGTAAAATCATTTTCATACCTGAATTCAGCAACGCCAATCAATCAAATGCTGCATTAGTTAAACTCTATAGTCTCAACAAACTCTAAAATACTCTCCTTAATGTCTTCAGCTTCTTCTTCAAGGGAATCGGGAGTTTCGCCGTCAAGAAAGCTGTGCTGACTACTAACTATATACAAAAATTCACCACTGATAAAGGTGAGCAGACCCCGGTACGCATCTAATCTGATCGCAGTTCCATTATTTTCTTGCTTAGAAATTGTCGAACCTTTGGGCATATCAATTAACACATAGTAAGCGCCTCGCAAAGTATCTTCCAGATATTCCGTGTACTCCACAGAAGCATCTGGTACATTGGCAAAAATCGCTTGGGGTACATACTTATCTACTAAAATTGTTTGTAAATATTCTTCTTGTCCAACAGACTCCAGTTCCTCTAACTGTTCTAGAGGGAAAGGATAATAATCGATTCTCAATAAAGTACCGATGTCATCAGAAAAGCCAACTACTCCTTCCTGGCTTTGAATTCTACCGCCCTGCTGGGGATCAACCGGAATTGGCACGGTAAAATTACCTAAAGGGGATTGATATGTCTGTTCGCTGAAATCTTCTATGACTACTGTCTCATCATCGTCGTCATCTGCATATTCTTCCTCTTCTGCTTCTTTAAAGGCTGCAATTACCTCCTTAATAATTTCCTCTGCTTCTTCATCTTCCAGGTCTAAGGCTGCTTGTAGCTTTTTGAGGTAGGCTTGTTTTGGTTTGGCGATCGCAAGTTCATCATCTAAAAGTACTATTACCCCAGCTGCAAAACCATCCAGCACTAATTCTTCTGAGAGAGATACTTTGGCGGCATTAAACAGGGGCCCAATTCCCTCCTCTTCTGCAATAGCTAGGAGTCTATCAACTATTTCGGCGATTTCATCTTCTGAGTACTCCTCGAAAACCTCGAATTCCCAGAGGATACCCGCTAAACTTTCTGCATCTACATCTTCAATCATGGAATCAGCGATCGCAGTGACAGTTGCGATCGCCGCTACCGCTTCCTCTGGACTTAGTGATTCCTCTGATGTCTTTGGTGAGTTAAAAACCTTGTCATATTTGGTCATAATTGCTACCTAAATTAATTCCTCAACAGTAAAAACAGATTGAAAGTGACAATGGTCAGTTTACCAATGGAGCGAATCTTCTAGAGAAAAAGTTGGCTAATGCTTTGTCTACTCAATATTGCTCAGGTGTAACAAAATCTTGTTGACAGCTAATCTCCAAAAAATTGAGATGTTCTCAAATCTGTTGTCGAATATACACTTAAACACGAGTTAGGCTCAATTTTTACCACAGGTCAACTTAATTAAATATTGTAAATTTTTGTTATTAAGCAATTATCGTTAATAAATGCTATATTTCTTTATTTTTATCCTCTAGCAGATGAATTATATCTATCGATAGAATTATAAACTAGCTAGCGATAGATACCTATACCGTGGGCAGGATGTCACAATACCGATGTCTGTAGCGACACACAATAGCCAAAGCGTTTGTACTGTTAGTTCTACAAATGTAAATTACATAAAATTTTGAGTTTTTTATGGTAAAAACCCCTCCATCTCAGTTTTCCCCAGATCAATACAAAGTTGATTCTGCACAAGAAAAAGTAGACGCTATTATAGAAACGCCACCATCAGAAACCGAGATTGACCTAGAGTTTCTTTACACCAGAGATATTGAATTTCGCCAAGAAACCATTTACTTTCTGGTGGTAGATCGCTTTTATGATGGCGATCCAGATAACAGCGAAGGTGAAAATTCAGAACTCTACGATCCCAATAGACAAGAATGGGGTAAGTACTGGGGTGGTGACTTGCAAGGTGTCATCGATAAGTTAGATTATCTCAAAAATATGGGAGTTACCGCCCTTTGGCTAACTCCACTATTCGAGCAAGTAGAAGAGTTATTTATTAGCAATGCGGCGATGCATGGCTATTGGACAAAAGACTTTAAGCGGATTAATCCTCGCTATATTGCTGATGGAGAAAACCCTTCTTTAAATGCTACCCAAGAAGAAAAAAATACGACCTTTGATCGATTAATTACAGAACTGCACAAGCGGAATATGAAGCTGGTGCTGGATATTGTCTGCAACCACAGCAGCCCTGATACCAGTGGTAGCAAAGGTGAATTGTATGATGATGGCGTTAAAATTGCTGACTTCAATGATGATGTCAATCATTGGTATCACCATTACGGTGAAGTGCAAAACTGGGAAGACGATTGGCAAGTACAGAATTGTGAACTAGCGGGTCTTGCAACCTTTAATGAAAATAATACAGAATATCGACAGTATATTAAGTCAGCAATTAAACAATGGCTAGACCGGGGTGTGGATGCACTGCGGGTTGATACTGTCAAGCACATGCCGATTTGGTTTTGGCAAGAATTCACTGGCGAGATGACCAATCACAAACCAGATGTATTTATTTTTGGTGAATGGATTTATAGTAATCCGAGTGACGATCGCTCGGTGGAATTTGTTAACCACTCAGGCATGACACTTCTAGACTTTGGGCTATGTGTGGCAATTCGAGCCGCACTGGGTCAAGGTTCAGAACTGGGATTCCAAACAATTCAATACATTTTTGACCAGGATTATCGCTATAACGGGGCAACAGAGTTAGTTACCTTCATCGATAACCATGATATGTGCCGCTTCCAATCGCTGAATCCCGATCCAGCGATGTTGAAGGTTGCGATCGCCTTAATTATGACATCTCGCGGTATTCCCTGTATATATTACGGCACAGAACAGTATTTACATAACGATACTGATGGCGGTAATGACCCATATAACCGCCCGATGATGGAAAATTGGGATACCGATAGTGAGGTTTATCGTTGTATTAGATTGCTGTCTGGTTTACGGCGGCTAAATCCTGCTATATCAATGGGTAGCCATTGGCAGAAATACTTGACCGCCGATGTTTACTGTTATGTCCGCCGCTATCGTGATTCTCTGTGTTTTGTAGCTTTAAACCGGGGAGGGGAAGTTACTCTCCCTGAAGTAGAAACAGAATTACCCGATGGTGAGCATACTTGCGTAGTGACTCGCAATAAGTATGAAGTAAAAGACGGTAAGATTTATGACCTAGTACTAGAAGAACGGGGAGTGCTTGTTTTCAGCCACGTTGGGGAACGAATCAAAGCACAAACAATTGTGCGCGTCCAACTCAATGGTGTGGATACCCAACCCGGTGAAATCATTGTGGTGACAGGAGATTGTCCAGAGTTGGGTAACTGGGATATCAGCAAAGCATATCCTTTGGAGTACATCAACTCAAATACTTGGTCTGCTGAGATTCCCTTTGATGAAAGTGCTGGTAAGCTGATTGCTTATAAATATGCCATGTGGCGGGAAGGGCGATCGCCTCTGCGGGAAAATTTGGTCAATCGTCGCTGGGTGATTGCCAAAGAAGGCACCGTTAAATGGCGTGATACCTGGGCATCGGGAAGAGAATCGTAGAAATATCGAATCAAGAGTGAAGTGTGAAGGAGCAAAATTTTCATCCTTTACACTTCATTGTTTGTGAATTAATTTTATGGTTTCGTCTTTGACGTTCTCAGAGAGTCGCCGCTATAAATTTATGTATGCAATGCTCTGATTTCTAAATGCTTTTTCAATATATTTTAGTTTGCAGTGATCTAGATCACACCATTTTGTGAGTAAGAATAGATAGTATCAAGCACATAAACACCTTAGAACTGTCAAAGGCAGGAGCTAAAAAGCTCTACCTCTTACAGGGTAAAAGAATAGATGATACCTGTATAAGTACTAAAATCACCAGTTTTTAATTCTTACCAAGTCATCTAAAAAAATGAGAACAAGGTAAATGGTGATGTTTGAACTCTTGCTAAAAAATCAATTAAGCGCTCCCAAAAAAGTAAAATTTAAAAATGAGATTTTGGCACGAGTTCAAGGACAAAAATCAGGAACTTCAAATGACGAAATTAAATTTTATAAAACTGAATTACTTCCCTATTTTATAAAATTGAGCCAACACAATCCTGTTTTCAGCGTTACGGAACAATTACGCCTTTTAGTGGGTGTTTGGACACCAATATGGTCTACTATTTCATTTCATGAAAGTTTACCGAAAAGAATACAAGAACAGTCTTTTCAAATTTTTCAGCATGATGGTTACTGTGCGAGTGTCGCTCGCTATATAATGGGGAAAGACCCGTATTTATCCCAGAGTTTTAACTCAATATTACCAGCTTATGATTTCATGGTAATCCAAAAATATGGAGTTCAAAATGGTAAATGGTATCTTCAAAATATTGATAGATTTCAGGCTTTTAAAAATAGAGAAATTCCTCTAAATTTAGAATCAGTCTACACCTGGTTTACTGATGTGCTTAACACTAAAGTCAAACTAAATGCGTCAAAATTAGCTTTACCGAAAGCTCTCGAATTAGAAAATATAGAGATAAATCATACAAATTATTTAAAAAAAACATCTTTAGCACCTTCTCAAGTGTTTCAGCATTTATATATAGATAATGACTGGCGACTTGTCAAAACTCAAACAGATGCCTCACATCTACCTAGTTACACAATTTCTGTGAAGAGGTAATTGATAAAGTAAAAATAAAATTACCATAGTGGGATCGTAAAATCTCTTATTTTTTCTCAGCGCTCTCTGTGCCTCTGCGGTTTAAAAGTATTTTTTCTAACTACAGAGGCGCAGAGGACACAGAGTATAGAGCTTAAAGAGAAATCTATTTACCAAAATTTTTACGCACCTTGAAAGGGCTAGTCTTAGGCTCGTAATATGAATTTAGCCCCAAAAAATTTATAACATAGCCTCTAAGCAATATGAATGAATGGTACAAAGAAGACCTTGCATTTATTCATGATGACGGTTTCCGTGACTTCGCTCTCAAATCCGCTCCCGGCATCTTAGAAATCCTCGCTCAAAACAAAATACATGATGGACTAGTGGTTGACTTGGGTTGTGGTAGCGGATTATGGGCAAAAGAACTTACTAAGGCTCATTATCGTGTTCTCGGAATTGATATTTCTGAGTCGATGATTAATATTGCACGAACAAGAGTCCCAGATGCCGAATTCCGGATCGATTCACTATTCAAAACAGAGATTCCGCCATGCAATGCTGTCACCTCCATTAGTGAATGTATCAGCTACCTATTTGATCGAGACAACGATCGCCAAATTCTTGTTCAGCTTTTCCAGCGCATATATAATGCCTTAACTCCTGGGGGTGTATTCATCTTCGACATTGCCGAAAAAGGACAAGTTGCACAAGGTACTACAACTAAGGGTTTCACTGAAGGAGAAAGCTGGGTAGTATTAGTTGAAAAATCGGAAGATCGAGAGCAAATAATTTTGACACGTCGAATTATCAGCTTCCGTAAGATAGGGGAACACTACAGACGATCTGACGAAGTACACCACGTGCGATTATACGAAGCAACAGCTATTGCAAGTGAACTCTCTGGCGTTGGCTTCCAAGTTGAAACAACTTGTAGTTATGGGCAATACCTTCTGCCGGAGGGTCATGTAGCATTTATTGCACGCAAACCAAGATCGTAAATACCTAAATCACATCCAATATCTAATTTTTTTGTTATGGTGATCCCAAAAGAATTGTTAAGTACTTACGAGGTTCAATAGAATGACTAGTCGATTCACTCGTATATTTAAATACAAGCAGTTATAAATACTTTATTTATAAAGTGTATCTATTTAGGTTGGGCAATACGCGCTTCAATATCTTCCAATGTTTGTAACAATAGACTCCTTGCCTGCAATTGCCAACCCCATCTTTGAATTCTGTAAGCTGATACAGTACCAACTATAGCTGCTAACAAACAGAAAGGTTGATTTAAAGAAATTCCGAATAACAAACCCAATCCAGCAATTCCCCAAAATGGTAAGGCTACTGTTTGTCTTTGCTCTTCGACAATTTGAGTAATTATATTAGAAGATTGCTTATTAACTAATAATGCTTCTTTGACTTGTCGCTGTTCGGCTGTCGAGACTGATAAACCTATTTTACGGCGTAGTTTTTCCATTTTGCGGGCATCAGTACTGTACTCAGTTAACTCATCTTCTGCCATTTTCAACAGTCGTTCTAATTGCGCCATTGTGTATTGCATCCGGTATTTTGATAAAACTATTAACCTAAATAATTGTTAACTTTTATTGACTATAAAGTTGGATTTAATCGCCAAATTTAAAGTTACACGACAGAATGAAAAATCTAAAATTAAAGATGGGAAAAATATACTAACGGTTACACACTTACAAATTGAGTATAAATTTAAAAGGTAATTATGACTACAATATCTAAAAGCACTTTATCTCCATCTGCCCAAGAGCGATCGCTCATCTTGTGGTTTGATGAAGTTGGAATTGCTGATATACCGTTAGTTGGTGGTAAAAATGCCTCACTGGGCGAAATGATTCAACAGCTAACGCCTAAAGGGATTAACGTTCCTACCGGATTCGCCACCACTGCTTACGCCTATCGTCATTTCATCAAATCAGCAGGTTTAGAAGCAAAGCTACGCAAACTCTTTGCTGACTTGGATGTTGAGGATGTCAAAAATTTACGAGAACGGGGGAAAAAAGCGCGATCGCTATTAATCCACACCCCATTTCCTGTAGAATTGCGAGAGGCGATCGCTACAGCCTACCAAAGTCTTTGTGAAATATACCATACAGAGACAGATGTTGCAGTCCGTTCTAGCGCTACCGCCGAAGACCTTCCCGATGCTAGTTTTGCTGGACAGCAAGAAACTTACCTCAACGTTGTTGGTGTGGAAGGAGTTTTAGCAGCTTGTCACAAGTGCTTTGCTTCCATATTTACCGATCGCGCCATTTCTTACCGTCACACCAAGGGATTTGACCACTTTAGCATTGCTCTGGCTGTGGGCGTGCAAAAAATGGTGCGCTCTGACTTAGCAACCTCTGGGGTGATGTTCTCCATTGACACAGAAACCGGATTTAAGGATGCTGCACTGATTACAGCCGCCTACGGTTTAGGTGAAAACGTTGTCCAGGGGTCTGTCAATCCTGATGAATACTGTGTTTTTAAACCAACTTTAAAAGCTGGTTTTCGCCCGATTATCGATAAAAAATTGGGCAGTAAAGAACTGAAAATGATTTATGATGACGGCTCCAAATTTACAAAAAATGTTTCGGTTTCCCCCAGCGAAAGAGGTAAATTTGCCCTGAGTGATGAAGAGATTTTACAACTAGGAAGTTGGGCATGTTTAATTGAAGATCATTATTCTCAAGTCCACGGTACATTGACTCCAATGGATATCGAATGGGCAAAAGATGGCATTACTAATCAACTTTTTATTGTGCAAGCGCGTCCCGAAACCGTCCAGTCGCAGAAGACAGGGAATGTGCTACGGAGTTATCGGTTGATGTTGGGAAATAGGGAAAAATCTTCCCACTCCTCACTCCATGATTCCCAATCACCCATTCCCCTGGTTACGGGAAGTGCAATTGGAGAAGCTATTAGTCAAGGGAAAGCCCGCCTAATTTTAGATGTTCAGAAACTCGAACAGTTTCAAGTTGGGGAAGTTTTGGTGACAGAGAGAACTGATCCTGATTGGGAACCGATTATGAAACGCGCCAGTGCAATTGTCACCAACTCTGGTGGTAGAACATGCCATGCAGCAATCATTGCGCGAGAATTGGGTGTCCCTGCGATCGTGGGATGTGGCAATGCTACAGAAATCTTAAAACCTGGTCAAGAGGTAACAATTTCTTGCGCTGAAGGGGAAGAAGGAAAAGTTTATGCAGGCTTATTACCTTTTGAAGTTGAAGAAATTGCTTTAGAGAACTTACCGCGTACCCATACTCAAATTTTAATGAATGTGGGTAATCCTCAAGAAGCATTAAGTTTATCGGCAATTCCTAACGATGGCGTAGGTTTAGCAAGAACAGAATTTATCATTGCTAACCAAATCCAAATTCATCCAATGGCGTTGATTCATTATGAATTATTAAAAGATGAATTTGCCAAAGCTAAAATTGCTGAAATTACCTCACTTTATGACGAAAAACCTCAATATTTTGTAGATAAATTATCTCAAGGGATAGGTAGAATTGCCGCAGCATTCTATCCTAAACCAGTGATTGTGCGAATGTCAGATTTCAAAAGTAATGAATATGCGAATTTATTAGGTGGGCGACAGTTTGAACCCCATGAAGAAAACCCAATGCTGGGTTGGCGAGGCGCAGCACGTTACTATGATGAAGGCTACAGAGAAGCTTTTGCCCTAGAATGTCATGCCCTCAAACGGGTACGGGAAGAGATGGGTTTAACGAACGTTATCCCGATGATTCCTTTTTGTCGTACTCCTGATGAAGGGCGGTTGGTTTTAGCAGAGATGGCAAAAAATGGTTTAAAGCAGGGCGTTAACGGCTTGCAGGTTTATGTGATGTGTGAGTTGCCCAGTAATGTGATTCTGGCTGAAGAATTTGCTGAGGTATTTGATGGTTTCTCGATTGGTTCAAATGATTTAACTCAACTGACACTGGGGATAGATCGGGATTCGGCGTTGGTAGCGAGATTGTTTGATGAACGCAGTCCATCTGTGAAACGAATGGTAAAAATGGCCATAGAAGCGGCGAAAAAATGCGATCGCAAAATAGGCATTTGTGGACAAGCACCCAGCGACTATCCAGAATTTGCCCAGTTTTTAGTTGAACAAGGAATTGACTCAATTAGTCTGAATCCAGATTCAGTTTTAAAGACAATGCTAGAAGTAGCAAAAGCCGAGGGTACTAATTCATAATTCGAGTAATTTATGCCAGCTAGAGACCGTTACCATGAGAACTTAAAGAATGCACTGATCAAAGATGCCTGGACGATTACCGACGATCCCTTTCATCTAAAGTGGGGAAAAAAGGATCTTTACGTGGATTTGGCAGCCGAAAAGTTACTCATAGCAGAAAAAGGAACGCAGAAAATTGCTGTTGAAATCAAGACCTTCAGTGGTGAATCGGAAGTGGCAGACCTCGAACAGGCAATTGGTCAGTACTTTACTTACCTTGCTGTAATGTCCCGCAATTATCCAGATAGGGTTTTGTATATTGCTGTTCATGAGGATATTTTTACTGACATTTTTGAGGAAGAACCGCTTGGTAAACTTATATTGGAAGACTACAAAATTCCTCTGATCGTTTTCAATCCAAAGCGGGAGGTTATAGTCCGATGGATACTCTGGAACAATACAGACAGGTAATTTGCACCATTCTTACTGAACACACGAAAATTCCTTACTCTTACGGTGATATTCAGCATGAAACTATTTTTGATAAAGAACAGGATCGATATTTGGTAATGATTCTTGGTCGAGAGCCAGTGCCAGAACTCTCTCCAACTGCAACGCGTCGCGTTCACGGCTGTCTAATTCACATTGATATTATAGATGGCAAAATTTGGATTCAACGTGATGGTACTGAAGAGGGGGTAGCAACGGAACTGGTGAAGGCAGGGATAGCAAAGGATCGGATTGTGCTAGGGTTCCGATCTGAAGAACTGCGGAAAGATTCAGAATTTGCGATTGCATAACCAATAGTGGTTGAACTTCTGGATCACTGCTTGTAATATAGCGATCGCCATATTTTGTTTGTGTAATTGTCTACAAAACTTTTGACTGCTCAACCATAAGTATCTTAGTATTTTGCAGAATGGCTATTTAGTTTAGTCAAAAGCAAGATGGCAAATCTTTTGGAAACCGAACGCTTGATTATTCGCAGTTGGATACCTGAACGCGATGCCGAGGAAGCCTTTGTAATTTATAATGACCCTGAAGTTACCCACTTTCTCGGCTCTCGCATCACAAGTGTTGAGTCACAGCGTCTGCGTTTAATTGACGACAATGGTAATGGATCTTGGGCAATTGTCGAAAAGGAAACTACAACAATTGTGGGAACTATCCTTCTCGAACAATTACCTGACAAAGATGGTTTACTCACTCAAGATTATGAGGTAGGCTGGCACTTACGGCGAGCTTCTTGGGGTAAAGGGTATGCAACAGAAGCAGGACGAGTTATGCTCAACTACGGATTTAGTGTTTTGAACTTGCCAGTGATTTATGCTGTAGTAAAGCCAGAAAATCATGCTTCAATCCGTGTAACAGAACGATTGGGTATGAAACCAATAGGGCGGACAAATAAGTATTACGGTATTGAACTACTCCTGTTCCAACTAGATGCACCTGAAGAGTAGAGAGGGAGTAGGAGTAGGGAGTAGGGGAAGAAAAACTATTTATTGATTATTTATCAATGCCCAATGACAAATGACAAATGACAAATGACTAAAAAATGGTTCCGAATTGGGCTATTGGGTATATTTATCCTCTCACTCGCCTTGAGGTTTTGGGGATTGGAGCGATTCAATACTCTGGTATTTGATGAAGTTTACTTTGCCAAATTTGGTAATAATTATCTCACGCATACACCATTTTTTAATGCTCATCCGCCGTTAAGCCAATATATGATTGGCATCGGCATTTGGCTTGGTAGTCACATTCCTTTTTGGCACGATACAGTAAATGGGCTAACGGGTTCAATGCGATCGCCTTGGACTTATCGGTGGTTCAATGCCCTTACTGGCTCATTTATCCCTTTAGTTGTAGCTGCGATCGCTTATCAGTTGAGTTATCGCCGTAGCTTTGCTTTGCTTGCTGGTTTGTTTACTGCATGTGATGGCCTTTTTCTAGTTGAATCTCGTTATGCTTTAAGTAATATTTATATTGTCATCTTTGGTTTATTAGGACACTGGTTTTTATTATTAGCATTAGATAAGCAAAATCGGCGACGTTCTTTTTGGTTAGTTTTTGCTGGCATTGCTTTTGGTGCGTCAGTCGGTACTAAGTGGAACGGTTTATGGTTCCTATCCGGTGCTTATCTTATTTGGATAGTAGCTTGGGTAATTCAGGGAACGCATTCTTTTGCTAACGCCAAACTCTTTTTTACATCCCCCTCATTGGAGCAGGAGGCAGGAGCCAGGAGCCAGGATAGCGAAGCGGTAGCGAGTCCGCGAGCGTCGGCAGAAGGTAGGAGGCAGGAAGGAGAAGGCAGTAGGCAGGAGGGAGAAGTCAGGAGCCAGGAGGTAGGAATTAGTACTTGTTCTCAACCATTTATACCCTCTCCCTCATCTGAGTCACCACTACAAAACTTGACTCAGCTAAATATTTTTCAGATGTTATTTTATCTAGGAATAATTCCAGCTTTTATCTATAGCATCATCTGGATTCCTCACCTTCAACTAGATAAAACTTATGGATTTATTGCAGTACATCAGCAAATTTTGAAATTTCACTTGCATTTAGGTGGTAATAGTTCGGATGTACATCCTTATTGTGCCGCGTGGTACAAATGGCCTTTGATGACTCGACCAATGGCATATTATTATCAAACGGCTGAAAGTATCACTGAACCATTACCTGTCATGGGGCCACCTTTACCTGCTGGTGCTGGACAAGTTATTTATGATGTCCATGCAATGGGCAATCCCTTTTTGTGGTGGTTTGGTGTTGCTGCTATGTTGTTTTTAGTAGGGATGCTGGTGTCACAAGCCGTAATGCCGTGGGTGAAAGAAAAGCGTTTTTTAGTACCTGCAACTCTTAGTATTGATACTTGGATTGGTTTGTATTTAGTTATAAATTATGCTGCTAATTTAGCACCTTGGGTAAAAGTGACGAGGTGCGTTTTCATATACCATTATATGTGTGCAGTAGTATTTGTATTTTTAGCGATCGCTTGGTTTGTCGATCAGTGTCTTCGCAGCTATTATCAACAACTCCGGGCGTTAGGTGTCACCATTACTTTTATTATTCTGGCTGCTTTTATTTTCTGGATGCCTATTTATTTGGGTTTACCCCTCTCCCCTGACGGTTATAAACTGCGGATGTGGTTCAACTCTTGGATTTGATTAAAAGGGGTTTTGGTAAGAATAATGACTCCTAAACTCATTTATAAACTTAATATAGCTACATATATAAATGATTGTTTAATCACATGGGTTTCACATTTCTTATCCCTATGTAAGTTTACTGGCTGTTAGACTTTTCAAAGCGTAAGCAGATGAGAGTACAGCCTGCAAAACGCAACATCAGGGCATGGGAAATTAGATACTAAGTAAAAATGCTGAATGTAAACTTATTTTTTTACATTCATCATTATCCGTTATTCTAGATATTCTAGTTTTGATGCTCCCGGACAACAGAGGAGGATCTTCATGGAAATGAACTTACAATTCCCAGGTATTAATTTAATTAGCTTGAAAGAGGCACCAATTCATTTTTCTAGCCAAATTCAGCCTCACGGTGTCCTGTTAGTTTTGGAGGAGCCGGAGCTAAAAATATTACAAGTTAGCACTAATACATTAAATGTTTTCGGGATTGCGCCCGAAAATATGTTGGACAAAAAATTAGAAGATTTACTCGACCCATTCCAAATAGAGAGAATCAAAACAGGGCTAGCCGGGGAAAATCTTGATTTTATCAATCCTACCAAAGTTTGGGTACGAAAAAAAGGTGATGACTACATAGTATTTGATGCAATATTTCACCGGAATACAGAAGGGTTTTTAATTCTGGAATTAGAACCTGCTATTACTCAAGAAAATATTCCATTTTTAAGCTTTTATCATCTAGCTAGAGCCTCTATTAATCAACTAGAAAAAACAGCAAATCTCCGTGACTTTTGTCAAGTTATCGTTCAAGAAGTTCGGAAAATAACGGAATTTGACAGGGTAATGCTATATAAATTCGATGATGATGGACATGGTTCCGTTGTCGCGGAAGACAAACTAGAAAGCCTAGAACCTTACTTAGGGCTGCATTACCCAGAATCAGATATTCCCAAACCAGCGAGAAAATTATTTGCTGCCAATTCGATCAGAATCATACCGGATGCTTATTCTCAGCCAGTAAAACTTTTTCCTGTCAATAATCCAATTAGCGATCGCCCCATTAATTTAACCAACTCTATTCTCAGAAGTGCTGCTTCTTGTCATACAGAGTACTTGCATAACATGGGTGTTGGTGCTTCGCTAACTATCTCTTTAATTAAAGACCAAAAACTCTGGGGGCTAATTGCTTGTCATCATCAATCCCCAAAATATGTTTCTTACGAATTGCGTAAAGCTTGCGAGTTTTTAGGGCGAGTAATATTTGCAGAAATCTCAGCTAGGGAAGAGACAGAAGATTATTATCACCGGATAAATCTGACACACCTTCAATCAGTCTTGATTGAATATATGTCTCAAGAAGAAAACTTTATTGATGGTTTAGTTAAAAACCCGCAGCATCTTTTAGATTTGGCTAGCGCTCAAGGTGCAGCTGTCTGTTTTGCGGGAAATTGCACGGTAGTTGGTGAAACACCTAGAGAAGAAGACCTGAATTTTTTAGTCCAATGGCTGAAGAATAATGTTGAAGAAGAAGTCTTCTATACAGACTCTTTGCCGCAAATTTATCCAGATGCAGAAAGCTTTAAAAATGTCGCTAGCGGCTTGTTAGCGATTCCCATCGCCAAGCGGACTTATGTTTTGTGGTTCCGACCAGAAGTAATTCAAACTGTAAATTGGGGCGGCGATCCGAATAAGGCGTTTGAAGTTAACCAGTCAGAAGGAAATGTCCGTTTATGTCCACGCAAATCATTTGAACTGTGGAAAGAAACGGTTCGCTTAACATCTTTACCTTGGAAAGATGTAGAAGTTAAAGCAGCATTGGAACTGCGGAAAGCAATTGTTAATATTGTGCTGCGTCAAGCCGATGAACTAGCTCAGTTAGCGCAAGATTTAGAACGTTCTAACGCCGAACTGAAAAAGTTTGCCTACGTCGCCTCCCATGACTTGCAAGAACCACTCAATCAAGTTGTGAATTATGTGCAACTGTTGGAGATGCGGTATAGCGAAGAACTTGACGAAGATGCCCAAGAGTTTATTAGCTACGCTGTGCAGGGAGTTAGCCTGATGCAGACGTTGATTGATGACGTGCTGGCATACTCGAAAGTGGATATGCAGGCGATCGCATTTCAAATGAACGATGTAGAGACAGCCTTAATACGAGGGTTGGGCAATTTGCGTCAACGCATTAATGAAACCGGGGCTACTATCACCCACGATCCCTTACCAACAGTGATGGCTGACAGCACCCAACTGATGCAGCTATTCCAAAACCTCATCGGTAACGCCATTAAGTTTCATAGCGATCAGCCGCCACAAATTCATGTGGGAGCAGAAAGGATAGAAGACGCATGGTTGTTCTCAGTACGGGATAATGGAATTGGCATTGACCCAAAATTTAGCGATCGCATTTTTGTAATCTTTCAGCGCTTACACACGCGGGATGAATATACTGGTACAGGTATGGGTTTAGCCATCTGTAAGAAGATCGTCGAATGTCACCGAGGGCGGATTTGGGTAGAGTCAGGACTGGGTGAAGGCGCAACCTTCTACTTTACGATTCCAGTTGGAGGACGCGAACTTGAGCGTAGAAACGGGAGAAAAACACAAAACCATCTTTTTGGTCGAGGACAATAAAGCTGACATTCGCTTAATCCAAGAAGCGTTAAAAAATAGTTCAGTGCCCTACCAGGTGGTAACGGTCAGGGATGGTATAGATGCTATGGCTTATTTACGCCAAGAAGGTGAATATGCTGATGCAGCACGCCCTGACCTCATTCTATTGGATTTGAATTTGCCTAAAAAAGATGGTCGAGAAGTGCTGGCGGAAATCAAAGCCGACCCACTACTAAAGCGTATTCCAGTTGTTGTGTTAACAACCTCAAAAAATGAGGATGACATTTTTCACAGCTACGATTTACATGTGAATTGCTATATCACTAAATCTCGCAACCTGAACCAATTATTTCAAATCGTCAAGAGTATCGAAGATTTTTGGCTCTCTACTGTGACGCTACCATCGGAGTGAGGTAGGGGGCAGGGGGAGACAAGGGGACAAGGGGACAAGGTGAAATAATGACAAATGACAAATGACAAGATAGAGGAGCAATAGGGGGTGAAACCCGAAGATTATGGCTGTGAGCTACTCAGTAAAAATCTTATTAATTGAAGATAACCTAGCTTATGCGAGGTTGTTACAAGAGTTTCTGGCACAAGCCCAGTCCCAAGAGTTTACTTTGGTTCATGTAAAGCGATTGGGCGAAGCATTTCAGGAACTCAGTCAATGTAATTATGATGTTATTTTATTAGATTTAACTCTACCTGACAGCCAAGGATTATCATCTCTACCTCCTCTGATTAGCCAAGCGCCAAGTATACCGATTGTTGTCCTAACCAATACAAATGACGAAGAACTGGCAATTGAAGCAGTGCGGCAGGGGGCACAAGATTATCTAGTCAAGCGCCAGGTAAATGTAGATGTGTTGGTTCGCTCTTTGCGTTATGCGATCGAGCGCAAACAGGTTTTAGAATCATTACGCACAGTCAATGAGACATTACAAAACCGGGTTGAAGAACGAACTGCGGAACTGGTGAAAGCCAATGAACTCAACCAGTTCAAATCTGAATTTGTCTCGATGCTTTCCCATGACATCCGCAATCCTTTAAATACTATTCTCTTGGCTGCTGGATTGCTACAAAACCAGGATGAAAGATTGACCAAAGAGAAAAAACTGAATCATTTGCAAATGATTCGCTCGGCGATCAAAAATATGGCAAAGCTATTGGATGAAGTTACATTCATCGGCAAAGCTGATTCTGGCAGACTGGGGTATGAACTCATTTGTATAGATTTAGAAGCTTTTTGCCGCCAAATGGTCGAAGAAGTTAGATTGATCGCAAATGAGAAGCATCTGACTTTGGTGTTCGCCAGTTGTGGGCAATTAGACGAGGCATTATGGGATGAAAGCTTGCTGCGGCATATTTTAGGAAATTTACTGAGCAATGCGATTAAGTATTCACTACCGGGCGGTATAGTGCGTTTTGAATTAATTGGTCAGGAAAAAGCAGTAATTTTCCGAATTCAAGATTCAGGAATTGGCATTCCTCAAGAAGACCAAAAACGGCTGTTTCAGCCTTTCCAACGTGCCGACAATGTTGGAAATATTCCAGGTACTGGCTTGGGACTAGCGATCGTCAAAAAATGTGTGGATGCACACGGAGGCGAGATTATAGTCAACAGTCAAGTTGAAGTAGGTACAACCTTTACCGTCACCGTTCCTTTACTAGAAGCTTAAGCATCTAGGTTTACATTTAAGGAATGCAGCCAAGTTTCCAAGTTTCCCCAAAGGATTGCTTGTTACTACACCTCGCTCACAACTTCTCGTCTGACAAACAAAGCCCGATAAACAGGTTCACCTTTTTTTTGTGTGCCTATTTCTCGTTCTGTGGGGACTGGTAGCGGATTTTCGGCTAACCATTCTTCTGTTCCAACTTTCTGATAAGCTGGGTGGGCGGCGAAGCGATCGCGCATTTCCACCGCGATAAATTCCATATCTGACTGCACAAAGACAACGCCACCAACTGCCAGATAACTGGCTAACTCCGCCACTAATTCTGGCTGCACCACACGGCGTTTAGCATGGCGAGTTTTAAACCAAGGATCGGGAAATTGAATTGTAACGCGCTGTAAACTTCCTGGAGGGAGTAAAGATAACAGCGATCGCAATGAGTTATTCACATTGCAAAATAAGTAGTGCAGATTTGTTAAAGCCAACTGAGAACGTAACTTATTTGCCTCTTTTACCAACGGTTCTCGAATTTCTAAGCCTAGATAATTCCAGTTGGGTTCTATTTGGGCCATATTTAACAAAAACTGTCCTTTAGCGCAGCCAATATCTAAATGTAGTGGTTGATTTGGCTTTGCATAAATTTTTTCAAAGTCTTGGGGACTTACTGGTGTTTGATACTTGTTAGCAAGTGGATTAACATGCTGGCGGACTCGGACTGCTGCCAAAATTTCCTCTCCTTTACGTCAAAATATTTTGTCGATCATAAATACGAATTGCTACAAGTCTTCCTTTAATTGCGTCTTGGTAGCCTTTCTCCAATTTTGCTATTTCTTTAAGTAGAAATTATCAACTACGCTTTTATTTTTAAGACCTGAGTAAGCAAAAATTATAGTAAATAACGGTTATCAAAGTAAGAGTTGATAAAGCCAATTTTATATTGTTTTCTTAACTTTACTCTGTCATGTTTCAAGTTAGGCGAATTTGCGCTAATCAACCTTTTATTTCACTGCTCTTGTTAAATAACTAAAAGCTTCCCAAATGTAAGTTATTATATCTTCTTTCACTAGAGATTTTGGATTAGCTGCCTAGGCAAAAAAGGGCAATATTATGCTAGAATTATATCAAATTATGGCAATTATTCAAGAGTAATTTAGAATAATTTTGCGCTTTGTTGAGTAAACAAGCTAAAATCTACGATTTTTGGAGATTTTTAGGTTATGACAACCTCACAGGAGAGGATTATCCCGATAGATTTGCGAACCGAAATGTCGCAGTCTTATCTGGAATACGCCATGAGCGTGATAGTGGGTCGGGCGTTGCCAGATGCCAGGGATGGTCTAAAACCTGTGCATCGTCGCATTCTCTACGCAATGCACGAGCTAGGTCTGCTCCACGATCGCCCCTTTAAGAAATGCGCCCGTGTAGTGGGGGAAGTGTTGGGTAAATATCACCCCCACGGCGACACAGCAGTATATGATGCCTTGGTGCGGATGGCGCAGGATTTTTCCATGCGATCGCCCCTAGTTAACGGACATGGTAACTTCGGTTCGGTAGACAACGATCCACCAGCCGCCATGCGGTACACAGAATGCCGCTTACAAGCTTTAACTAGCGCTGGTTTACTACACGATATTGAGTATGAAACCGTAGATTTCGCTGATAACTTCGACGGTTCCCAACAAGAACCCACAGTTTTACCGGCACGGATTCCCCAATTATTGCTCAACGGTTCCTCTGGGATTGCCGTGGGTATGGCAACCAACATTCCCCCCCACAATTTGGGCGAATTGATTGATGCTTTGGTGGCTGTAATCCATAATCCCGAAATCACCGATCTCGAATTAATGCAGTATGTCCACGGCCCAGACTTTCCAACTGGGGCGCAAATTTTAGGCACATCTGCCATTCGAGAAGCTTACACTACTGGGCGTGGTTCCATTACCATGCGTGGTGTCGCTAACATTGAAACCGTTGAACAACGGGGACGGCCAGATAGAGAAGCAATTATCATCACCGAATTGCCCTATCAAACCAATAAAGCGGCGCTGATTGAAAAAATCGCCGAAATGGTGAACGAAAAGCGGCTAGAGGGCATCGCAGATATCCGGGATGAAAGCGATCGCGACGGGATGCGAGTTGTCATCGAACTTAAGCGTGATGCTTATCCCCGCGTTGTGCTGAACAACCTCTACAAACAAACGCCACTGCAAGCCAACTTCGGCGCGAATATGCTGGCGTTGGTGAATAGCGAACCCCAAGTACTCACCCTCAAGCAGTTTTTAAGCGTCTTCTTAGATTTCCGCATCGAATCCATTGCCAGACGTACCCGCTACGAACTGCGGAAAGCTGAAGAACGCGACCATCTTCTGCAAGGGTTATTGATTGCCCTATCCCAGTTAGATCCAATTATTGTCTTGATTCGCCATGCGCCCGATGCGCCGACAGCTAAAGGTGAGTTAATCACAACTTATGGACTCTCGGAAGTGCAAGCAGATGCGATTTTGCAGATGCAATTGCGGCGGTTGACTGCCTTAGAAGCAGACAAAATTCGTTTGGAACACGACGAATTACAAGCAAAAATTACCGACTTGCAAGATATTTTGGCACGCCGGGAGAGAGTGCTAGAAATTATCGAAACCGAAGTTGGGCAACTGAAAACTAACTTTGCCACACCCCGCCGCACGGTAATTTTACCAGGGGAAGGGGAATTAGACGATCGCGACCTCATTGCCAATGAAAAAGCGATCATTCTGGTGACAGAACAAGGTTACATCAAACGGATGCCAGTTAATACCTTTGAAGCGCAAAGCCGTGCTACCAGAGGTAAAGCCGCAGCCAAGGTGAAAGATGATGATACCATTGAGCATTTTTTGACTTGCTGCGATCACGACAGTATTTTATTCTTTAGTGAACGTGGTGTTGTTTATTGCCTGAGAGCGTATCAAATTCCAGCGAGTTCGCGTACCAGTCGCGGGACACCAATTGTCCAGATGTTACCCATCCCCAAAGAGGAAAAAATCACCTCGATTGTACCTGTTGACGAGTTTAGCAGTGAAGAATATCTGGTCATGCTCACTAAGGGCGGCAATATCAAGAAAACCGAATTGGCAGCCTTTAGTCATATTCGCGCCAATGGTTTGATTGCCATTTCCTTAGAAGAAGGCGACCAACTGCGCTGGGTGCGACGCGCCAGAGTCGAGGACAGTGTAATCATTGGTTCTCGTAACGGGATGGCGATTAACTTCCGTTGCAACCACGAACAACTGCGTCCTTTAAGTAGAGCGACTCGTGGGGTGAAAGCCATGAAACTCAAAAATAAAGATGAACTGGTGGGTATGGATATTCTACCCGCAGCAATTCTGGAAACTTTGGATGTTACAGAAGCAGAAACAGAAGATATCGAAGCAATCGAGACAATCGAGACAATCGAAACAGAAGATATCGAAATTACCGAAACTACTGAAGAGTCAGCAGAAGTTCCTAGTACTGGCATTGTTGGCCCTTGGGTGCTGGTAATTACGATGGGAGGATATGGTAAGCGTGTACCCGTTGCCCAGTTCCGACTACAAAATCGTGCTGGTCAGGGTTTAATGGCAACCAAGTTCAAAAACCGCAAAACTAAAGACAAGTTGGCAACCCTACGCATTGTCAACAATGATGATGATGAAATCATGATGGTGACAAATCGCGGTATTATCATCCGTCAAGCGGTAAATGCGATTTCTATCCAATCGCGATCGGCAACTGGAGTCAGAGTGCAGCGTTTAGATGAAGATGACGCTATTACCGGAGTAGCAATAGTTCCACCTGATGCTGCCGATGCAGAAGAAGCAGAATAAAAAGCAGGGGGAAAGGTTAACCACCTTGCTCCCTTATTTAATTGCCTTAGCTAGCGGCATTTTAATGGGGCTAACCGTAGCCCCAGTAGGTGCATGGTTCATGGCTTGGATTGCCATAGTTCCCTTATGGGTGCTAGTTATAACTTCAGCCAAAGGTAAAAACCAATTCCCTCCGGCTTTCCTCTGGGGTATTGGTTTTCACGGTGTTGCCCTATTCTGGATTACCGGAATTCATCCGATGACATGGTTGGGCGTTCCTTGGTTGCCAAGCTTGGCAATTACGATTTTTTGTTGGGGATTTATCAGTGTCTTGGGTGGGGTATTCCTTACTATTTGGGCGGCTGTAATGGTTCGCCTGGGTGGAAAAAACCCGTGGTTACGTGTACTTATTGGTACAGCCGTTTGGTGCAGCTTAGAGAGTCTTTGGAGTGCTGGCCCTCTGTGGTGGAGTTCTTTAGCTTACACTCAAAGTCCGCATAATCTCGTAATTGTACATCTGGGTCAATTCTCTGGGCCTAATACAGTGACAGCAGTAATAGTTGCTGTAAATGGGTTAATTGCTGAAGGATGGATAAACCGCAGAGGCACAGAGGGCACAGAGAAAATTTCCTCCGTGTTCTCTGCGCCTCTGCGGTTCGTTAATAAATACTTAGTTGCCGCCATAGGATTATTAATTACCTTACACCTCATCGGTTTTTTCTTATACAGTCGTCCCATCGCCCAACCCCCAGAAGCAGCGTTAAAAGTGGGGATTGTTCAGGGTAATATCCCGAACCGACTTTTACGAAGTTCCGAAGGGTTTCGTCGCGCCCAAGAAAATTACACCAATGGGTATTTAACTTTAGCAGACCAAGGTGTAGATGCAGTTCTCACCCCAGAAGGAGCCTTACCTATTTTCCAACGCAACTTGTTGGGAACTGCCTTAGTCGCAGCTGTGAAAGAAAAAAGTGTAGTTGCTTGGATTGGGGCTTTTGGCGAACGGGGAGACAGTTATACAATTAGCTTGTTTACTTTCAACAGTAAGGGTGAAATTGTCAGCCGCTACGATAAGTCCAAACTCGTACCTTTGGGAGAATATATTCCCTTTGAAGGAATTTTTGGCGGGTTAATTCAACGCTTGTCGCCTTTGGAGGCACACCAAGTTCCTGGTTCAGCAAATCAAATATTTGACACTCCTTTTGGTCGTGCGATCGCTAGTATATGTTACGAATCTGCTTTTCCTGAACAATTTCGCCGTCAAGCTGCTGCGGGTGGGCAATTTATTGTCAGTTCTTCTAACGATGCCCATTACACTGCATCGATGCCATTCCAGCACCATGCACAGGATATCATGCGGGCAATTGAAACCGATCGCTGGTCAGCACGGGCAACGAATACCGGCTATTCAGCTTTTGTAGATCCTCATGGGAGAACCTTGTGGATGTCTGGATATAATACTTACGAAACTCATGCTGAAACAATTTATCGGCGACAGACACAAACTTTATATGTGCGTTGGGGTGATTGGTTAACGCCTTTGTTATTGGGATTGAGTGTCTTAGGGTGGTTTGTGCAGAGAGTGTTTAACTAACGCTAATATCAGATCGTAACTACAGTGACATCCACGAGTAATAGTTACCATTTGAGTCTCTAAAAGAGGAATTGTGGCATGGAAGACATTCAGCAACGCAAGCTTTTATCCGCCCTAAGCCACGGAGCAATATTTTTTAGCTCTACGATTATCTCCATTGGCATACCGATTGCAATTTTGTTAATTAGTAATGACCAGATTATCAAAAGCAATGCCAAAGAATCACTCAATTTTCACATAAATCTTTATATTTATGCACTTATCTTTGCATTGCTGACTTTTGTAGGAATTGGTATTTTGTTATTGATTGCTTTGGGCATGGTCAGTTTTATTATGCCAATTATTGCCATTATCAATGTTCTGAACCAGCCAAATGTGTCTTACCGCTACCCGTTTATTTTCCGATTTGTGTAGTTAAAAAGAGTTGTACAGTTGTAGGTTATGTTGAGCAATAGGAAGCCTAATAATTGTCAGAAGTTGGTTTCAGAGAATCAATCAAACCTACACGAGTTAATGTTTTGTTATCTGACTGAACTTTATTGCAATGTAGCAAAGCTTTCTTAAAGTGACACACAATGTTAGGTAATTCTCCATTTTGTCTATTGGAAAAAATTATATTGTGCTATACGATTACTTCTTTATTACACAGGTTGATATAATTTGCAATTCTCCATAAGATTGAAATTTAAATACAGGATTTCATACCAAATTTAAGTTTAAAAAAAGTGTATAAGGGGTAATTTGTAGACTTTCAGGTGTTTTAATAAAGTTATTACCAAAGTCTAGTAGAAGCAAAAACATGAAAGGTCTTAGGAAGTTATCCTCAATAGCGCTATTGCTATGTGCCTTTGTGTATCCGCCCTCATTAGCTGAAGCAAAAGATATTTCTTTAAATAATGCTCGCAATGAACAGAGCGCCGCACCAGAAGCTAACCTAATTGGAGATAAAACTGGAGAGCTTTTAATTGCTCAACGGCGGCCAGGACGATACCGAATGATCCGAAGACGGCAGATTATCCGACAGAGGCAGCCCTATGGACGATACCAAAATATCCGACGACGGCAGCCCTACGGACGATACCAAAATATCCGACGACGGGATCAGTTAAGACAACGGCAGATTATCCAACGACGGCAGCCCTACGGACGATATAGCATTATCCGAGGTCGTTATTAAGCCAAGGCTGATACAACTAACTAATGGTTAGTGGTTGGTGGTTAAACCACTAACCACTAATTATGATTATCTTTTAATGGCTCGCTACTACCTCTCCTTCAAGGCGAACTAGTCGGTCTGCCAAAAGTTTTTCAAGGTCTTCTAATGCCTTGGTGAAACCTTTGATGCCCTCGTCTAGTTTGTCAGTTGCCATGCGGTCAGCAGCGTGCATTTTGTCATAGCTAGCTTTGTCAATGGATATTTTTTCGATTGACAAACTTGCTGCCTTAGCGGGGTCAAGTTTACGTGGCAGTTCTGCAACAGTTGACTGCAATTCAGCCAAAAGGGATGGAGAAATGGTCAGCAAATCACTACCTGCAAGTTCAGTTATTTCACCAAGGTTACGGAAGCTAGCTCCCATTACTTCGGTTTTATAGCCGAATTTCTTGTAGTAGTTGTAGATTTTGGTGACGGACAAAACTCCGGGATCTTCGGTTGCTGGGTAGCTATCGCGTCCGGTATCTTTTTTGTACCAGTCAAGAATCCGACCGACGAAGGGAGAAATTAGGGTAACGCCGGCTTCTGCACAGGCGATCGCTTGGTGAAGACCAAACAACAAGGTAAGGTTACAGTGAATACCTTCTTTTTCGAGAATTTCCGCAGCGCGAATGCCTTCCCAAGTGGTGGCAATTTTAATTAAAACGCGATCGCGGCCAATTCCAGCAGCTTTATACTGGGCAATTAAATCCCGTGCTTTAGTCAGAGTAGCTTCGGTATCGTAGGACAAGCGAGCATCTACTTCTGTAGACACACGACCGGGAATAATTTGTAAAATCTTTAATCCAAAAGCAACTGCTAAACGGTCAAAAGCTAGAGAAACTATCTGTGCTTGGGTGGCTCCGTCTCCAGCATCTTTCTTCGCTTGCAGTAAAGTTTGATCGACAATTCCCTGATATTCTGGCATTTGCGCCGCAGCAGTAATCAGAGAAGGATTGGTGGTGGCATCTTGGGGTTTGAACTTTTCAATTGCCTGGATATCCCCCGTATCCGCGACCACAACAGTCACTTCTCGCAATTGTTCTAGTAAATTCTTAGACATAAAAGACTCCGTGATGTTTGTTTAGGATTTACTTATTCCCTAGCGAGTGCTGAGTTAGGAGTAGAAACGCGATTAATCGCGTCTGTACAAGAGTTATTATTCTCTTCCTTATCTTCCCAGTCACCAGTCCCCAGTCCTTAGTTCCTTCAATTCTGATTCTGGCAATTTTTCGGAATCATTGCCCAATTTTGCTTACTATCTTGAGCCACAGCCCTATTCTAAGTGGCTTATGCCGATATTGGCTGTCCAATGGAATGCACTTTGATTAAACTAGTTGTGCCCGATTTACCAATTGGAACGCCAGAGGTAATCACTACTTTATCGCCCTTATTCGCTAGACCCATATCTACAACTGTGTTCACCACATTGGTAAACATCTCTTCAGCATGGTGAACTGGTGGGATCAGCAAAGCTTCCACACCCCAAGAAAGCGCTAGTTGGCGATAAGCGGTGATGTCGGAGGTGAGGGCAATAATGGGAGAAGTCGGCCGATATTTAGACACCATTCTCGCTGTATTTCCTGATGAAGTGTTACAGAGAATTGCCCGTGAACCTGTTTCATAAGCGATGCGACAGACTGATTCTGCTACAGATTCGGTAACGCTAAGACTACCTGCTTCATGACACCAAGCATGTTTGCTACCCTCATCTAGAGCCTGTTCTGTCCGCACGGCGATATTGTGCATCATCTGGACGGCGGCGATGGGATATTGTCCAACAGCTGTTTCACCAGAAAGCATTACCGCATCCGTGCCATCTAAGATGGAGTTGGCAACATCGGTTGCTTCGGCGCGGGTGGGATCGGGGGCGCTAATCATCGACTCTAGCATTTGGGTGGCTGTAATCACCGGTTTGCCAGCACGATTGCAACGGCGAATAATATCTTTTTGAATGAGGGGTACTTCGTGAATTGGCACTTCCACTCCTAAATCGCCACGGGCAATCATAATTGCGTCGGCAACTTTCAGAATGGAATCAAAGTTTTCTAGTGCTTCTGCTCTTTCGATTTTGGCAATTAAGCGGATGGAAGCACCAGCCGCTTCAATCATGCGCTTGGCGGGTTCTAAGTCTTGTGGCGATTGAACGAAGGACACCGCTACCCAATCTACACCCAACTGAATCCCAAAGCGTAGATCCAGTAAGTCTTTTTCGGTAATGGAACTAACAGGTAAAGGAGTTTGTGGTAGATTTACTCCTTTATGTGTGGAAATTAACCCGCCAGTTTTCACTTGGGCGCGAATGCGATCGGCATCGCGATCGGTAACAATCAACTTGACGCGACCATCATTAATTAAAATCGGTTCACCTGGTCGCACCATTGCGAACAGAGTCGGTAATGGTAGAGGTATTTCCTCAATGCTCTCACCCTTTTCTTGCAATACAAAGGTGACTTCAGTACCAGCTTCTAAATTTAACCCTTCCGGTGGTAAAGTTCCCAAACGAATCTTGGGGCCACACAGGTCTTGCATAATTGCGATCGGTTTTTGCTGCTCATTACTAATTTGTCTGAGATAGTGAGCAGTTTGAGCATGGAATTCGTAAGCCCCGTGGGAAAAATTCAACCGTGCCACATTCATTCCAGCTTCTACCAAGCCTCGCAGATTTTCGGGTGCAGATGTAGCGGGCCCAACAGTACAAATGATTTTGGTTCGACGCATAGGGATTAGGGGTTGAGGAGTAACCTGCAAATTTGGATAGTTTGTGCGTAGGCGTAGCCCGTCGTAGACATCGCCCAGTCATCCAAATTAACACGTGCTTTATATCACTGTTTTGGTAAATAAAGATACTAAATAATGTTTTACTCCCAGGGTATTTACCATTTGACCCAAATCCCAAAAGTCAAGGGTCAAAAGTCAAAAGTTAATCACCAATGACCAATGACCAATGACAAATCACCAATTAAACCACAGCAACTGTAGAGGCGAGTTTTTCCTTTTGTGACATAGACAACATCAGGTCAATCACGCGATTCGAGTAGCCCCACTCGTTGTCATACCAAGCAATTACCTTGAAGAAGTTAGAATTCAACTGAATTCCAGCACCTGCGTCGAAGATACTAGAATGGGTATCGCCTTGAAAATCTGTGGAAACTACTTCTTCATCTGTGTATCCCAAAATACCTGCTAAAGAACCTGCGGCAGCCTCTTTCATAGCAGCACAGATTTCTTTGTAACTAGTGGCTTTGGCAGTTTTAAAAGTTAAATCAACTACAGAGACATCAGGAGTGGGAACTCGTAATGCCATACCAGTCAATCTCCCCTTCAATTCTGGTAAAACCAGTGCTACAGCTTTAGCTGCGCCTGTGGAGGAGGGAATAATATTCTGGCTTGCACCTCGACCACCCCGCCAGTCTTTCTTGCTGGGGCCGTCTACAGTTGGCTGAGTGGCAGTCATGGCATGGACTGTGGTCATCAACCCTTCAGTCAACCCAAAGTTATCATTGATCACTTTAGCTATGGGAGCTAGACAGTTTGTAGTGCAGCTAGCATTGGAGACAATGATATCCTTGCTGGGGTCAAATAAGTGATGATTGACACCCATAAGTAGAGTAGTAACTCTATCTGGATCTTTGGTGGGAGCAGAAATTACCACTCGCTTTGCACCTGCTTTTAGGTGGTTTGCGGCTCCTTCGTAGTCAGTGAAGAGTCCGGTGGCTTCTACCACATAATCCGCACCTGATTTTCCCCAAGGTAACTCTGCTGGATTTCTCACCGACACACAAGGAATGAAGTGCCCATCAATGAGAATACCGTCTTCCTTGGCTTCAACCTTGTGCTTTAATTGACCGTGGGTTGAGTCGTACTTTAATAAGTAAGCAAGGTTATCTGGTGGTACTAGGTCGTTAATGCCCACAAATTCAATATTGGGATTATCGATGCCAGCGCGAAGCACGAGTCGCCCGATTCGACCGAAGCCATTGATACCAACTTTCAATTTAGTCAAGATTAAGCCTCCCGTTGTGGAAGTTGAACAAAAGGAGAAAGTTAAAAGTCAAAATAGATTGCCTTTTATTCTTTACTCTTTGATCCTGACAGTATCAGCAAGCTAAGGCATATTTACTTGGCATCTTTTAAGGATTGGGAATGGGGAATGGGGAATGGGTATTGTTACCGGAGATTGGGAAAACCCGCATTTACAAAGTCTGATATCAAATCCGGTAGCATTAGAGTGATATGATAGAAGCATGAGATATATCAAAAAAATAAATTTTAGTATAAGTCCCTTAAAGAAAAGCAATTAAAGTTGCTTTTTCTCAATCTGGCCGTTAGTGATAGCACCTAATTTAGAATGACCACACAAAAAACATCGCAAACAAATCCCCCATACTTAGAAGGTACAGGGGATTTTGGTTTATGCGCGACCATCACGCCAATGCCCTTTAGAGTCGCCTAGCAAGGAATTTAGGGTAGTAGTTGCGAGAAGTTGGGCAGTGGGCAAGGTCGTTGTGACGAATACGAGGATTACCAACCACGATAAAGTAACACAAGTTAAGGAGAATGATCGATACGTCAGGAAATCGAGTTTTGCCCCTAAGAATAAAGTTTCATATCTGGTATCTTATCTTTCGTAAGTATCAGTACTCCATAGAACGCTACCATGATTATAGATAACAACATTTCCATCATTCTGAACTTCAAGATAAGCACCAGGATGACCATCTGTTTGAGAGGCCCAAAGTACGCTTCTATCATATCCATAAATGACTAAATTTCCATCTCCCTGCATTATACAACTCTCTACGGCATGTCCATTAGTATGGGAACTCCAAGGAGCTTTACCTACTTTTGTATAAAGTACGAGGTTCCCATCATCCTGCAATAGCAATTTATAATGCTCATCTTCTGAGTATAAAGGTTTATTTTTTTGCAAACTCTCGTTAGGGTTAAGTCTATTAGTCATCTTTTTTCCTTTAAAAAAGTCGAGTTTTCTTGAATAAAGAGTTGTCAGCGCCACCTGTCTCTTAGAAGCTAGCTTAAACGCAGCAACTTGCTATAAGCTCTAGTGTATTTACTGAAAAAAAGTAAATATACATTTATTCTATGAGCGTACATTTACTTATTCGTAATAAGCTACGTAGCCTCGCTAATAGACTGCTTGGGTGATTGGGGCGGCGATTGAGGATGAGAGAAATTTGGATATTTTTGGGGAAGGCGATCGCACATTAAGAAATTTTAGTGACTGTATTTTTGCTCAATTGGGCTGATGGTTAAGGGGGAGATGTGGGATTTTTAATGGCGATCACGATGGCAAAAATTTTGAACCTAGAGCACCATAAAAGAAGGAAAGAAGTTTACGAATCATTTAGGACTGCTATATATCGCCCAGATTGTTCAAATAATTTGCCCTTGCAACCCACGATTCGTTAGAAGATAAACGGCAAAAGTTCCTAGCCAGTGACTAGCTGCATAATGTTCAATGACAACATCCGTGAATCCATGCTGACGATGGTGAAGAGCAGCAGAACGGAGTGTTTTTATGCGGCGATCGCTATTTGCCAATCCAGATATGATACCCTCAAGCATCCAAGCACGACTGAGATTAAGACCGTAGAAATGGGCTTGCATATAATCTTGAGGATTTTCCACTCTGGCAGGTTCTAACCAATTTACCGAATTATCAATGGGTATTTGTGGCAGAAAATTGGTGAGCCAATCAGTGAAATCTGTTGTTGGCAGAATTCGCCGCATCAGGTCTGCTTCAGCAAGTCCAGGAGAGAGAAAATCGTAGCCAAGTGGCTCAAATTGTAACGAGTAGTTGCGATCGCTAAGATAAAATTGCCGTGCTTTATTCTCCAATAACTGAGTAAAATCAGTATTTTCGGTAATCCTTGCCCAATCTAGCATCAAACCAAGTGCAAAAGCTGTTTGGCTATGCACCCCTGTGCGATTTGGCAGTTTCAGTTCGTTAATCCAGCGCTGTAAGTTATCTGCAATCAACTTTTCTAGCGGTTCCAATACAACCCGCCATTCTTTCGCTTGGGCATGATTCCACTCGTGAAGTTCCGCAGCCAGTTGCAGAAACCAGGCCACACCGTAAGGAAATTCAAAAAAGGGTCGCCGTTGAAAATGGGCAATCTCTCCTTGAATTTTCTCAGGCGTTAGGCTTTGCCCAAGTGCTTGCTTTGACGCTGCATGGAAAGAGGCTTCAGGAAAGTGACGCAGCAGACGTACCAGTAACCAGTGACCATGCACGGCTGAATGCCAATCTAAGCAGCCATAAAAAGCAGGAGTCAATTTACGCGGTGGTTTTATATCCTCGTCGCTCTCAGCCCAACGCAGAATACTGTTAGGATACTCTCGCTCGATACAATCCAGTACTAATTGAGCAAATTTTACTGCGATCGCTTCATGAATCTCCAAATTATCGAGTGGCATGGTCACGTCGCTTCGCTCCGAATTAAAAATTAAAAATTAAATTTATGTGCTTATATCCTTTTCTTTGGCGATTACTTAGTACAGTTTTGCGTAAAAGCGTAGCATTTTTAATGCAGGGGAATGGGAACTGGTTATTTAGGACGGGTTAAAGCCCCAACCATCATTTTTCCACGCTCTTCCCAATCCCCAACCCCTTTTAAGATTGCAAGGTATTGCAAATTAATTCACTAGGAATTAACCATCAGTTGCGCTTCAGGTTTTACCCTAGCTTCTGCTTCCAGAAAGTCAGCCACTTGAGCCTCAATTTCATCCCGAACAATTTGGCGATACTCCAAGAAATGCTCAATTTGGGCACAAACGGCTAAGTAGCTACTCACCCCACCTGGATTATGCTGATACATGCTCCACAGGTTGCGCCAGAATTGCCAGCGCGTCTGACGACGTACACCTTGCCGCCAGCAAATAATTAGAAACGCTCGGAGTACTTTCCAGTTCAATGGTTTCTTGGCAGCTTTGCCCTTTTTCGGGTAGGTTGCTTCGCCCAAAAGCCGGAAGTGTTTGTATGTACGCTCCAAAAACCGCTCTGGCTCATACAAATCACAGAACGCTTGCACATATTCACGAGCGATGTCTTCTAACGGTCGAGTTGGGACAAAGTTCATCAACGTGGTTTGGTTGATGTTGGCTGATTTATTGCGGAGTCGTCCTTCCTTTTCTAATCTATGCCAGAGGGCTGTATCTGGAAGCGCTTGCAGCATACTAAATAAAGCCGTGGGTATTGCTGTTTGCTCAACAAACTTGACAATTCGCGCCCCGGCTCCTACTTTCTCGCCATCAAACCCAATGATAAAACCTGCCATAACTCGCAACCCTGAGCGGGTAATCCTATTCACCGCATCACTGAGCGAGTCCCTGGTATTCTGGTATTTCTGAGTGAAAGTTAGACTTTCTTCGTCGGGGGTTTCAATTCCCAGAAAAACGGCTCCAAAATTACACGCTACCATCAAGTCCATCAGTTCTTGATCTTGGGCTAAATCAACTGAAGCCTCTGTCGCAAAAGAAAAGGGATAGTTATGTTCTACCATCCAGGGCAAAAGAGACTTCAAAAATAATTTGACATTCCGCTTATTGCCGATGAAGTTGTCATCCACCATAAAAATACTGCGCCGCCAACCCAGTTTGTAGAGATAATCAAGTTCTGCTAGTAATTGTTCTGGGTTTTTGGTGCGAGGTTTGCGACCATACAGCACAATAATGTCGCAGAATTCACACTGAAAGGGACATCCACGGGAAAATTGCACCGACATTTCCGCATAAGCTTCAAACTCTAGCAAGTCAAAGCGAGGGGTGGGAGTGTTGGTAACATCTGGTTTTTCACCGCCAGAGCGAAAAATGCCTGTGCGATCGCCCCGTGCGATTGCTGCTACAAATAAGGGTAGGGTAATTTCCCCTTCGTCCAATATCAAGTAATCCACCCCGGCAGATGTCATTTCATCTGGTAACGCTGTCGGGAACGGCCCACCAACAGCTACCCGTTTACCTCTGCGTTTTGCTTCTAATATTTGACAGAGCAAATCCTCTTTTTGCACAATCATCGCCGACATAATAACCAAATCTGCCCAAGCCCACTCTGCTTCCGTACAGGCACGAACATTTCGATCTACTAGCTTATACTCCCATTCTTGAGGTAATATCGCGGCTACAGTTACCAAGCCTAAAGGCGGTAGCATTGCTTTACGGTCTAATAAAGCCAGTGTTTTTTCAAAAGACCAAAAACTTTTTGGAAAAAGGGGGTATAGAAGTAAAACGTTCATATTTGATGCTTATAAACCTTGATCTTAGCTGCTGGTTAAGTTCAAATACAACTTCGCCGCTCTGGTAAAACACTTAGAGAAGCTTTTGTATGCAGTAGCTGTAAATTCTACTATGACTGATTTAGACGAAACAATATTTTTTAAGGGCAATTATTACTACTTTTATACTAGGGAGGACTCCAAGACTGCGGGTTTTGCTGAATTAAGGAATGATTCTTGTAGGGTGGGCATCTGCCTTAACTTCATTTGAACGAGGCAGGGGGAGGGAGGAGGGGCTTTCAAGGGCAGGGAGCAAGGGGGCAGGGACAGCCCGCAAATATGGAAAGCCACTTGGCAAATTGGCAACTCTGAACAAATTAACTGTGTTATTTTTAATAACTATACAAGGTGTATTTGCACTTTCAAGCTATTTTTTAGACGGGCTGCAACCCGTCTTTATTTATCGCCAAATCCTTTTACAGCAGTTTTCATGTATTTGAACTATATCTGTCGTAGGAGCAATTCATGAATTGTCCCTACAACGAAAGTCCTAAATTTAATTATTTGCTCAACAACTTTTAGGGTGTTATATAACATTTTCTAAACAACATCTCAATAAAGAGAAAGACGTTTGAATCTGTTCTTTTCCCCTGCCCCCTACTCCCTGCCCCCTGCCTCCTTCAACTTCTCAGTTGCACAGGCATAGCTAAATAGGTCATTTTCAAACCACCCAATGGTGTAAAAATCACTGGAGTTAGACTTTGATTTAGGTGCATTTGAATTTCGGAAGATGGTAACTCTTTCAAGCCTTCCATCAAATATTTAATGTTAAAAGCAATTTCAATGTTTTCTCCAGATATCTGCGCCGGCATTGACTCTCTACCACTACCAACATCTTGAGCTTCACAAGATAAGGTAATTTCTTGAGCTTCGCTATCAATACTAAGTTTGACAATATTATTTTTTTGATCGGCTAGTACAGCAATCCGTTCCAAAGTGCTGACAAATTGTCGCCGTTCAATTGTCACTTGTCGTTCAAATTGACGCGGAATTAATTGTCGATAAGCAGGATATTGCCCTTCTAATGTGCGACTAGTCAAGCGTTGATTTTGCCATGCAAATACAACTTGACCTTGATCGAAATATAAAGCTACAGGTTCATCTGATGAGGCGCTATGAGCTAGCATCCTTTGGAGTTCGCGTAATGCTCTCGCTGGTACTGTCACCTCTAGTTGACTAGTTCCGCCTAAAGGACGCTCGTTGCTAGTTTCTACCACTGCTAGGCGATGTCCATCGGTAGCTGCAAATTCTAGGGTATCTTGTTTAACTGTTAAATGTACACCCGTGAGTACTTGTTTAGTTTCATCACCACTGGTAGCAAATAATGAACCCCGTAATCCCTCAACTAATGCGGCGGTGGTGAGATAAATTACTTCTGTATTTTCAATTACAGGTAGTTCAGGAAATTCTTCCGGCCCCATTGCTCGGACTTGATAATGTCCACTTTTGGGTGTGAGTGTAACTATTAAACCTTCTCCACCGGATGTTGCACCTGTGAGGGCTGATTCATCGTCTAGAGTGATTTCGCCTTCTGGAAGACGAGAGGTGATATCTACAAGTAACTTAGCAGGAAGTGCGATCGCACCTCCTTGCCATACCTCTGCATTAAAGCTGGTGCGGATTCCCAAGCTGAGATCGAAGGCTGTTAAGCTTACTTGGTTAGTTTCAGCATCCGCTTGTAACAGCACATTGGCAAGTACTGGATGAGTTGGTCGTGAAGGTACTGCACGACTAACGAGTGAGAGATTTGTACTGAGATCGCTTTGGGAGCAAACTAATTTCATAAGTGAGATTCAGCTGGTGAAGGATATGGTAACATCCTTATCGTTTATAGGCGATCGCGGATGAAGTTATTTAAGGGTAAAAAACTTGTTTAAACGGTTTGGTGGCTCTGCTTTATCCGCGATGCAATAATTGCTCTCCGAACATCTCGGTCTGATAAATTACCATCCAAGAGTAAATGCTGGGGCATTCCTCCCATACGCTCTAGAATGCTTTGCTCAGATGGCTGGCTTTTTTCACGATCAGATGTGAAATTTTTCTGATCTTGTCTATCTTTTATGAATAGCAAGAAGTCTAACACTTCTTCCACTAAAGAATCTGAAACCTGCCCAATTTCCTGAATAAGTTGCTCTCTGGCTGTCATAAACTATCTGCCTCAATACCAACAGGACTTCATTTATTAGGTTAGTAGGATTTAAGAAAGATTTTATCGACAAAAGCGATGTCTACGACGGGTTACGCCTACGCTCCTACGCTTCAGACTTGTAAAGACTCAAACGATTGCAGCTGATGTTGCGCGATCTATAAGAAACGCTTAAGCATTTCTTGCAAAGGTATAAGCAGTTGCAGCAAAGCATTCATACTTTGCAACAATTGATCCTCCATATATAAGAAACGCTTAAGCATTTCTTGCAAAGGTATAAGCAGTTGCAGCAAAGTATTCATACTTTGCAACAATTGATCCTCCATGTATAAGAAACGTTGAAATCATTGCAACAATTGTCGCAATAAACTTATAAGTCTATTTGTTACTTAAATAAAAAATAATTTAAGTAAAATCAACTACAAGTCTAGAGGTGCGAACTTTACGATCGCCTACACTTAAGCAACTGATTTTGTTATATTTTCTGATGACAACCAAGGAAAATTTTGTATAAAAAAGTACTATAGTTTACGAGGAGAGATGAATGATGGCACGTCCTAAAAGAAACTCCAGCGTTTTAGAAAAAGCCGATCGCCGCATTGAAAGTTTACAATCTATCAGTGTAGCATTAGACTTTGGCGAAGGACTGACTATACAAGCTTACAATGCAACAATTAACGATCTACGGTCTAAGCTTGCTGCCTACAACACTGCTTTATCTTCCATTGACAAACTCACAGATGATGTGAAGAATGCAGAACAGGCTGTAATTGCAATGTCAGAAAAAATGTTACTAGGAGTTGGCAGCCGTTACGGTAAAACCAGCCAGGAATATGAGATGGCGGGTGGTGTGCGACGAGGTAATACCAAGAAGAAGCGAAGCGTACTAGGCAATTCCCAAGTCACCAATTCTGTTCAGCCTTCTTCTGTAAATGGATCTATGAATGGGACATCGGCTGCGATCGCAAGTTAGCTAAAATCCAATAAGGTTTATATAGCGGTTTTCGTACCCTGCGGGAAGCCGCTACGCATCTAAAGTTTTTCACCCGCCTTGGCGTAGCTTCCATAGTAAAGGCGGGTTTTGTCCGTGTAGCCGCGACTTCCAGCCACCCAGTGTAGTACGCAAACATACTATAATTTGTAAAAAGCGTAATTTCTCCCACTCTTAAAAACGCAAGAGGTATCGTTGGTGTCGCTCAAAGTATTCCTTTCCTACTCTCACGCCGACGAATCTCTAAAGAATGAACTCGTTAACCACCTCACTATGTTGAAACGCCAAGGTGTAATTTCAACCTGGGACGATCGCGAGATACCACCTGGAGGAGAATGGGATCGGCAGATTAATGAGAATTTGAATACAGCCGATATCATTTTATTGCTGGTAAGTTCAGACTTTATCCGTTCTGAATACTGCTGGAGTGTTGAAGTTACTAAAGCAGTAGAACGCCACGAAGCTAGAGAAGCTTGCGTCATTCCAATTATTTTGCGAAGCGTTGCTTGGCAATCACCACCATTAGCTAGACTACAAGCTCTGCCCAAAAATGCCCAACCTGTTACATCTTCATCTTGGCATAATCGAGATGATGCATTCACAAATGTAGCTGAGGGAATTAAGGTTGCTGCTGAACAACTAAGTAAGGCAAAGGCCATAGCTCAATATCGTCAGAAGGTTGAAAAATTTGCGTCTGATGGCGATGGTGATATTTCTTCTGGGGAGTTGAAAATATTAAAAAGATTAGAAATAAACTTAGGATTAATAGATTCAGAAGCCAGTGCAGTTCAAAAAGAAGTATTAAAGCCTTACAAGATACGTAAGGAACATATAGATGACTACAGAGAATTATTCATAGATTTTGTAGCTCAACAAAGATATCCCTTGGATGAAAGGGCTAAAAATGAATTAAATAAATTACAACGAGAGTATGAGCTTAAGGATGAAGATGTAGTAGAAGCAAAGCTTTTTACAGAGAATTTGGGCGATGGCGTAGTTCTAGAAATAGTTCCAATTCGTGGCGGTAAATTCTTGATGGGTTCCCCAGAGAATGAGCCAGAACGAATCGATTGGGAAAGTCCACAGCACCTTGTTACTATTCAACCCTTTTTCATGGGTAAATATCCAGTTACACAAAGCCAATGGGCTGTTGTAGCTGGGCTGAAAAAGGTAAATGTTGATTTAAATCCTGAACCATCTTACTTCAAAAGTGCTAATCGACCTGTTGAACAAGTATCTTGGGATGATGCAATTGAGTTTTGTGCCAGATTATCTAATAAGACTGGGAAAACCTATCGCTTGCCTAGTGAGGCAGAGTGGGAATATGCCTGTCGTGCGGGAACAACTACCCCATTTTATTTTGGTGAGACGATTACGACTGATTTGGCGAATTATAACAGTAACTATACTTATGGTGCTGGGTCAAAGGGTGAATATCGTGAACAAACAACAGATGTCGGAAAATTTTCACCAAATTCCTTTGGTTTATTTGATATGCATGGTAATATATGGGAATGGTGTCAGGATAGCTGGCACGAAAATTATAATAAAGCACCAGCAGACGGTAGACCTTGGATAAGCGGTAATGATCAACGGCTGCTGCGTGGTGGTTCGTGGTTCGGCTCTTCCAGGCATTGCCGCTCGGCGTATCGCATCTATCGCGCGCGTGATAGTCGTAACTACCACATGGGTTTTCGGGTTGTGTTGGTTCGTGGCAGGACTTAGTAGCCCTTTACACTCTTGTCCTTTTGCCCTCTTCGCTTTTTTCTTTTCCCTTCTTCTATTATTTGTCTCGCGCTTTGCGCGATAAAATTTTTTAGCTAAATTTCGTTCCTCAACCCAACACCAATAATCCCTGTTAAGCAAGTTTACCTTGTGGAAAACTTGTGGAAAAACTATAGTACTTTTCCACAAAGTAATTATACTTAATTAAGTTTTATCAGCAAAATATCAAGTTTTCCACAGATTTTTCCACAAAAAGTAAGATTTTTTCCATAAACTAAGTTAAATTTAATCAATTTTTATACGTTACTTAATATTTTCAATTAATTATTCAACCATTAAGACTAGCGATCGCACTGTTAGTTGTGGAAAACTTAAAATATATCTTCAGGATAAAATAAAGACTAGTAAAGCTAAACTTCGGTAAAGGTTACAAAAAAATCAAATCAGATTCAATGACTGCTACTCATCATTTCTGGCTACCTGCACCGACAGATTTAACTTTGTTACCAGATGAGATTCATGTCTGGCGTATAGAACTTGACCAACCAGAACTACAACTGCAAAATTTAGCAGCAACTCTTTCCAGTGACGAAACGGCTCGTGCTGAACGGTTCTATTTTCAGGAACATCGACAGCGTTTCATTGCTGGTCGTGGTATTCTGCGAACTATATTAGGTCGCTATTTGGGTATCCAACCCTTACAAGTGCAGTTTAATTATCAACAGCGTGGCAAACCAGTATTAGCAGATGCATTTGCCGATAGTGGACTGGCGTTTAACTTGTCTCATTCCCAAGGGTTGGGTTTGTGTGCGGTGAATTGTACTCGCCCAATTGGTGTAGACCTAGAATATATTCGCCCGATGTCTGATATTGAAGCTCTTGCCAAACGGTTCTTTTTACCGAGAGAATATGAGATGTTGCGATCGCTATCTCCCAATCAACAGCAAGAAGTATTTTTCCGTTACTGGACTTGTAAGGAAGCTTATTTAAAAGCAACTGGAGACGGACTATCCCAGTTAGAGCAAATTGAAGTGTCGCTAACTCCCACAGAACCAGCCAAGTTACAGATATCTGAAGACTGGAGTCTTTTTGAACTACTACCTGCTAACAATTATGTTGCTGCTGTTGCGGTAGAGAATTTTGGCTGGAACTTGAAATACTGGCAATATTAATCCTAGTCATTAGTCATTAATTATTCTTTCTTCCCCTGCTCACTTATCCTCCTGCATATTTCTCACAATTTTTGTTACCAAATTTCTAGGTACAAATCTGACGCTTTTTGCAAGTATTGCATTGAGTAAACCAGGAATGACAATGGTTTGACCCTTCATTAAGGCACGAAAACCAACTTCAGCTACTGTTCGTGCATCCATCATCCTCTTACCCTTGAGCAGCTTAGAGTCAGCCATTCCGGTTCTTTCATGAAAGGCAGATGCGGTTGAGCCTGGGCAAAGAACTGTCACAGTGACACCAGTACCTTCTAACTCATTAGCGATCGCTTCTGAAAAAGATAAGATATAAGCTTTAGTAGCAAAATAAACTGCCATCAAAGGCCCTGGTTGAAAAGCAGCAGCTGAGGAGACGTTTAATATCTTACCTTCACCTTGCTTGACCATGTGCTTCACGAATAGCTTGGTTAAATGGGTGAGACACACCAAATTTACCTGTAGCATTTCCAATTCAGTAGCTAGGTCTGTTTCGTGAAATAATCCATAGATACCAAATCCGGCATTATTTACCAGCACATCAACATTCATATCGGCTTTTTGCAACTCCGTGAAAATTTCTTCAGGAGCAGTTGATATAGATAAATCCTTAACAATAGTTTTGGCAAAGATTCCAAATTTTCCTTGGAATTTAGCTGCAATTTCTACTAGCTTTGGCCCGTTTCTGTCTACTAAGACTAGATTGTAATTATGAGCAGCAAAAATACAGGCTAATTCGTAGCCAATTCCACCGGCTGCCCCAGTAATAAGAGCAGTTTTTTTGCTCTGACCTTGATGTGTTTTGTTCATGTAAGAATATTGGTGAATTCAACTTGATGAAGCTGCCTTGCATTTACAGTGGTTCTCGTTCTACAATTAAGTACGCGTAATATCTCAAACTACAAGAAACATCTTGAGTTATTACCCTTTCAAATGCTTGTTTGGTGCATTGGATAGATGTAGCAGTCCAAACGCAAATTTAGGACTTATGCATCGAAGAAGTTAGGCCTTAAAGGAGTTCGGTTATTTCAGACTGCTAGCATTTGGCTTTTGATCACTCATAAAAGCCAGCGGGTAAAATCAACCTTTTATGCCCGACATTAACCATTCTATCCTCAATTGCTTCTGTCAAGGGTTGAATACTAAAAATTTACATGATTGAGCATAAAAAAACAGGGCAATTAGATTGCCGCTGTTAGTGTATTAGTTGTTGCTGGCATCTGAAATATTGGCTGTTAAGTAGTACTGAGTTTTAAAAAGCTTGGACTAAATAAACTTATTTTTTAGGTTCGTAACGCACCGAAAGTATCCAGGATGGTGCGTTACGTTCCTAACATATCCTACGCAATTTGTGAATTCCTAAGCTAGATTCAAGAAGCCGCTTTGAATCAAGTAGGCGGTATAGGTCATAAACAATTGAGAGTCAATTGGAGGACAAGCAATAGAACTCCCTGCCAATGCGTGAAGAGTATCTTGGCAGCTAATGTGGGGTCTTCTAGCTTGTAAGTACAAATCAGGAATAGTCAGTTGTTCATCAGACCAACGTTCCAGCAAAAATGGTCGCAGAGTGTATAAAGGATTGTCAGCAGAAGTCACATTATTGATTAACTCTGATTGCCATTTTTCGTAAGGAATCATCTCAACTGAATAACCAAAAGAGCGTATCCACTCAACTAGCATTTTTAAAGCGGCGGGTTGGGGATGTTGTAAATTGAAAGCTTTACCTATGGATTCTTTTTGGCGTGATAGATAAACAATCGCTTTACTTACATAGTCCACAGGTGACATATCCAACATATAATCTACATCAGGGAAATATCCCATTTGTAGACAGCCCTTGGTCATCAAATTGATAAAGTCATGTGTGTTACAAATGCCTGTCTTACTATCACCTGAAATCAGTGGTGGTCTGTGGATAGTTACAGGAAGCCCACGGTCACGGGCAATTTTTACTAACTTTTCAGCTACCCATTTTGTTTGTGAGTAACCAAGATAAATACCTTCCCAATGATTAAATTCATCCTGTTCTTTGACAACCTTGCCAGCATAAGCAGTGGATTCAAAAACAGCAACACTAGAAACGTAATGTACAGGCTTGACTTTAATTTGACAAGCCAATCTCAAAACTTCTTGAGTGCCTAAAACATTGGCTGCTTTCAGTGCTGAGTATGGGAAAACATAATTCAACAAAGCAGCACTATGATAAATGATATCAATATTTGCAGCTAAGACTTGAAACTGTTCGGAACCAATACCTAACAATGGTTGAGATAAATCGCCGACAATCGGAATAATTCTGAAGGCAAATTCTTCCTGCCAAATAGCATACTGTTCCAGATTCTTTTGGAGTTTGCTTTTGCCTTCTTCAGCATTAGCAGCACGCACTAAGCAATAGATATCCGCATTAGTTTCTTGTAGCAATTCCCGGATGATAAAAGCTCCTAAAAAGCCAGTTCCACCAGTTAAAAAGATGTTCTTGGGTTCACCTATAGCTACATTAGATGCAGCACCAGGATGGATGGTGGGGTCAAGAACAGCCTCAGCACCTAAATCTAGAATAGAGGGTGCAGCATTGGCATTAGAGGCTACTACCTTGGTATCTTGAATCGGTGAACCATCTTGCACTTCTTCAGCTAAACGCTGTGAAAGAGCTTCAATATTTGGGTAATGCCACAGTAGCAACGGAGATGGTTGAAATCCGAGCAACTTTTCTAAGTTACTTACTAGAATCATTGCTTGGGCTGAATCCAAACCATAGTTTTCTAAATGTTCTGTGACATCTATTTCATCAGTTGCTACTCCTAACAACTTAGCTAAGTTAGATACCAAAAATACTTGAATATCGTCTGCTGTGAAAGACTGTTTTATAGTCATTTTTAAATCTCCAACAATGATGTAGAACGAACAGGGTGATATTGACTGTAATAATTGGAAGTTTGCAGCCCTTGAATTTTCAAATTTTGGACACGATACAAAAAGGCTGCACCAGTCATAATTTGATTAGCAACATCAACTACCTGACGATTATTTGGTTCAGAAAGGTAAGAACCGCGTACCCAGTCATTGAAACCGCCCATTGCCGGGCCACACCAAATTTGATAATCGACTTCTCTACCTTTTTCACCAGAACTCGACCAGCGAGAAGATAATCCTAAATACCAACGGAAAATCAACGCCATTTTCAGTTTAGGATTATTGACTGCTTTCCCAAGTTTCTCAGGATTCTTTTGGGACAAATAAGCCGCAGTTCCTTCCCATACTTCGGCAATAGTTTTGCGAAAAACTTGTTTTTCTAATTTCTGTCTTTCTGCTAAAGGAATCTCTTCGATGGAATCATAAGCGCGATAGAGTTCAAATAATTTCTGCGCTCGCATGGGGAACATTGTACCCCGTTTGAGAACTTGCAATTTGACTCCCATTTCAAACATATCGGCTGCTGGTGCCATTATCATATCAGCCATTTCTGCTTGGGCTAGTAACTTTTTGGTATGTTCACAAGCCCCAGATTCAACGCATGATTGATTAATAGAACCGGTCATTATATAAGCAGCACCCATCATGAAAGCTGCTAATGCTGATTGTGGTGTTCCAATTCCCCCTGCTACGCCAATTCTAATTGGTGTTTGGTAATGACATTGTGCTTGAATTTCATCCCGCAAGGCAATAATAGAAGGCAGCAAACAAACCAGGGGACGGTTATCTGTATGACCTCCAGAATCAGCTTCGACGGTAATATCATCAGCCATCGGAACTTTAGTTGCAAGAGTTGCTTGTAACTCAGTAATTAATCCTTGTTGCAGAAGTTCTTTGAGTATTCTCGCTGGTGCTGGTTGCAGAAATTTAGTAGCAACTTCTCGGCGAGAAATTTTGGCAATGATTTTATTTTTGATTTCAATTTGATTGGCGCTATTCAATCCCAATCCAGCAACACGGTAATAAACAATGTTGGGAGTCAAGTCGAGAAATGCAGAGGCTTCTACTGTTCTCACTTGATATTTTAGATATAAATCTACAGCGCGGCGTTCAATCGCAGGTTCGTTGGGGCTGTGGATTAGATTAAATGCGTAGGGCCCTTGAGGTAAAGCTTGTTGAATGCGATTTATGGCTGCTTCCAAACGTTCTGGAGTTAAACCACCTGCACCAAAGGAACTCAAAATTTGCTCTTTTCCGAGTGCAATGACCATTTCTTCGGAAGCAATTCCGCCAGCCATTGCGCCGGTAACGTAGGCATATTTCACTCCATGAGAGGAGAGAAAATTCGGATCTCCAAATTGTTGAATGCGAATTGGTGCTGCGAATGTTAGCAGTTCTACTTGTGCTGTTGTGCCATTATCACCAGGGGATAAATAACCCTCATTAGTGACACCGATTTTTCCGGCAACTTTCACGATGTAGCAGGGTTTATTTAACACCATCAATTTATCTTTGATGGTTTGTTTCTCGAAAGATACAGTTTCTAAAGAACCTTTCCAAACCTGGTTTTTGTTATAAGACCAAGCGGAGAAGTTAAGACCATTATCGTGTTTACTTAGTACCGTATCTACGGTTGTCACGGTAGTTATCCCTCGGATTACAATTATTAAAAAAGGGGAATGGGGAGTGGGGAATAGGGAATCGGGAAGAAATATTTTCCTTTTATCAGTTCACCTTTCCCCTTACCCTAGGTTATTGACGGTTGAAGTATGTAGACTTATGTCAGGATTCGTCGTTAAGCAAGTTTTGGGCGCAAGCTAGTTGCAATTGAATGATTTCGCTCATTTGCTGACTGTAATCTTGTCTAGCTTGTAAGAAGGCTGTGTGTGCTTTAGTTATCTTTGAATTATTAGCATTGAGCTTTTGATACTGGGTCTTATTTAAATCGAACATGCTGATGATGCTACTAATTTTTTGAGTGATGACAGGTTGTGAATGAAGAAGATTTTGCTGCCCAATTCCGCTTGACTCAGAAGATTGTAATTGTTCTCTCGTTTCAAAAACGTTATCAATGATATTTTTCGGTTTTACTTCTTCTGGCTGAAGCAAGATGTTAGAGGAGTAAGTTTCTTCTTGGGTTATTTGGTTAGAAGTCTTAAGAAAATCTGTGATTTCAGATTGCTGGAGATCAGGTATATTTAGAGGCTGTATTTTGAAGCGATTGCATTTAATATCCTCAACCAAATCTTTAACAATCTGGCGATTTTCTTCGCTCAAAATTGTAGCAGCAATTGCTTTTCCACCCAAGGTAACTGTTCTCAATGTTGCTTTATTTGAATTAGCAGTTCCTTGAGCTTTGTTGTAAAGTGGTGATAAATCCACGTTTACTTGATGACTGAGTAATTTTGCTAATGCTTTGACCATTGCAGCATGGTCATCCATCCCTCTACGATTTAGAGAGACTGTGATATGTTCTTGGTTGCCGAGAATTTTATCAATCCATCGTGAACAGACATTACCTGCGCCTGCTTCTAGAAATATTTTGACTCCATCACCGTAAACACGATTAACTAATTGCGGAAAATCAAGTTCTTGGCACAATCCTTTGGCGATATTGTGAGCAATTACATCACTATCAAGTACAATTGGTTGATAATCGGCGGCTGAGTAAAAAACGATACCTGGAAGATTTTGTGATGGTAAGCTGTTTACCTTCTTGATTTCCTCGTACTGCGATCGCATCGCTTCACAATGTATCACATGGTCGAAGGGCGCGGGGAAGGCGTTACAGCTTAGAGTTTCAATCACTCGCTTACAGGCGGCATCATCACCAGCGATTAATACTTCTTCTGGTGTGTTGATTTGAGTTAAGTAGACGTGATTTTCATGTTTCAGGCATTCTCTAACTTGAGATGGAGTAGCCATGAGAACATAGGTATTCCAAAAATTGTTATTTGGTGAATCGGTTAATCCCCAATATTCACGCACAGCATTTTTAGGCCCAGATAACTTATCACCAAATAGAGGTGATGAGTTTAAGGTGTTACTTCCACCCTCAAAATCACTCCAAACCCCTTGGGCAACCATCATGCTAGTTTCACCCAAGCTATACCCAAACACAGATTGCGGCTTGACTTTAAAATCATCTCGGAAAATTGCCGTCATGTATCTAGCAAAGGCAATTTCACTTTCAAACATTGCTAGGGAATCATCTAACAATTGCTTTTCGAGAGTTTCTAGTTGTCTAGTTGTCAATTTAGGTAAGCTTCTGGGATAAACCAGCTTTTCAACATCGGCAGCCCGGTTGTAGAGATTGTTACTTTTTAAATCCTCGAAGACTTTTGGAAATAAGCGAAAAACAGTCCGACCAATGCCGATATAAGAATTGACTGCTGCGGGGTAAACATAAGCAACTGCTCCAGTTTTACCCAATGGTTTCGCTGTGAAATAACTTCCTAGTGGCGTTTGCCAATCTGTGCCGTTTTCAAAGGCATTGTTTACACCTTTGCGGGCAGATTCAATTTCTTTGAGTAAATCTTTTGTGTTACGTCCTGTGATTGATAAGACGTATTTTGGATTAGAATGCTGTTCAAACTTAGCAAATGTTTCGCTGGCGGT